>NZ_JBVIBK010000022.1:0-182238 GCF_055573455.1 Streptomyces sp. NPDC030183
CGTCGCAATCCACACCGAACCGGAAGGCCCTCACCTGTTCAAGATCCCCCAGCCGAGACCTGGCTCACTCGTCCACAACCTCCCGAGACAGAACACCTAGGTGGCTTTGCGGAGACGACCTGGAGCCGTCCGCGTTCCCCCGTCCGCGGTCCCCCCCGTGGGCGCCCCCGCGTGCGCCCGCCAGGCGGTGGGCCGTCCGGCGAAGTGGCGCGCACACAGGGCGAGTCGGCGGGAGACCGTCCCGTCGGCTGGGTCCGGGGCGGCTCGGTGTGATCGGATGGGTCCGACCCCGTTGGAACGGGACCCACGTGAAAGGAAGAACCGTGGCTACCACGCGCTCCGCACACACCGTATGGGAAGGCAACCTGCTCGAGGGCAACGGTGTCGTCACCTTCGACTCGTCCGGCGCCATCGCCGAGCAGCCGGTGACGTGGGCCGCTCGCACGCAGGAGGCGAACGGCAAGACCAGCCCCGAGGAGCTGATCGCCGCCGCGCACTCCAGCTGCTTCTCGATGGCGTTCTCGCACGCCCTCGCCGGCGCCGGCACGCCGCCCACCAAGCTCGTCACCTCCGCCGACGTGACGTTCCAGCCGGGTGAGGGCATCACCGGCGTCCACATCACCGTCGAGGGCGAGGTGCCCGGTCTCGACGAGGCGGGCTTCGTCGAGGCGGCCGAGAACGCCAAGGTGAACTGCCCCGTCAGCCAGGCCCTCAAGGCCGTCCCGATCACCCTGTCGGCCAAGCTGGCCTGACCCCCGGGTACACCACGGCCGGACCAGCCGCCTCGCGGGGCGTTGGTCCGGCCGTCGGCGTCCCGGATGCGCGCGCCGCCGCGGGCGAGCACATTGGGCGCATGAGTGATGACGCACAGCCAGGGCCCGACGCGGAGCTGAGACTCGCCGTCGCGTTCACCGGCGGCCTCAGCCTGGCCGTCTGGATGGGCGGCGTGGCGAGGGAACTGAACCTGCTGACCACCGCCGCGCGCGCCGACGCCTCCGACGATCTCCCCGGACTCGTGCGGGCCCGCTACAAGCGGCTGCTCGACCTGCTGCGGATCGACGTCAGCGTCGACGTGCTCTCCGGCACCAGTGCCGGCGGCATCAACGCGGCCCTGCTGGGCCTCGCCACCGTCCACGGCTGCGACCTGGGCGGACTGCGGTCGCTGTGGCTGGACGAAGGCGGTCTCGGAACCCTCCTGCGCGACCTCGACGAGCGGCGGCCCCCCTCCCTCCTCCAGGGCGAGGAACGGCTGCTGCGCGGGCTGGAGAAGGGGCTGGAGACCGTGCGCGACGACCGGGTGAAGGGGATCGCCGGGCACCCCCGAACCGACGCCGACCCCGATCCCACGCGGGTCTTCATCACCACCACCCTCCTGGACGGCATGCCGCACCCCTTCCGGGACGACTACGGCAGCACGGTCCACGACCGCGACCACCGGGGCCTCTTCCGGTTCACCGCCGACGACCTCGGACGCCCCGGGACGCTGCGGGCGCTGGCCCGCGCGGCCCGCTCCAGCGCCTCGTACCCCGTGGCCTTCGAACCGGCGTACATCCCCGCCGGTGAACCCACGCACCAGCGCCCCGACATGGGCCCGTACATGGTGCGGGTGCCCGCGACGCAGTTCTGCGCCGACGGGGGACTGCTGGCCAACCGGCCCATCGGGCCCGCCCTCCAAGCCGTCTTCGACCGCCCGGCGACCCGGGAGGTCCGCCGGGTGCTGGCCTACGTCGTCCCGTCGGCCGGCGGCGCGTCCGAACGGGCCGTCCCGCCGCCCGTGCCCGACCACGTACCGCCGCTGGGGCCGACGCTGCTGAAGGTCTTCGGCGTCGTCACCTCGCAGAGCATCAGCGCCGAGCTGAGCGCCCTGGCCGCCCACAACGAGCGGGTCAGGAGCAGGCTGCGGGCGGAGACCCGGCTGGCCCGGATGGCGGTACGGGGCGCCGACCTCGGCGACGAGGACCTGCGCCGCGAACACCGCGCGAAGCATGTCCGGGTGCTGGCCCGGGCCGTCGCCGAGGAGACCCTGGCCCAGATGATCGCCTGCGGCGCCGGCCCCGCGGACCGCCCGGTCGGGTTCGGCCCCGATCTGGACCGGCTCACGACCGCGGCGGCGGCCGTCGTCGAAAGCGGTGATCCGCCGCCGGAGGCCCTGCCGGAGGGCACGGCCGTCTTCGACGCGCTGGCCCGTTTCGGGCGGCCGCTGCTCGACGCGGGCAAGGCCACCGTGCTGCGGCTGCTGCGGGAGAGCGGCGCGCAGGCGCCGCCCGACACCCGTACGGCCGTCGAGGCACAGGTCGGACAGGTGCACGCCGCGATGCCAAAGCGGAGGGCGCCGGACCTCCGGGCGAAGGTACGGCCGGTCGTCGAGGCGGTGCTGGGCCGCGTCCCCGCGGACGGCGACCCGGTGGGCGCCGTGATCCAGGCCCCCGGCTGGGCCGACGCGATCACCGGACAGCTGCCCACCGCGGAGGAACTGCCGGACCTGGCGGACGCCTGGCGGACGATGGTCGGCGCGGTCCTCGACACGCTGCGGCGGTTCCCCGGCCCCGCGCGGGGCGACGGCGACCCGGCCGCGGACTGGAGGGTTCTGCTGGCGTACCTGGTCGGCTCCGAAGCCGGCACCGGTGTCGGGCCCGGGGACGGGCCGGCCGATCCGCCGCCCTCCGACGTCGTCGCGCGGCGGCTGTTCGATCTGCTCGCCGCCCAGCGGGTGATCTTCCCTGACGAGCCGGCCGCCCGGCAGCGCGTGGAGCTGGTCCAGATGAGCGCCGACACCCGCAGCCTGCTCGACGACCGCCAGACAGCCGAACAGAAGCTCACCGGTTTGCAGCTCCATCACTTCGGGGCCTTCTTCAAGCGGTCCTGGCGGGCCAACGACTGGATGTGGGGCCGCCTGGACGGCGCCGGATGGCTGGTCCACGTGCTGCTGTCCCCGCAGCGCCTGAAGCAGCTCGCGGACGAGGGCGTGCCCGTGGGGGAGCGGCTGCGGGAGATCGCCGGGACCGAGGCGCCGAGGGGGGTGTTCACCGCCGGGCCCCAGGGGGAGTCCGCCGAGCTGGCCTTCCTCACGGCGGACGACGCGGCACCCACGCCGGCGAGCCTGCCGCTCACGTCGATGTGGGTGGCCCTCGCCCTCCAGCGGCTGATCGCGGCGGAGGAACTGCCCTGCGTGGCCGAGCAGGCGGAGGCGGACCGGAAGGCGGGTGGCGCCCTGGCCGCGGCGGACTTCCTGAAGCACTACCGGGCGCGGTACCCCGACTCCCGGCGGCCGGTCGACCCGGAGACCGTCGGCGAGTTCCTCCGCGCCTGCCGGGTCTCCGAGGAGACCTTCCGAGGGGAGAAGGACAGCAGGCTTCTGGAGAACACCGTCTCGCACACCGCCGTGGTGACGGCGAACGCGGTCCGCACAGCGGTCGACCGGTGGTCCTGGCGTCTGCTCTTCGGCGGTGTGAGCGGGGCCCTGCGCCTGGCGCACGCCGTGCGCAGACGTACCTAGGCCGAGACCGCGCGCCCCATCGAGCCGCAACCCCCACGCCCCATTGACAAGAGGCCACTCAAGTTTTGTGCTGGTGGTAGGGGTCACGGGAAGGGGACGGCGATGGGGCGTGCGGTCGGGATCGATCTCGGGACGACGAACTCGGTGGTGGCCGTGCTGGAAGGCGGTGAACCGACCGTCGTCGCGAACGCGGAGGGCCAGCGGACCACTCCCTCCGTGGTGGCCTTCGCCAAGAACGGCGAGGTCCTCGTGGGCGAGGTCGCCAAGCGGCAGGCCGTCACGAACGTGGAGCGCACCGCGCGCTCCGTCAAACGCCACATGGGCGACGGAGCCTGGCGTTTCCCCGAACAGGGCTCCGTGGACGGCACCCGTCTGCGGGCCCAGGAACTGTCCGCGCGTGTGCTGCAGAAGCTGAAGCGGGACGCGGAGTCGTACCTCGGCGACGACGTCACCGACGCGGTGATCACCGTCCCCGCGTACTTCGACGACTCCCAGCGGCAGGCCACCAAGGAAGCGGGGGAGATCGCGGGCCTCAAGGTCCTGCGGATCATCAACGAGCCGACGGCCGCGGCCCTCGCGTACGGCCTCGACCGGGGCGAGGAGCAGACCGTCCTCGTCTTCGACCTCGGCGGCGGCACCTTCGACGTCTCGCTGCTGGAGATCGGGGACGGGGTCATCGAGGTCAAGGCCACCAACGGCGACACGCGTCTCGGCGGCGACGACTGGGACCAGCGGGTCGTCGAGTACCTCGTCAAGAAGTTCCAGGGCCAGTACGGCATCGACCTCGGCAAGGACAAGATGGCGCTGCAACGGCTCCGGGAGGGCGCCGAGAAGGCCAAGATCGAGCTGTCCAGCTCCTCCGAGACCTCCATCAACCTCCCGTACGTCACCGCCTCCTCCGAGGGGCCGCTGCACCTGGAGGAGCGGCTGACGCGTGCCCAGTTCCAGGAGCTGACGGCCGATCTGCTCGACCGCTGCAGGACGCCGTTCCACCAGGCCGTGAAGGACGCCGGGGTGAAGCTCTCGGCGATCGACCACGTCATCCTCGTCGGCGGCTCGACGCGGATGCCCGCCGTGACCGATCTGGTGAAGGAACTCACCGGGAAGGAGCCGCACAAGGGCGTGAACCCGGACGAGGTGGTGGCCGTGGGCGCCGCGCTCCAGGCGGGTGTCATCCGCGGCGACGTGAAGGACGTCCTGCTGCTCGACGTCACCCCGCTGTCCCTGGGCATCGAGACCAAGGGCGGCATCATGACCAAGCTGATCGAGCGCAACACCACGATCCCGACCCGGCGTTCGGAGATCTTCACCACGGCCGTCGACAACCAGCCCTCGGTCGGCATCCAGGTCTACCAGGGCGAGCGGGAGATCGCCGCGTACAACAAGAAGCTGGGCGTCTTCGACCTGACGGGGCTGCCGCCGGCGCCGCGCGGGGTGCCGCAGATCGAGGTGGCGTTCGACATCGACGCCAACGGGATCATGCACGTCTCCGCCAAGGACCTGGCCACCGGCCGGGAGCAGAAGATGACGGTCACCGGGGGCTCGGCCCTGGCGAAGGACGACATCGACCGCATGATGCGGGAGGCGGAGCAGTACGCCGAGGAGGACCGCAAGCGGCGCGACGCCGCCGAGACCCGCAACCAGGCGGAGCAACTCGTCTACCAGACCGAGCGGTTCCTCCGTGACAACCAGGAGCGGGTGCCGGCCGACGTCCGCGGCGAGGTCGAGGCCGCAGTGACCGAGCTGAAGGGGCTCCTCGACCACCCCGAGGACACGGCCGCCCTCCGGGCCGGCATCGACAAGCTCGCCACGGTGAGCCAGCGCATGGGCCAGGCGATGTACGCGAACGCCTCCGGCCCCCAGACCGACGAACCCCGCGCCACCCCCGACCCCGCCGGTGAGGAGGGCGTCGTGGACGCGGAGATCGTCGACGACGAGAAGAACACGAAGGGCGGCGCGACCTGACGGAGCCGGCGGGCCCCGTCCACGACGCGGCGGCGCTCAGGCGCCGGCCGTGTCGACCCGCTCCGGGGCGCCGCCGCCCCTTTCCCGGTGCCAGGCCGCCGCGAACATCTCGTGCAGGGGGGCGGGCGGCAGTATGCGGCCGAAGGGGGAGGCGATCTGGTCGCCCCACAGCGGGCGCACCCCGTACGCGCGCAGCTTCACGGTTTCGAGGGGCAGAGGAGGGGCCTTCAGCTCGGTCCACTCCCCGGGCAGGAACAGGGTCCGGCCGACGCGCGCCCGCTTGGCCGCGACGACCGCGCCGGTGGCGAGGAGTTCTTCCCGGACCTGCGCGTGCCGCTTGGTCGACCAGCCGTTCCACCGTCGTACGTCGCGGTCCGTGGGCGCGGCCAGTGTGGCCAGTTGGAGGTACAGGGCGGCGGCGTCCGCGCCGACCGCGAGTTCCCCCGCCGCTCGTGCGACCAGTTCCGGACAGGACCGACGGGGATCCGCCGCCGGGCCCATGTCACCGGCGGGCAGGCTCAGTACGTGTCGCGGTACCGCCGCAGGATGTCGCGGGTACGGTCCACGGAGGCGGCGTGGGCGGCCATGTGGTCGAGGACCTCCAGGTGGAGGGCGACCTCGTGTCGGGAGTCGAGGTACAGCGCGCCGGTGAGGTACTCCGTGTAGACCATGTCGGGGAGTTCGGGCTCCGCGAAGCGGAAGAGGGCGAACGGGGCGTACGTGCCCGGATGGGGCCCGGCGGCGAACTCGGCGACCTGCAGGACCACATGGTCCTCCTCGGTGATCTCCAGCAGCCGGTCCATCTGCTCCCGCATCACCCGCGCGTCGGTGCTCACCGGCCGTCTCAGCGCCGTCTCGTCCATGATCACCCACAGGTGCGGCGGGCTCTCCCGGGTGAGGAGCTTCTGCCGGGCCATGCGCAGCGACACATGCCGCTCGATGGTCTCGGCGCCGGTCTGGCCGAGGGTCCCCGCCTCCATCACGGCCCGGGCGTAGTCCTCGGTCTGGAGCATCCCCGGCACGAAGTGCGGTTCGTACTGCCGGATCAGGTGCGCCGCGCCCTCCAGGCTCACGTACAGGCTGAACCAGTCGGGCAGCACATCGTGGTACCGCTGCCACCAGCCGGGCTTGTTCGCCTCCTCGGCCAGCTTCACGAACGAGGCGACGTCCTGCTCGGCCACGCCGTACGTGGTGAGCAGGACCTGCACGTAAGGGATCTTCAACGCGACGTCGGCGGTCTCCATGCGCCGTACCGTGGCCGGGGCGACCCGCAGGACGCGCGCGGCCTCCTCGCGCTTGAGGCCGGCTGCCTCGCGCAGCTCCTGGAGCCGTCTGCCGAGCACCACCTGACCGACGGTGGGCGCGGGCCGCCGCTCACTCACGCCACGCCTCCCCACGCGCCGAAGTACGCGTTCCAGTCTGTCATGTCCGGGTGCGCATGGCGGAACGAGCCACGGCGACCCCAAAGAGTAAAGGACGATCCCGAAGGGTGAGCAACGATCCCCCGGCGTGACCTCCGTCATGACCTGTCACGGCCCCCGTCATGACCTGCCATGGCCTCCGTCATGACCTCCGGGGTAATCGACCGCCGCGCCCCGTGCGCGGCAAGGTGAGGGCATCGGGTTCCGGGCCGGCGCACTCCGGCCCGGGGCCCGGCCCCGGCGGCCCGCGCGGCCGCCCTCGGCCGACCCGCTTCCCAGCCGACCGACGCCACCTCGACGAAGGGTGATGCCCCATGTCCGCGACCCCGCTCGCCGTTCTCGCCCGGACCACCGACCCCCGGACCATGCTGCGCCGCTTCCTGGCCGCGGACGCCGCCGTGACCGGGGTGAACGGGATCGCCTACCTCGTCGCCGCCGGGCCGCTCGGCCGGCTCCTCGGGGTCGGCTCCGGTCTCCTCGTCGCGCTCGGCGCGTTCCTCACCGCGTTCGCGGCGGCCGTGGCCCTGCTTGCGGCGCGCGGGCGTCCGCCGGTGTGGCCCGTGCGGGCGGTGATCGAGGCCAACCTCGCCTGGGCCCTCCTCAGCCTCGTCTCCCTCGCCCTGTGGCTCACGCCGAGCACGGCGGGTGCGGTGTGGACGGTGCTCCAGGCGCTGACGGTGGCCGGCTTCGCCGCGGCGCAGTACACCGCCCTGCGCACGACCGGCGACTGAATGGCCGTCACATCGCCACGGACTGAAGGTACTTGACCGTCGCCGGGTCGGCCGGGAGGAACGTCTCGATGGCCAGCTCGGCCACGGTCACGTCCATGGGCGTGTTGAACGTGGAGATCGACGAGATGAAGGACAGCACCCGGCCCGCGTGCTCGACCCGCATCGGCAGCGCGAAGGAGACCCCCAGCTCCTCCTCGGCCTCCTCGTCGGCCCTGCCGGGAGGCAGCGGATACGCCGCGACCTCCTCGTACAACGCGCGCAGCGGCCCCGAGCGGTGCAGGGCGATCTGACGCTCCATCTGCTCCAGCAGATGACGGCGCCAGGCCCGCAGGTTGCGGATGCGGGGCGCCAGGCCCTCGGGGTGCAGCACCAGCCGCATCGCGTTCAGCGGCGGCACGAGCAGCGACTCGGGGACACCGTCCAGCAGCATCGCGATGCCCCGGTTGGCGGCCACCACGTGGTACGTCGCGTCGAGCACCAGCGCCGGGTACGGCTCGTAGCCCTGGATCAGGCGCTCCACACCCTCGCGGAGGGCCGCCATCGACGGGTCGTCCAGCGGGGTCTGCGGATACCGCGGGGCGTAACCGGCGGCCAGCAGCAGCGCGTTGCGCTCGCGCACGGGGACGTCCAGGTGCTCGGCGAGCCGCAGCACCATCTCCTCGCTGGGCCGGGAGCGCCCCGTCTCGACGAAGCTGATGTGCCGCGCCGACGAACCGGCCCGCAGTGCCAACTCCAGTTGGCTGACCCGCCGTTGCTCTCGCCATGCGCGAAGCAGCGGGCCGACGCCCCGGTCGCCGGGGGTGCCGGGGCGGCTCGTGGTGACGGACGGGACAATGGTCATACGTCAGAACGTAGCCGAGGCGATCGAGGTGTGGTGCGTGTACGACCCGTGGAACCCGTCCTGGGAGGCGACGGCGGTGTACCGGGCACGGGTGCGGGGGTGCCTGCTGGGCGGGGCGGTCGGGGACGCGCTCGGCTACCCGGTGGAGTTCGCCTCGCTGGCCGTCATCCGCTCCACGCACGGCGGCCGGGGGGTGACCGGACTCGTCCCGGACGTGGACGGAGTGGTCGGGCGGGTCAGTGACGACACCCAGATGACCCTCTTCACCGTCGAGGGGCTGCGGCAGGCGCACGAGCGGGCCCGCCTCAAGGGCATCGACGGGGCCTGGCCGCAGCTGGTCCGGGAGGCGTACGGCCGCTGGCTGGACACCCAGCAGCGGCCCGGCCCCGGCCCGCGCGCGACCTCGGGCCTGGCCGCGCTGCCCTGGCTGTACGCCCGCCGCGCGCCCGGCAACGCCTGTCTGTCCGGCCTCGCGCAGGTCCACCACCCCGATCCGGCCGCCCCGCTGGGGAGCCCAGGCCCCGTCAACCCGGAATCCAAGGGCTGCGGCACCGTCATGCGCTCGGCCCCCTTCGGGCTGGCGCGCGTCCCGGCGGAGGCCGCGTTCGGGATGGCCGCCCGCGCCGCCCGGATGACGCACGGGCACCCCACCGGCGCCTACGCCGCCGGCGCGCTGGCCGCGATCGTCGCCCACCTGCTCGCCGACGAGTCGCTGGAGGGCGCCGTCCTGCGCACCCTGCGGCTGCTGTCCCGCCACCCCCGGCACGAGGAGACCAGTACGGCCCTGGAGCGCGCCCTCGACCTCGCCGCAGAGGGCGCCCCCACGGCGGAGAAGGTCGAGTCGCTCGGCGCGGGCTGGGTCGCCGAGGAGGCCCTCGCCATGGGCGTCTACTGCGCCCTCGCCACGCACAGCGTCAGCGAGGCCCTCCTCCTCGCCGTCAACCACTCCGGCGACAGCGACTCCACCGGTTCCGTCTGCGGCAACCTCCTCGGCGCCCACTACGGGGACCACGGCCTCCCGCACGACTGGCTGGCCGCGACCGAGGGCCGCGCCGACATCACCGTCCTGGCGGACGACTTCGCGACGGAGAACGTACGCAGGTGAACGCCGGCCCCTGACCCATCGGCCCCCGGGCGCTGTTCCGCGCGGCCGAATGCGTACGCCGCCGGGCGGCCGCGCGGGTTCTGACCAGGGCGCGGCGGCCCGGCTGTGGCACGCTGAGAGGGACCGCACGTCATGGAGGGGACGTCACGGAAGGAGCGGGCCATGCCCGTCGAACCCTTGTCGCAGAAGGAGATCGAGGACCGGCTGGTGGAACTGCCGGGCTGGTCGCTGGACGGGGACCGGATCACCCGCACCTACCGGCTGGCCTCGCACTTCGCGGCGACCGCGATGGTCGTGCACATCGCCCGCACCCAGGAGGAGCTCGACCACCACTCGGACCTCACCCTCGGCTACAACACCGTCTCGCTGACCGTGCACACGCACAGCGCGGGCGGCGCCGTCACCGAGAAGGACTTCGAACTGGCCCGACGGGTGGAGGAGCTCGCCCCCGGTCACGGGGCGAGCTGAGCCGGTGCTGGACTACGACAAGGAGGCGGGCGACTACGACGCGCTGCGCGGCGGCGAGCCGCGCGCCGAGGCCGCCGCCGACGCCGTGCTCGGCCTCGTCCCCCAGGGCGCGCGCGGCCTGCTCGACGTCGGCTGCGGCACCGGCATCGTGACCCGGCGGCTCGCCGCCGCCCGCCCCGGGACGCGGGTGACGGGCGTCGACCTCACCGCCGCCATGGCACGCCGGGCCGCCGCGCGCCTGCCCGGTGCGATCGTCCTCGGCGACAGCCGCCGACTCCCCTTTGCCGACGGCGTGTTCGACGCCGTCACCAGCGTGTGGCTGCTCCATTTGCTCGCGGATCCGAACGATGTCCGGACCGTCGTCGGTGAGTGCGCCCGCGTGCTGCGTCCGGGCGGTGTCTACATCACCACCGTCGACAAGGGAGCCGCCCACAACGTCGGCAGCGACATCGACGCCGTCCTCGCCACACGCCCCCGCAGCCCGGCCACGGACACCTCGGCGGCCGTGGAGAAGCACGCCGACGAGCACGGGTTGCGCCCTGCGGGCGAGGCCCGCTTCCCCGGCCGCGGCCAGGGCCGCAGCCCTCGCCGCGCCCTCATGGACCTGCGGCGCGGCTGGTTCGTCACCCTGCCACCGGGCGACCCCCTCGCCGACGACTTCGCCGTTCGCCTCGCGGCCCTCCCCGACCAGGACCGGCCCCGCCCCGACCCCGAGTTCTGTCTGCGGGCGTTCCGCAAGAGGTGACCGGGGCCGGCGGTCAGGAGATCGCCGGCCGCCGGAACTCCATGATCCAGTTGGTCAGCCAGGTCGCCCCGTCGTCCAGCGAGAACGCCTGCTCCCAGCGGGCGCCGGCCGCGGACACGTCGGACCACACGAACCGCACGCGCACGTCCTCGCCGTCGTGCGTGTCGTCGCCGTGGAACTCGCCCCGGCCGCCCTCGAACCGGCCGACGACCGGCGGGAACAGCCGCCCGCTGCGGCTGGACGACCAGTTCAGCGACCACTGCCGGGTCTCCGGGTCGAACAGCCGCAGCGTCAGCCCCTTCGAGCCGAGGTGCGGCATGTCGATCTCGTCGATGTTGGCCGCACCGTCGAACAGGGGCAGACAGCGGCTGGTGGCCGGGAACTCCTCCCAGGCGCTGTCCGGGTCGAGGAAGCCGGTGCGGCGGCGGTGGCGGACCTCCCACTCGCCGTGGAAGAAGTCGAAGTCGTGCGGGCTGCTCATATGCGGTCTCCGGTGGTTCCGGCGGGCAGGGAATCGGCCAAGTAGCCGTCGAGGTCGGGGAGTCGGGGCGCGAGGACGTGCCGGACCCAGGCGTCGCGTTCGTGCAGGACCGGCGGCAGCTCCCACACGCAGCCGATCCACGGCCTCGTGGAGGCGACGAAGCGGGTGGGGTCGCGGTCGGGGCAGCCGAGGACGGGCTGGCCCGCGGCGGCGCCCCCGAAGTGCAGGACGTTGTCCCACACCCAGCTGTAGGCGTTGAGATAGGCCCCGTCGTCCCCGCCGCGGTGCAGGACGACGAAGGACGCCAGCGGTGTCCCGTCCGGTTCCGGCAGCAGTTCGGGGAGGATCGCGTACGCGGCCTCCTCGACCTCGGGCGCGATGCCGGCCGGGTCCGCGGTGACGTGGTAGCGCTTGATGTGCCGCCCCGCCACCTCGATGGGCGGCGGCACGGTCAGCAGTTTCTCGCTGAAGGACATGACGCGACGCTAGGGCCGCTTCACTGACATCCTGTGTCAGTGAAGTCCAGCCGTCTCGTCTCGATCCTCCTGCTGCTCCAGACCCGGGGCCGGATGACCGCCGCCCGGCTCGCCGAGGAGCTGGAGGTGTCGGTCCGCACGGTCTACCGGGACATGGAGGCGCTCGCCGCCGCCGGTGTCCCGCTGTACGGCGACGCGGGCCACGCCGGCGGCTACCGCCTGCTCGACGGCTACCGCACCCGGCTCACGGGCCTCACCGGCCAGGAGGCCGAGGCCCTGTTCCTCGCGGGCGCCCCCGGTCCCGCCGCCGAACTCGGCCTGGGCGCCGTCCTGGACGGCGACGGCTGGATCCGGGCCACCGTCCCCGTCGAGTCCCTCGACCGGGCCCACGACGACTTCCTGCGGCTCGGCACCGCCGTGGAGGTCCTGGAGCCCGCCGAACTGCGGGACCGCATCGCCCGGACGGTCACCGAACTCGCCGCGAGATACGGACCGGGGGGCGTCAACTCCGGTGCGACCGGCGACGACTGAGGAAGCGGAACCCACCAGGACGGGCCACGGCGACGCCCAGCACCTCGGCGACCTCGACCCGTCCACCGCCGGCCTGGAGGACTTCAAGGTCTCCGAGTCCGCCTCGCAGCCCGCCGCGCTGTACATCGACCCCGCGAACGGCGCGGTCCGCTTCAGGCTCGCCGCCTGCTGCGACAACGGCAGGGGCGTCGCCGCCGACATCCACGCGGGCAGTCCCGGGCCAGAGATGTGGTCCGCCTCCGACACCTCCCCGCGCGACCGGGCCGGCGCCGCGAAGGGCCGGAAGCCGTCCTCCGTCAACTTCCTCTCCTGGTGGGACGGCGACCCGGTGCGCGAACTCCTCGACGGCACCCGCATCGACACGTACGGCCCCTCCGCCGACACCCGCCTGCTGACCGGCGCCGGGGTCGCCTCCGACAACGGCACCAAGGCCACCTCCGCCCTCTCCGATCACGACGCTGCTCCACGACACCCAGTACCGCACGGGCCTGGCCTGGCAGAACACCGTGTACAACCAGCCCCCGCACACCAGCTTCTGCATCGGCGCCGGGATGCCCACGGCACCCCGGCCCGCGGTCCACGCGCCCTGACCGGTATGACGACACAGACACGAACGGATGTATTTTTCGGCCGTCCCGCTGACGTCGGCGGGCCCGGGCGGGATCATCGTCCGGCCCGCCCCGTTCAGCACGCCGTCACTCCCCGGGCAGCGGCCGAGAAAGTCCGTCGATGACCTTGTCCCGTGTCGTCACCGCCGCACCGGCGATCGTCATGCTCGTCGCCGCCACCGTGATGCTCCTCTGGTGGATCCGGCACCGCGACGACGAGTGAACGAATGACGAGAAGGAATGACCAGTGAATGAATGAGGGCGCGCGCCGTCACGGCGCGCGCCCTCGTCGCGTCCCGCTCGGGTGTCAGGTCACCGTGCAGGACTGGTCACCGAGGCGGAAGGCGGTCGGTCTGCCGTTCGTCCCCGACCAGCTTCCGGTGAAGCCGAAGCTCACCGACGACCCCGCCGCCACGTTCGCGTTCCAGGCGAGGTTCTTCACCGAGACCGCCGCGCCCGACTGGGTGTGGGCCCCGTTCCACAGCTGCGAGACGCTCTGGCCGTTCGGGAAGGACCAGGTGAGGGTCCAGCCCGTCCAGGCGCCGGTGCCCGTGTTGGCCAGCCGCACATCGGCCTGGAAGCCGCCCGACCACTGATTGGTGATCTTGTAGGTCACGGCACAGGCTCCCGTCGGCTGCGGTTCCGGATCGGGATCCGTCCCGCCGCCCGTGTCGGAGGTGTCGCCGTAGATGACGCCGCGGCCGTTGGTGGAGATGTACACCCGGCCGTAGATCCGCGGGTCACCCGTGATCGCCGCGCCGGTCCAGCCCCACTGATGGGCGTCGTCGTTGATCCGGGTCCACGTGGCGCCCTTGTCCGTCGAGCGGAAGATGCCGCGCACCCCGCCGATCCTGGCGCTGGTGTACAGCGTCTGGTACGAGGCCCCCGCGGCCGCCTTGCCGAAACCGATGGTGTCGGCCTGCCCGACGTTCGACAGCTTGGTGAAGGTCGCGCCGCCGTCGGTGGAGTGCCACAGCCCGTACGCGCCGCCCGTCTCCCCGCCGGCGAGCCACACATCGCCCTTCGTGCCGGGCAGCGCCTTGAAGCGGACATTGCCACCGCTCGGCAGGCCGCTCGCGCTCGACGCGGTGAAGGTCGCGCCGCCGTCCGTGCTGACGTAGAACTTCCCGGACTTGAAGCCGTAGAAGGTCTTCGGGTCGACCCGGTCGGACTCGACGATCGCGCCGGACGGTATCCCGCTCGACTCCTGCCACGACGTCCCGAAGCCCGTCGTGTACCGCACCCCGGTGCCCGCCGGGCTCCACACGAAGCGGCTGCCGTCCGCGCCGGCCGCGACCGTGCCGCCGCCGCTCACCCCCGACGGATCGGTGCCCGCGAACCAGTTCGCGCCGTTGTCCGTGGAGAACGCGATGTGCGGCCCCGAGTCCAGGTCGCCGACCCGCACGACGGTGTCCGGGTTGGTCTCGGCGAAGTCCAGGCTGGTCGTCGTCGTGAAGTTCGGCTGGGTGAACATCATCGACGGGACCTTCGTCAGATCCGTGTGCCGGAAGCCGCCGATGTCACCGAGCGCGCTGAGCAGCGGCGCCCCGGACGGGGGAGAGGCGAGATCGTTGACGGCCGTCTCCTCCAGGCCCCGCACCATGGGCTTGACGGTGAACTTGGTGCCGCTGTCCCAGTTGGTGAGGTTCTCGGTGCCGTAGATCGTCGCGCCCGTCCCGTACATCATGCGGTTCGAGTCGAACGGGTCGATCTCCAGCGACTCCGTCATCCAGCCCAGCTTCGGCGTCTGTTCCGGCGGCGACGGGTTCGCGCCCCACGTCAGCCACGGCGAGGACGAGACGTCCATGGTGTACCGGTTCTCGCGGTTCGGGTACGAGCTGTAATCCCACGCCTTCGTCCAGGTCGCGCCCCGGTCCGTGGAGCGGAAGATCTGCGTGTCCGGCCACCAGGAGCTGTACGCCGTCGCCATGACCGTGCCCGGCTTCTGGCGGTCCAGCGTGAGCCCGCTGAAGCCGTAGTGCGTGTCGGCCTCCGCCACCGGGCTGATGTCCGTCCACGTCCCGGTCGCCGTCGTGTACCGGTAGAGTCGGCCCTTGCCGCCGTCGTAGGGCCCGCCCGTGTCGCTGTACGCGAGGTAGAGGTAGCCGTTGGCCGCGTCCAGCACGCCCTTGTGGGCCAGTTGGCCGGTCGGCTGCCCGGCCAGCCGCGACCAGGTCGCGCCCGCGTCCGTCGAGCGGTAGACCGCGTTCTCCTTGTCGGCGACTCCGACGTAGATCGTCTTCGTGGCGGTGCCCGTGGTGCCGGTCGACTCGTCGAAGGTGACCCAGACGATGCCCTGGTTGTCGCTGGAGTACCCGCTGGTGTCGGACGGGTCGGCCACGTAGTTGCCGACGTTCGGGAAGTCGGTCACCTGCGACCAGGTGGCCCCCGAGTCGGTCGACCGCCACAGCCCCTTGCCGCTGGGCGCCCCCAGGTACAGCACGCTGTTCTTGTGGGGGTCCACCGCGAGCCGCTCGCCCATCCCGCGCCCCGGCATGTTCCCGCCCAGCTTGAACGGCAGGTTCGCCTTCTGCCAGCTCGCCCCCCGGTCGGACGAGCGGTAGATCGCGCCGTTGCCCGGGTCCCAGCTGTTGGTGTACGTACCGGCCGCCACGTACACCTTGTCCGGGTCGACCGGGTCGGAGGCGAGGCTCACGACACCCGTGTGCCCCCAGTCGTCCCAGCCGACCGAGTCCAGCAGCGGCGTCCAGGTCTTCGACGACTCCACCCAGCGGTACGCCCCGCCGATGTCCGTGCGGGCGTACGCGAGGTTCTTCTCCTTGCGGTTGAACACGATGCCGGGGACGAACCCGCCACCGTCGATACGGGCGTTCTTCCACGTGTAGGTGTCGGCGGCGATCGACACCTTGTTACCGGCCCGCGCGGTCTGCGCGGTCTGCTCCGCCTGTCCGGCCCGCTCGGCGGCCAGCGCGGGTGGGGAGCCCGCGAGGAGACCGGCCGCGAGGGCCAGGACGGTGGTGAGGATGCGGGTTCTTCGCACGGTGAAGTCCTCTCCGGGGATGTGGGGGAGGGGTGGACGGGCGCGAACGGCCGGGCGGTCCCCTGTGCGGGTGGGGACCGCCCGGCCCGGGTCCTGCCCCCGCCGGAGCGCAGGACCCTGCACACGGAGCCTCAGCGGGGACTTATTCGAGGAGCTCCGCGTACGCACCCATGGCCAGCGCGATGTCCGCCTGAGCCCAGAACCGGTGGTACGTGAACGACGGCGCGGCGCCACCCGCCAGATACGCCTCGATCTTCGACCAGGCCGGGTCGTCCTCGTAGAACGTCCGGATCGACTCGAACGTCGACGACGAGTTGATCGCGTCACCGTTCGGCATGGTCCCGGTCCACCCGCTCGGCACGTACACCCGGTCGTCGAACCGGTTGTAGTCCGCACGGGTCTCCGGCACCGCCAGACCCAGCCCGTCCTGGTAGTGCTCCCACATGCCGTCGAGCAGCGCCTTGGCGACCCGGGCCGCGTCGGCGTCACCGGAGCGGTCGGCGTAGTACGTCAGCGTCTTGGCGTACGAGCCCGCCACCCCCACGTCGTCGGTGTAGTCGGCGACGGTGACGTGCAGCCCGCTGTTGGAGCCGGGGCTGGAGGGGTTCCAGGTGTTCGGGGCGCCGGACCACTGGAGCGTGGAGGGAATCCGGTACGTCCCGTCGGGGTTGATCGTGGTCTTGGACAGCGCCCAGTCGACCCACTTGTCGAGCACCGCCTTCGCGGCGGCGTTGCCGGTCTGCTGGTAGTACTCGGCGACCCGCTCCATGGACCACGTCTGGAAGCCGAACCACTGGTTGGACGGCGGGTCGTGGTACACGGGCTTCTCGTCGTAGTACATGCCGTAGAAGGTCGGCGTCCCGGCCGGGGGAGTGGCGTACCGCCCCGCCCAGCTGTTGGTGGCGCCGCCCGCGATGGCTCCCTCGTCGGACTGCAGCCAGCGGTAGAACTCGATCTGCCGGTCCAGGGACTTGGCCCAGTCCGCCTGCCCGGTCGCCGACTTGGGCTTCAGCGGGCCGTAGTTGGCGAGGGCGTACGCGGCGAGCGGGTTCTGGTAGCCGCCGTGCGCGTGGCTGGAGCCGATGCGCCAGGACCAGCCGGCGTTGGTGTCGGTGGCCCCGCCCCACGCGTAGTACCAGGAGAGCAGGTAGAACGAGGAGTCCTTGCCGGTGCCCGCGGGGCAGGTCGTCGGACCCACGCAGTTCCCGACCTTCTTGAAGTACTTGTCGTACATCGCGTAGCGCAGGTAGTCGCCCATCTTCGCGGCCTTGCCGATGGTCGCGGAGACCTCGCCGCCCTTGCCCTGCTGCTTGGCCCAGACGTCCGCCCAGTACGCGGCCTGCACGGCACGCGCGTCGGCGTCGGGGGCGTTGGTGAACTTCCACTGCTTGGCGTAGGAGGCGTCACGGGTGAACAGGTCCAGGTAGCCGTTCCTGCCGCCGTACTTGAACTGGTCGCAGGTGGGCTGCGGGATGGTCTCCCACACCGACTCCTGCGGACCGCGCTGGAAGGTGTTGATGTACGACGGGCCGGTGTCGGCCGGACCGGCCTCGCACTTGCCCGGCGAGTTGCCGTAGCCGTAGACGTTGTCCACGTCCTGCAACCAGTGCATGCCGTAGATGTCGTCCGTGTTGTAGGCGCTCTTCAGCTCCGCCGCGATCGGGTCCGAGCCGACCGAGACCGACGTGTTGAGCTGCGCCGGGTACTCATTGGGGGTGTCGTGCTCGGGGGCGTACGTAGCCGGCTTGTTCGCCTGGTAGAAGGAGTTGGTCGGCTGGTCGGCCTTGGTGGGGATCATGTACTTCTCCATGATCTCCCAGGCGCCGTTGAACTTGGACCAGTCGCCCGTCACCTTGCCGTACATGGCCTGGAGCCACAGGAGGTAGCTGTACGCCTCCGAGGTGGTCTCATGGCCGTGGTCCGGCGCCTCGACGATCAGCGTCTCCACCGAGTGGTACGGAATGCCCTCGGGGGAGAAGTAGCCGTTCGCCGGGTTGGTGATCTTGCCGTACAGCTCCAGGAAGCGGGCGTCGTACACCTTCGACGCCGCCAGCTGCGTCACCGTCACCGCCGCCTTGGCGTGGCCGGTGGCCGTCGACTCGAAGACCGCGGCACCCGTGCCGGAGGAGTCGGCCGCGATGGTCACCTTCTGGGCCGTGTTCCAGTTCTGCGGCGTGAAGGTCAGCGACGCGCCACCGGTGACCGACAGACCCGAGTTGCCGGAGGCCCGCGCGGTCGTCACCGTCACGTTGCCCGAGGGCCGCGTGGAGAGCTTCACGTCGTACGTGCCCGTCTTGCCCTGCTGCACGCCCAGTTGCGTCGGCGAGACCACCACCGCGGGGCCCGAGGCGACGGTGATGCCGACCGGCGCGGAGTCCGCCGACGCGCCCAGGCTGTCGTACGCCTTGGCGACCAGCGAGTGGCTGCCCACGGACAGACCGGTGGCCGAGAAGGTGTACGGCGACGTCGTGTCCGTGCCCAGCAGCTTGGTGTCGTCGTAGAACTCCACCTTGGTGATGGTCGCGTTGTCCGCGGCGGCCGCGGTGGCCGCCATCGGCACCGGGTCGCCCTGCGAGTACGTGGCGCCCGCGGTCGGACTGGTCAGCACGGTGATCGGCGGCTGGTGGGCGCCGACACACGCGGTGCCGTTGATCGCGAAGCTGGTCGGCGCGGTGTTCGTGCCGCTGTAGGTGAACTGCGCGCCGGTGCTCACCGCGGCCCCGACGGCGATGGTGCCGTTCCAGGACGCGTTCTTCGCGGTCACCGTCTTGCCGGACTGCGACCAGGTGCCGCTCCAGCCGCCGGTGAGCGTCTGGTTGCCCGCGTAGGAGTACGTCAGCGTCCAGCCGTTGATGGCTTCCGTACCGCGGTTGGTGATGGTCAGCTCGGCGGTGAAGCCCGAGCCCCAGTCATTGGTCTTGTAGTCGACGTTGCAGGCCACGGCCGCCGCGGCGGCGGGGGACGTGCCCGTGCCCAGCATCGTCAGGGGAAGAGCTAGGGCCGCGAGCGCGGCCGTCCACAGGCGCCGTGTGCCACGGCGTCCGCGTCTGGGGTGCATGCTCTGGTTCCTTCCGTGCGGCTCTTACGAAGGTGGGGGCGGAGCAGCAACAACAAGCCTTGAACCAGTGGGAGCGCTCCCATATTGGGGAGGCGGGTGCAGGTGGTCAAGGTGCTTGAAGAGTCGAAAAGATTCGACGAGGGGCAAAAAGATTTGTGGTGGGCAATAACGCAACACCCCTGTCTTTTACCGTGACTTGGCGCTACCTTCACCAGCACCAGTGGGAGCGGTTCCATCAGTCGACGCGGCCGTCACGGCGCGCCCGATCTGCAAGGAGTCGCTCATGCGCCACCCCCCGCGTTCAGGTCTTTTACTCGTCGCCACGGCCGGGCACACCTCGCCGGACGGTGACGGGACGCCCGTGCCCGAGCCGTCCGGCGACAGGGTCGTCCGGCGTGCCCGCGGACGCGTACGACCTGAGTCCGCGGCCGGGGACCCGGCCCACCGGGCCCCAGGGCGATCCGCTTTTCGCCCGTGCCGGAACCGGAGCGCATGGCTCGCTCCCGGCCCGGTCTGATCTCCGCCCGCGCCGGCAGTCCCGTGCCGCCGGGCGTCGGGCCGCGCGACCGTCCGCGCTCCCTCGGCGGACGGGCACCACGCACGGCCCCCCACGGAACCTCCACGTACACCCCACTACGGAAGAGGAAACCCGCACTCATGAGCCGTACCAGAACAGCACTCCTCGCGGCGATGGCGCTGGTCGCCGGCGCCGCCGGAGCCGCGGTGGCCGCCGTGCCGGACGACACCGGCACCCGGGCCATCCCCTGCACCGTCGACTACAAGGTGCAGAACCAGTGGTCCACCGGCTTCACGGCCGCGGTGACGATCACCAACAACGGCGCCGCGAAGTCCTCGTGGTCCGCGAAGTGGTCGTACGCGGGCAACCAGCAGGTGGGCAACGGCTGGAACGCGAAGATCTCCCAGAGCGGCAGCGCCGTGACGGCCGCCAACGAGACGTACAACGGCTCCCTCCCGACCGGCGGTTCGGTCAGCTTCGGCTTCAACGCCAGCTACAGCGGCACCAACGCCACCCCGGCGACCTTCACACTCAACGGCGTGACCTGCAACGTCGACGACGGGGGCGGCGGCCCCACCGATCCCGGCCCCACCGACCCCGGCCCGGGCAACCCCGGCTCGCGGGTGGACAACCCGTACGCCGGCGCCAAGGTGTACGTGAACCCGGAGTGGTCCAGGAACGCCGCCGCCGAGCCGGGCGGCAGCCGGATCGCCAACCAGCCCACGGGCGTGTGGCTGGACCGCACCGCCGCCATCGCGGGTGCCGGCGGCAAGATGGGGCTGCGGGCCCACCTCGACGAGGCGCTGCGGCAGAAGGGCTCCGACCAGCTCGTCGTCCAGCTGGTGATCTACAACCTGCCCGGACGTGACTGCTCGGCCCTCGCCTCCAACGGCGAACTCAAGGCCGACGAGATCGACAAGTACAAGACGCAGTACATCGACCCGATCAAGGCGATCCTCGCCGACCCGAAGTACGCCGGCCTGCGCATCGTCACCACGGTCGAGATCGACTCGCTGCCCAACCTCGTCACCAACACCGGCAGCCGCCCGACCGCGGTGCCGCAGTGCGACGTGATGAAGGCCAACGGCAACTACGTCAAGGGTGTCGGCTACGCGCTCAACAAGCTGGGCGACGTCCCCAACGTCTACAACTACGTCGACGCCGGCCACCACGGCTGGCTCGGCTGGGACGACAACTTCGCCCCCTCCGCCGCCATCATGAAGGAGGCGGCGACCGCCGAGGGCGCCACGGTGAACGACGTCCACGGCTTCATCACCAACACGGCGAACTACAGCGCCCTGAAGGAGAACAACTTCTCCATCGGCGACACCGTGGCCGGCAAGTCGGTCCGCGAGTCGAAGTGGGTCGACTGGAACCGCTACGTCGACGAGCTGTCCTTCGCCCAGGCGTTCCGGGCCCAGGCCGTCACGGCCGGCTTCAACTCGAACGTCGGCATGCTGATCGACACCTCCCGCAACGGCTGGGGCGGCACCGCCCGGCCCACCGGACCGGGCGCGACGACCAGCGTCGACACCTACGTCGACGGCGGGCGCTACGACCGCCGCCTCAACACCGGCAACTGGTGCAACCAGGCGGGAGCCGGTCTCGGCGAGCGTCCGCAGGCCTCCCCCGCGCCGGGGATCGACGCCTACGTCTGGATGAAGCCCCCGGGCGAGTCCGACGGGGCCAGCTCCCAGATCCCGAACGACGAGGGCAAGGGCTTCGACCGCATGTGCGACCCGACGTACACGGGCAACCCGCGCAACAACTACAACATGTCCGGCGCCCTGCCCAACGCGCCGCTGTCGGGGCACTGGTTCTCCGCCCAGTTCCAGCAGCTGATGCGGAACGCGTACCCGGCGCTGTGATCGACGCCGGCTGAGAAGGTCCGCCAGGGGCACGCGCTTCCCCGGCCCCTGGCGGGTCCGGCCGAACGGCACACCCGCGCGAGCGACGGCCGCCCGCCCCCGTTCACCACGGGGGCGGGCGGCCGTGGCCGTTTCGGTGGCATGGTGGTTGTGACGCACGTCACTGTGGCGTGGGCGGATGGGGCGATGAGTTCCGGACGGCACCCCGGTCTTCATCGCCGTACACCCCGAGCGGACGAGGAGACCACCCCATGCGCATCGTCATCACCGAGTTCATGAGCCTGGACGGCGTCGTGCAGGCCCCCGGCGGTCCCGAGGAGGACACCGACGGCGGCTTCGCCCACGGCGGCTGGACGCAGGAGTTCTTCGACCCGGAGGTGGTCGGCGGTGCCTGGGACGAGGCGCTGCGCGCGGCCGACGCGCTGCTGTACGGGCGCCGCACCTGGCAGGCGATGGCCCAGGCGTGGCCGGACCGCGCCGGTGACCCCTTCGCCGACCGGATCAACGCGCTCCCCAAGTACGTGGTCTCCAGCACCCTCGGGGACGACGAGCTGACGTGGAACACCACCCGCCTTCCCGGTGAGGAGGCGGTCGCCCACATCCGCAAGCTCCGTGAGGGCGACGGCGGTGACCTGCTGGTCATGGGCAGTCCCAGCCTCGCCCGCACCCTCCTGCACGAGGGGCTCGTCGACGAGCTGCGGCTGATGATCATGCCGGTCGTCCTCGGCGGCGGTAAGACGATCTTCCCCGACGGCGGCGCCAAGCACACCCTGAAGCTGGTCTCCACGGTCACCAGCGACGCCGGGGTCAATGTGTGCGTCTACCGGGCCGCCGACCACGGCTGAGCCCCGCAGAGTTTGCCGTTACGGCAAGGAAGGTTGCCGTTCGGTGGCGCGTCGGCACACGCTGGCGGCAACCGGAAGAGAGGCTCAGCGTCATGGGACACCACCAGCAGCACGGCCACGGGCATGCGCACCACGAGCACGGTCACCTTGAGCACGGTCGCCACGAGCCGGGTCACGACGTCGACTGGGCCGAGCTGGCCGAGCACCTGGAGGAGCAGGCGGAGCTGTTCGCGCCGCTGAACCGCCAGGCCGCCGCCTGGGTGGCCGGGCGGCGGCCCGAGCCGGGACTGGTCGTCGACGCGGGCAGCGGGCCCGGAGTGGTGAGCACCCTGCTCGCCGACGCCTTCCCCGGCGCCCGGATCGTCGCCGTGGACGGCTCGGGTCCGCTGCTGGAGCGGGCCCGGGCCCGGGCGGAACGCCTCGGCGTGGCCGACCGGTTCGCCACCCTGGAGGCGGAACTGCCCGAGGGGCTGGCCGAGTTGGAGTATCCCGTGGATGTGCTGTGGGCGAGCCGCAGCCTGCACCACCTGGGCGACCAGCGGGCCGGCCTCGCGGCCTTCGCCGAGCGGCTGGCGCCGGGCGGGGTGCTGGCGCTCGTCGAGGGCGGGCTGCCCACGCGGTTCCTGCCGCGGGACATCGGCATCGGCCGCCCCGGCCTGCAGTCCCGGCTCGACGCGGTCGAGGAGCTGTGGTTCGGCGAGATGCGCGCCGCCCTGCCCGGCACGGTCGCGGAGACCGAGGACTGGCCGGGGCTGCTCACCGCCGCCGGCCTGCGGGACGCGACCTCCCGCACCTTCCTGCTGGACCTGCCGGCCCCGGTCCCGGAGGCGGCGCGCGCCCACGCCGTCACCGTCTTCCGGCGGCGCGGGGAGACCCTCGCGGAGTACGCGGACCATCTCGACCCCTCCGACCTCGCCACGCTCGACCGGCTCCTGGACCCCGACGACAAGGCGAGCCTGTACCACCGCCCCGATCTGTTCGTCCTCGCCGCTCACACGGTCCACCTCGCCCGCGCCTGACCGCGTACGACGGCGGAAGCGTCCCCTCACGCGAAACCGCCCGCCGGAGTGTCTCCGGCGGGCGGTCCCGTCTTTCGGCGTCGGCCCCGGTGGGCCTCAGCCCGTCCTCAGGCCATGTCGAAGGTGGCCGGGTCGGGGCCGATGCGGCGGTCCTCGTTCAGCGCGCTGATCGCCGCGATGTCCTCGGTGTCCAGGGAGAAGTCGAAGACCTCGATGTTCTCCTTGATGCGGGACGGCGTCACCGACTTGGGGATGACCACGTTGCCCAGCTGGAGGTGCCAGCGCAGCACGATCTGGGCCGGGGTGCGGCCGTGCTTCTGCGCGATGGCGACGATCGCCGGGACCTCCAGGAGGCCCTTGCCCTGGCCGAGCGGGGACCACGCCTCGGTGGCGATGCCCTGCTGCGCGTGGTACTCGCGGGCCGCGTGCTGCTGGAGGTGGGGGTGCAGCTCGATCTGGTTGACCGCCGGGATGACGTCCGTCGCCTCGATCAGCGTCTCCAGGTGCTCCGGAAGGAAGTTGGAGACGCCGATGGCCCGGGCGCGGCCGTCGGCGAGCAGCTTCTCGAACGCCCGGTAGGTGTCGACGTACGTGCCGCGGGACGGCAGCGGCCAGTGGATCAGGTACAGGTCCACGTACTCCAGGCCGAGCTTGTCCAGGGACTCGTCGAAGGCGCGGAGCGTGCTGTCATGGCCCTGGTCGCTGTTCCAGAGCTTGGTGGTGACGAAGAGGTCCTTGCGGGGGATGCCGGAGGCGGCGAGCGCCTTGCCGGTGCCCCGCTCGTTGCCGTAGATCGCGGCGGTGTCGATGCTGCGGTAGCCGGCCTCCAGCGCCGTGCCGACGGCCTGCTCGGCCTCGTCGTCCGGCACCTGCCAGACGCCGAAGCCCAGCTGGGGCATCTCGACGCCGTTGTTCAGGATGATCGGGGGGACCTTGCTGCTCACGAGCTCTCGATCCTTAAAGTCGTCGGTTGGTGCTTCCCATCGTCAACGATCACGGCGCGCGATGCATTCCTGAGCGGTCCGCCCGCGCCCCGAATCGCAGAATGGCCGGAAAAGGACCCGGCGATTCCACGGTATCGGTCCGGACCATTGACCGAACACGGTCATACGAGGAGTCTAGCCAGCGCTCGACGTACACCACTGAACTCCGGTCACCTACGTGAATGGATGGCCATGACCCCCACCCGCAGGACCCTCCTCGGCGCCGCGCTCGGCGGTGCGACCGCCGCCCTCGGCCTGCCGGCCCCCGCGCACGCCGCCTCCTGGCAACTGAAGTGGTCCCCGTCGGCGAGCGCGGACGGACTCCGTGCCTTCGAGACCGTCGAGGACGACCGCGCCGACTCCCACACCTCCGCCGCGCCGCACATCTACGCGACCGGCGACACCTGGCGGTTCGACATGCACACCGTCGACCGGGACACCTCCACCGACCGGCAGCGCCAGGAGGTCACCGGCCTGCGCACCGGCGGCGGCTTCCTCCGCTGGACGGAGGGGCAGACCTGGCGCGTCACCTACCAGATGTATCTGCCGAGTTCGCTCCGGGCGACCACCAGCTTCACCCACATCATGCAGATGAAGCAGCCCGGCAACGGCACCTCCCCGCTGGTCGTGCAGTCCCTCCGCCGGGTCGACGGCGCGCAGACCATCGAGCTGAAGCTGCCCGTCGACGACATCCTGGTCGGCCGCACGGACCTGGCGCCCCTGCACGACTCCTGGACCGACGTCGACTTCCAGGTCAAGGTCGGCAACGGTTCGGCGGGTTCGGTGCGCTGGATCCTCAAGAAGGGCTCGACCACCCTGATCGACGTCTCCCGCACCGGCGTCGACACCTTCCTCGCCGACCGGCTGCGCCCCAAGTGGGGCATCTACCGCTCTCTCGGCGACACCTCGGGCTCCCTGCGGAACTGCCACATGCTCCTGCGGAACATGCGCGGCTACCAGCTGGTGTGACCCGGCGTACGAGGCGGGCGGACGCTTCCGCGGCGCTCTCACGCCCGGTACAGCGCCTCCACCTCCTTCGCGTACGCCTTCTCGATCGCCTTCCGCTTCAGCTTCAGCGAGGGCGTCAGCAGACCCTGCTCCTCGGTGAACTGGTGCGCCAGTATGCGGAACGTGCGGATCGACTCGGCCTGCGAGACCAGGGTGTTGGCGGCGACCACGGCCCTGCGCACCTCGGTCTCCAGCTCCGGGTCGCGCACCAGCTCGGCCGGTGCCAGCCTCGGCTTGCCGTGCATCTGGACCCAGTGCTCGACCGCCTCCGCGTCGAGGGTGACGAGCGCGGCGATGTACGGCCGGTCGTTGCCGACGACGACGCACTGGGCGACCAGCGGATGATCCCGCACCCGCTCCTCCAGGATCGCCGGGGAGACGCTCTTGCCGCCCGACGTCACCAGGATCTCCTTCTTGCGCCCGGTGATCGTGAGGTAGCCGTCCTCGTCGAGCGCGCCCAGGTCCCCGGTGGCGAGCCAGCCGTCGTGCAGGGCCTCGTCGGTGGCCTTGGCGTTGTTGAGGTACCCCTGGAACACATTGGGGCCGCGCAGCCAGACCTCGCCGTCGTCGGCGATGTGCACGGTCATGCCCGGGATGGGCTGGCCGACGGTGCCGTACCGGGTGCGCTCGGGCGGGTTCGCCGTCGCCGCCGCCGTGCACTCCGTCAGGCCGTACCCCTCGTAGATGTGGATGCCGGCGCCCGCGTAGAACAGGCCGAGCCGGCGGTCCATCGCCGAGCCGCCGGACATCGCGTACTTGATCCGGCCGCCCATGGCCTCCCGGATCTTCGCGTAGACGACCTTGTCGAAGAACTGGTGCTGCACCCTGAGGCCCGCCGACGGTCCGGGCCCGATGCCCCAGGCTTTCGCCTCCATCGCGTCCGCGTACTTCACGGCGACCTCGACGGCCTTCTCGAACGGTCCCGCCCTGCCCTCCCGCTCGGCCTTGCGGCGGCTCGCGTTGAACACCTTCTCGAAGATGTACGGCACCGCCAGGAAGAACGTCGGCCTGAAGGCGGCCAGGTCCGGCAGCAGCACGGCCGCGCTGAGCTGCGGCTGGTGCCCGAACTTCACCTTGCCCCGGATCCCGGCCACCTGCACCATCCGCCCGAAGACGTGCGCGAGCGGCAGGAACAGCAACGTCGCCGGCTCCTGGCCCCTGCGGGACTCGAACAGCGGCGCCCAGCGCTCGATGACGGTGTCCGCCTCGACCATGAAGTTCGCGTGGGAGATGACACACCCCTTGGGGCGGCCCGTGGTGCCGGACGTGTAGATGATCGTCGCGACCGACTCGGGGGTCACGGCCCGCCGGTGCCGGTGCACCACCTCGTCGTCGAGCTGCGCGCCCGACTCGTACAGCTCCTGCACCGCGCCCGCGTCCAGCTGCCACAGCCGGCGCAGTTGCGGCAGCCGGTCGATGACCGTGGCGATGGTCATCGCGTGGTCCTCGTGCTCGACCATGGCGGCCGTGCACTGGGAGTCGAACAGCATCCAGAAGACCTGCTCGGCGGAGGAGGTCGGGTAGACGGGGACGACCTGGGCGCCGATGGTCCACAGGGCGTAGTCGAACAGGGTCCACTCGTACCGGGTGCGGCACATGATGGCGACCCGGTCGCCGAACCGGACCCCCTGGGAGAGCAGGCCCTTGGCCAGCGCCAGCACCTCGTCACGGAACTCGGCGGAGGTCACGTCGCGCCACTCGCCCCGCTCGTCCTTGCGGCCGAGCGCGATGTAGGTCGGGTCCTCCTGGGCGTACTCGAAGACGACGTCGGCCAGACCGCCCACCGGCGGCGCCGACGCCAACGGAGGGTTGGTGAACTCGCGCAAACCCGCTCCTCGTGGCGCTCCGCACAGCGCGTGAAAGCTACCTCACCGGGGGCCGGGACGGGAGGGGAATCGGAGGGGACGAATCGGCAAGATCAGCACGAGCGGGTGACACCGAATGTGTGCAGACGGGGAGAGTGAGGACGAAAGTCCTTACGGGGCGGTAGGTTTCGGCACCGTAATCTCCACCGAATCTGTACGACCCGATTACCGCCGTCGCCGGGGCCGGCTCGCGCCGCTTCACGTCCGGCCCCGGCGACACCGGACACACGGACCGGCATCCCTACCAGCGCAGCGGGGCACCGGTCCGTCACACTCCGCGAGCCCGGCCGCGGAGGCGGTCGCCGCCGGAGAGGATCGCCGCGGCCAGCGCGTCCGCCGCGCTCGTCGCCGCCCCCGGGCGCCGTCCGTGCACCAGGACGAAGTCGACCTCGCCCAGTTCCGGCAGCCCCGCCCGCTCGGGCACCCGGACCAGACCGGGAGGCACCAGACGCCGCGAATGAGCCATCACGCCGAGGCCCGCGCGGGCGGCGGCGACGAGGCCGTTGAGACTGCCGCTGGTACAGGCCACCCGCCAGGCCCGGCCCTCCCGCTCCAGCGCCTCCAGCGCCAGGGCCCGGGTGATGCCCGGCGGCGGATAGACGATCAGCGGCACCGGGCGGTCGGGATCCAGGCGCAGCCGCTGCGCGCCGATCCACACCAGCCGGTCCGTCCACACCGGCTCGCCGCGCGGGTCCTGCGGCCTCCGCTTCGCCAGCACCAGGTCCAGCTTGCCCGCCGCGAGCCGCTCGTGGAGCGTGCCGGACAGTTCGACCGTCAGCTCCAGGTCGACCTCGGGATGGTCGCGCCGGAAGCCCTCCAGGATCTCCGGCAGCCGGGTCAGCACGAAGTCCTCCGAGGCGCCGAAGCGCAGCCGGCCGCGCAGCCGGGTCCCGGTGAAGAACGCCGTCGCCTGCTCGTGCACCTCCAGCAGCCGGCGCGCGAACCCCAGCATCGCCTCGCCGTCCTCCGTCAGCTCCACCGAGTGCGTGTCCCGTGTGAACAGCTGCCGCCCGGCCGCGTCCTCCAGACGGCGCACATGCTGGCTGACCGTGGACTGGCGCAGCCCCAGCCGACGCGCCGCCTGCGTGAAGCTCAGCGTCTGCGCCACGGCGAGGAACGTCCGCAGGTGCGTGGGGTCGTACATGAGGGGCACCCTACTCCGGTCATCATAGAACGCGATGACAGTCAGAGCCGTATGACGGATTCCCGATCACGGAGCGGGAGAGGACCATGGAGAGGGGCTCTCCGGCCCCCGCCGCACCTCCGATCGAAAGCACGTGGAGCACCGTGAAACGCCTGCGCCGGCCGAGTTGGATGCCGATCGACCCGTACATCCTGCTGTTGCTCGTGACGGTGGGCCTCGCGGCGCTCCTTCCGGCGCGGGGCGCCGCCGCCGAGGTCGCCTCCGGCGCGTCCACGGCCGCGATCGCCTTCCTGTTCTTCCTCTACGGCGCCCGGCTCTCCACTCGTGAGGCCCTCGACGGCCTCAAGCACTGGCGGCTCCATGCCACGGTCCTGGCCTGCACGTTCGTCGTCTTCCCGCTGCTGGGGCTGGCCGCCCGGGGCCTCGAACCGGTGTTCCTGAGCCATTCCCTCTACACGGGTCTGCTCTTCCTCACCCTGGTCCCGTCGACCATCCAGTCGTCGATCGCGTTCACCTCGATGGCCCGAGGAAACGTTCCCGCCGCGATCTGCGCGGGCTCCTTCTCCTCCCTCGCGGGCATCGTCATCACCCCGCTGCTCGCGGCGAGCCTGCTCGGCGGCAGCGTGGGCGGCTTCTCCGCCGACGCGGTCTGGAAGATCGTGCTCCAGCTGCTGGTGCCGTTCGTCGCCGGGCAGCTCGCCCGGCGCTGGATCGGCGGCTTCGTCACCCGCCACAAGCGGGTCCTCGGCCTCGTCGACCGCGCCTCGATCCTCCTCGTCGTGTACGTCGCCTTCAGCGAGGGCATGGTGCGCGGCGTCTGGAGCCAGGTCAGTCCGCTGCGGCTCGGCGCACTGCTGGTCGTCGAGGCGGTCCTCCTCGCCGTGATGCTCACGCTCACCTGGTACGGCGCGAAGCTCCTGCGCTTCGACCGGGCCGACCGGATCGCCATCCAGTTCGCCGGCTCCAAGAAGTCCCTCGCCTCCGGACTGCCCATGGCGAGCGTCCTGTTCGGCGCCGAGGCGTCCCTCGCCGTGCTCCCGCTGATGCTGTTCCACCAGATGCAGCTCATGGTCTGCGCGGTCATCGCCAAGCGCCGCTCGCACGACCCGGAGGAGGCGGAGGTCACGGAGCGGCGAGACGAAGCGACACGAAACGGGGTCGGTACAGGGACACGTTCCGCGTGATGTTCAGCTGCGCCGCCGCAGCGTTCGCGTCGAGCCAGTTGACGTCGTAGCTGAGGACCAGCCGCCCGTCGCCGCCGACCGCCTCGTGCACCTGCGGGTTGTACGCCGCGACCCCGTCCCCGGGCAGCGGCGGGCCGAACCCCTCGGCCGGCCCGTGCCAGGGCCCGGTGGGGGAGCAGGCCCAGTAGGCGGTGACGGTCCTCAGCCCCTTGGTCCCGGCGGCCATCGTGAACAGCACATAGGTACGCCCGTCCCGGACGACGCTGAAGGCGCTGCCCACGCCCTTGTCCCCGCCGTTGCCGAGCACCGCCCCCGGACGCGCCCGCACCGCCCACCGCGAGCCGTCCCAGTACTCCCACGCCCCCGGCTCCCCGAGCCTGCCGCGCGGCACCCGGGCGACATAGGCGTGGGACGTCGGCCGGGAGGCGGCCTGGGCGTCGGTGCCGCCGAAGACGTAGGTCCAGTCGCCCGCGTCGACGGCGGTCGTCCCGAACAGCACCCGCCGGGCGGGATCGGCGACCGACGCCTGGTCGAGGACGGTCGTGATCCCCTCCAGCCGCAGCGCGGGCAGCGACAACGTGGCGACCTCGGTGGCGGTGGGCACCCCGTAGATCCAGGGCGACTGCCCCGTCGTACGCGTCCACAGCAGCACCCGGACGACCTTCTCGGTGGAGCCGGGGGAGCGGGGCTCGACCCGGGCGGCCACCGGCCAGCGCCACCGCTGGGGCGCCGGGTCGGGGAAGACGGGGGCCGGGAGCGTGGACTCCAGGCGGCCCGAGCGGGACATGACGACCGCCGAGTTGCGCACCAGCGGCGTCGCGACGTCCCGCCAGGCCACGGACTCGCCGACCGGGTTGGGCGGCGCGTGCACCTGGCCGAGGTAGGTGTCGGAGAACAGCCACAGCACCCGCCCGTCGGGCAGGCGCACCGAGTGGGTGCCGTCGCCGCCGGTCCAGTCGTCGGTGCGGGTCGCGTCGTCGCCGTAGCGGGCGAACTCCCCGGTCAGCGGCTCGTCCGGGGCCCAGTCCCGGACGGTGCGGGCCGTGCAGGTACGACCGCCCTCCCGGTCGTCGTCCGGGAGGACGGTGAGCAGCACGGCCGCGAGGGCCAGGACCAGCGCCAGGACGACGACCGGTCCCGCCCCCGTCCGCCGTCGTGCTCCCGGGTCGTCGGGCACGGGAGGGACGTTAGTGGCCCGGGTCCACGCGGTCCATGGGCAGCCACAGGATCGCGCCGCGCCGCGCGGCCGGGTCCCCGGCCCGCAGCCCGGCCACCTCGTCGTCGCTCAACGCCCGGTCGACGACGAGCACGTCGTCGAGGGCCCCGGTGAAGTGCACCCGGCTGTCGACGCGTTGCCCGAGGTGCACCCCGAACGGCGAGTTCCGGCTGACCGATCCGGCGACATCGGCGACGGCGGACCGTGTCCCGTCCACGAACAGCGCCAGCTCCCCGCCGCCGCGCCGCAGCACCAGGTGGTGCCACCGCCCGTCGTTGTACGCACCCGTCGACCGCACCGACACGCTCCTGGGCGGCGCGGCCCCGTCCCGCACGGTCATCAGCCCCGTCAGCCTCCCCGACGCCGGCTCGCCGCGCACCCACACCTGGGGCTGTGTGGTCCCGACCCCGCCCATCCACAGCATCGGCTGCTCCCCGGAGCTCGCCGTGTACCGGAACCACAGCGAGGCGGTGAAGTCTCTGTCGTGCAGCGGCAGTCGGGACCGGTAGGGCAGCCGTACGGCGTCGTCGGCGCCGTCGAACGCGATCGCGCCCCCGAACGCCCCGTCCGTGGGCCGCGCACCCCCGAGCACGGCGGCCCGCCTGCCGCCGGATGCCCGGTCGGGCGTCGTCGGGCCGGGGCCCCGGCGCGGCTTCAGCCAGTCCTCCGTGAAGCGGGCGAAGCGGATCTCGTCCCGGGCGTCGACCGCACCGCCCTCGTACAGCAGCCCCACGACATCGTCGCCGCCGACGCCCCGGTCGATGCGCACCAGGTCCGAGTAGCCGGACCAGTCGGTGGTGACGACCGTGCCCCGGTCCACGCTCTCCCAGGTACGGCCGCCGTCGTACGAGGAACGGATCGTCATCGTCCGGCGGCGGTCGGGGTCGGCGGGCCCGGCCAGCAGCACGCGGTCGCCGAGCCGCAGCACGGAGCCCTGCACCTGGGGCATGTACAGGTCCGGAAGCGCCCGGAACGGGGAGGCGAAGCTGCGACCGCCGTCCCTGCTGACCGTCTGGCTGCGGTGCCCGAGGGCGGTGCCGTCCTGCTCACGCCCGCTCACCAGGACGGAGCCGTCGGCGCGTTCGGTGAGCGTCAGCTCCGACGGCTTCTGCCGGAACGTTCCGTCGGTCGCGACCGGCCAGGTGTCGGTGGCGCCGATCCGCCAGTTCTCGCCGCCGTCGTCGCTGGTGACGAGCGCCGCGTGGTTGGCGGTGACCCGGCCGTCCGCCCAGGTCTCGGCGTTCACCCCGAGGACCAGCCGGCCCGCGTGCCGGCCCCGGATGAGCTGGATGCCGTGCACCGGGCCGGTGGCGTACCAGGAGTTCCAGTGGGCCGGCCGGATCTGCCCGCCGAGCGGGCGCGGCTCGGACCAGGTCACTCCGTCGTCGTCGCTGTACTGCAGGTGCGGGGTGCGGTCACAGGGCACGTCGCAACTCGCGCTGTCCGTACGGCCCGTGTTGTAGGTCTCCACCAGGACGATGCGGCCGGTCTCCCGGTCCACAACGGGGGCGGGGTTGCCGTGTGTGTCGCCCTTGCCCTCGTTGACGACCTGGAGCGGACCCCAGGTGCGGCCGCCGTCCGTGGACCGCTTCACCACGAGGTCTATGTCGGCCGCGTCCCCGCAGTTAAGGACGCGTCCCTCGGCGAAGGCCAGCAGGGTCCCGGCCGTGCTCCGCACGATCGCCGGGATGCGGAAGCAGGCGTAGCCGGGGTCCTGGGACGCCTTGAACAGAACCTGTTGCTCGAACTCGGTCGCGCCGGTCCGTGGGCGGTCCTCCGCCCCGGCGGGGCGGGGGAGGGCGAGGAGCGCGGAGGTGGTGAGTGCGGCGGTGAGTAGGGCGGTGAGGGTGGATCTGAGACGTGCGCGAAGACTTGACGGCACGGTGCGGCCAGCCCTTCATGCGTCCGGATGGGGGGACGTCGGACGTCCCATGTCCGAGGTCCGGCCACCGACGGTACGGGGGGTTGAGGGGGCCGACAAGAACCGTGCGGGCGGTGTGTCAGCGGGCGCCCAGTAGCTCGGGGGCGCGGGTGTTTTGGCGGGTGCGGGTTCGTCGCGGTTCCTCGCGCAGTTCCCCGCGCCCCTGAAAAGCGACCGGGGCTGCGCCCCGTGCTTTTCACCGGGAGGGTGGGCCGCGGGCCCAACCCTTCCGGGGGGGGAGGGCGGGCCGCAGGCCCGTCCCTCCAGGGGCGCGGGGAACTGCGCGACCAGCCAGGAACGAACCCGCACCCGGCAACGCACCAGCGGTCCGACGACGCGTACCCGGCGGCTGAACCGGCGGAGCCCCCGGCGCAGGGGGCGCTCCCCGCCGGTGGGGCTCCGCCGCCGTGCCGCGGGGGAGCCGGTCAGCCGCCCTGGGGGGCCGTGGCCGCCCGCAGGGCGATCCGGTGTTCACCCGCGTACACGTTCATGGAGGCTCCCCGCAGGAAGCCGACGAGGGTCAGCCCCGTCTCGGCCGCCAGGTCCACCGCCAGCGACGACGGCGCCGACACCGCCGCGAGGACGGGGATCCCGGCCATCACCGCCTTCTGCGCCAGCTCGAAGGAGGCCCGCCCCGACACCAGCAGCACGGCCCGGGACAGCGGCAGCGACCCGCTCTGGAGCGCCCGCCCGACCAGCTTGTCCACCGCGTTGTGCCGGCCCACGTCCTCCCGTACGTCGAGCAGCTCGCCGTCCTCGGTGAACAGGGCCGCCGCGTGCAGGCCCCCGGTCCGGTCGAAGACCCGCTGGGCCGCCCGCAGCCGGTCGGGGAGGCTCGCGAGGAGCTCGGGGTCGAGGCGGACCGGGGGAGCGTCACCGCCGTGGGTGTCGTCGACGGGCCAGCGGGCCGTCGTACGGACCGCGTCCAGGGACGCCTTGCCGCACAGCCCGCAGGACGACGTGGTGTAGACGTTGCGTTCGAGGGTGATGTCGGGGATCACCACCCCGGAGGTCGTCCGCACGTCGACCACGTTGTACGTGTTGGAGCCGTCGGCCGTGGCGCCCGCGCAGTACACGATGTTCTGCAGGTCGGACCGCTCGGCGAGGACGCCCTCGCTGACCAGGAACCCGGCGGCGAGCGCGAAGTCGTCGCCGGGGGTGCGCATGGTGATCGCGAGGGGCTTGCCGTTGAGGCGGATCTCCAGTGGCTCCTCGGCGACGAGCGTGTCCGGACGCGAGGAGACCGCGCCGTCCCGGATGCGGATCACCTTGCGTCGTTCCGTGACTCGTCCCATGTCCTGCCCCTGTCCCGACCGGTGCCGATCAGTCCCGGTTCTGTACGTGCTGGTAGCCGAAACGGCCCTTGATGCACGGATTGCCGTGGGTCACCGGGTTGTCGTGCGGCGAGGTGACCTTCACGATCTCATTGTCCTGCACATGGAGCGTGAGGTCGCAGCCCACTCCGCAGTACGCGCACACCGTGGTCGTCTCCGTCCGCGCCGACTCGTCCCAGGTGCCGGCCGCCCGCAACCGCGCCTCCATGCCGGGCCCGCTCGGTGCCGGTCCGCACCTCCATGCCGGGCTCCGCCTCGCGGGAGCAGGCCGGGACGAGCGTCCTGGACCCCTCGACCTCCACCACGCAGACCCGGCAGGCGTTCTTCGGGGTGAGGGTGTCGCCGTGGCAGAGCGTCGGGATGTCCTTGCCGGCGGCCCGGCAGGCGTCCAGGAGCGTCGAGCCCTCGGGGACCCTCGTCTCCTGCCCGTCGAGGGTGAACTCCAGGGACTCCGCCGTGATCGCGTCGGACCCCGACACCGTGCGGCAACGGTCCGCGTCGTTCCTGCTGGTCCTCAACTGCAACCCGGACTTCGAGCCCGTCGGCGACATGAGCACCGCGCCCGCGCAGGTGGACGGGTGTGTGCTGACGGACGACCTCACCGACTGAGCTGTCCCGCACGACCGTTCGGCGCGCGCCGCATACCGTTCATCGCATACGGTCGACGCGCCGCCTTCTCAACTCCCCCGCCACTCCCTACCGTCCGGGATCATGAGTCCCCCCGTCGCGCCCGTGGGCTGGAGCCGCTGGCTCGTTCCCCCCGCCGCCCTCTCCGTCCATCTCTCCATCGGACAGGCCTACGCCTGGAGCGTGTTCAAGCCGCCGCTCGAATCCGCGCTCGGTCTCAGCGGTACGCAGAGCGCGCTGCCCTTCCAGCTCGGCATCGTCATGCTGGGCCTGTCCGCCGCGTTCGGCGGGACGCTCGTCGAGCGCAACGGGCCGCGCTGGGCGATGACCGTGGCGCTGATCTGCTTCTCCTCCGGCTTCCTGATCGCCTCCCTGGGCGCGGCCACCGAGCAGTACTGGCTGATCGTGTTCGGCTACGGCTTCGTCGGCGGCATAGGCCTCGGCATCGGCTACATCTCGCCCGTCTCCACGCTGATCAAGTGGTTCCCGGACAGGCCCGGCATGGCCACCGGCATCGCCATCATGGGCTTCGGGGGCGGCGCGCTGATCGCCTCGCCGTGGTCCGCGCGGATGCTGGAGACCTTCGGCGCCGACTCCTCCGGGATCGCCGTCGCCTTCCTCGTCCACGGACTGTCCTACGCGGTGTTCATGACCCTCGGCGTGCTGCTCGTCCGGGTGCCGCGGGGCTTGAGGTCCGCCGAGAGCGGCCGGAAGTCCGCGGAGAGCGGGCCGAGCGCCTTCGAGGGTCCGCAGGTCTCGGCCCGCAACGCCATCCGCACCCCGCAGTTCTGGTGCCTGTGGGTCATCCTCTGCATGAACGTGTCCGCCGGCATCGGCATCCTGGAGAAGGCCGCCCCGATGATCACGGACTTCTTCGCCGAGTCCTCCACCCCGGTCTCGGCCGGCGCGGCGGCCGGCTTCGTGGCGCTGCTGTCGGCGGCCAACATGGCGGGCCGCATCACCTGGTCGTCGACCTCCGACCTGATCGGACGCAAGAACATCTACCGCGTCTACCTCGGCGTCGGCGCCCTGATGTACCTGCTCATCGCGCAGTTCGGCGACTCCTCCAAGCCGCTGTTCGTCGTCTGCGCGCTGGTGATCCTCTCCTTCTACGGCGGTGGCTTCGCCACGATCCCCGCCTATCTGAAGGACCTCTTCGGCACCTACCAGGTCGGCGCCATCCACGGCCGGCTGCTCACCGCCTGGTCCACCGCCGGTGTCCTCGGCCCGCTGATCGTCAACTGGATCGCCGACCGCCAGGAGGAGGCGGGCAAGAGCGGCCCCGACCTCTACGGCATGTCCTTCTTCATCATGATCGGCCTGCTCGTCGTCGGCTTCGCCGCCAACGAACTGGTCCGGCCCGTCCACCCCCGCTTCCACATCCCCGCCCCGAGGGAGGCCACCGATGCCGTCCAGCGACAGCAACCCGACTCAGCCTGACCGGCGCCCGCTGATCGTCCTCGCCTGGCTGTGGGTGGGCGTACCGCTCGCCTACGGACTGTACGAACTCATACGAAAAGCCACGCAACTGTTCACCGCATAACCGCTCGGGCGGATACTCGGACGTCCTGAGGTCTGACAGAAGCCCACAACATGGGTTCGTCTTTCCTGTCGCCTCACTCGCCCTCCTACCCGTGAGTCACTGCGCAGACTGGTGAATCCCGCTGACCACAGGCTATGAGGGGGAACACCCATGATCGGCTCGCGGATCGCCGCCGTCGGCCACTACCAGCCCGCCAAGGTGCTCACCAACAAGGACCTGGCGGGCATGGTCGACACCAGTGACGAGTGGATCACGAGTCGTGTGGGCATCCGCACCCGGCACATCGCGGGACCGGACGAACCCGTCGACGAGCTGGCCGGGCACGCCGCCGCCAAGGCGCTCGCCTCGGCCGGTCTCGCCGCCGCCGACATCGACCTCGTCGTGGTCGCCACGTCCACGGCCGTCGACCGCTCCCCGAACATGGCCGCCCGGGTCGCCCACCGGCTCGGCATCCCCTCCCCGGCGGCGATGGACGTCAACGTCGTCTGCGCCGGCTTCACCCACGCCCTGGCCACCGCCGACCACGCGGTGCGGGCGGGCGCGGCCACCCGGGCGCTCGTCATCGGCGCCGACAAGATGTCCGCGGTGACGGACTGGACCGACCGTACGACCTGTGTGCTCGTCGGGGACGGGGCGGGCGCGGCGGTCGTCGAGGCGGCCGACCCCGGCTCCGCGCCCGGCATCGGGCCGGTGCTGTGGGGCTCGGTGCCCGAGATGGGGCACGCGGTACGGATCGAGGGGACGCCCGCCCGGTTCGCCCAGGAGGGGCAGAGCGTCTACCGCTGGGCCACCACCAAGCTGCCGCCCATCGCCCGCGCCGCCTGCGAGAAGGCCGGACTCGCCCCCGCCGACCTCGCCGCGGTCGTCCTGCACCAGGCCAACCTGCGCATCATCGAACCCCTCGCGGAGAAGATCGGCGCCGTCAACGCCGTCGTCGCCCGGGATGTCACCGAGTCCGGCAACACCTCGGCCGCGAGCATCCCGCTCGCCTTCTCCAAGCTCGTCGAACGCGGCGAGATCTCCAGCGGCGACCCCGTGCTGCTGTTCGGCTTCGGCGGAAACCTGTCGTACGCCGGACAGGTCGTCCGCTGCCCCTGAGCACCGCGTCGGTGGTGGTGTGACGAGACAGACGCGTCAACTCCCTGGCCAACTGGGCTCGTAGACTGTAGACGAAAGACAATCCATACTGGCTGTTGACCTCGACTTTCCAGTACGGGCCGTTGGCTTTCCGTGTGCGGTACACCCGGTGGTGCTCTGGAGGGGGACCCGATGTTGTCGACAGGACTGCCGCAAGGGGCGGTGCCCAAGCTCGAACGTCCCGGTCCGCTGCGCGACCGTGTCTACGAAGCCCTGCTCGAACTGATCACCACCCGCGCCCTGCGCCCCGGTCAGCACCTGGTGGAGAGCGAACTGGCCGGCCATCTCGGGGTGTCCCGGCAGCCGGTCCGTGAGGCGCTCCAGCGGCTGAACGCCGAGGGCTGGGTCGACCTGAGGCCCGCGCAGGGCGCGTTCGTGCACGAGCCGACGGAGGAGGAGGCCGACCAACTCCTCACTGTCCGCACCCTGTTGGAGGCTGAGGCGGCCCGTCTCGCCGCGGCGAACGCCGGTGCGGCGGGCATCACCGCGTTGGAGGACCTCTGCGCGGAGGGCGAGCGGGCCGTCGACGCGGACGACGTGGACGCCGCCGTCGCCCTGAACGCCCGCTTCCACGCGAAGGTCATGGAACTCGCCGGCAACACGGTCCTCGCCGAACTCGCCGCCCAGGTCGACCGCCGGGTCCGCTGGTACTACACCCCGGTCGCCCGGCAGCGCGGTCACCAGTCCTGGATCGAACACCGCGAACTGATCACGGCGATCTCTGCCCGCGACGAGCAGCGGGCGACAGCGGTGATGCGGGCACACACGGAGCACACCCGGAAGACGTACCACGAGCGGCCCCGGCCGTAGCCCCGGGTCAGGGCGCCGTGTCCGACAAGTCGAACACGGCGACGCCCTGTTGGAGGACCGACGAGCCCGCGTGCGGCCAGGTCGGCGTTCCGCGATGCGAGGCGTTCGTCGCCGTGCACCGAGAAACGACGGGATACCGCTTGGCTCGGTGACGTCTCAGGACTCCGGCCCGTCGCTCCGGCTGTCACGATGGTTCATCCGGTGACTGAGCCTGGTCCAGAAGCTGGGTCGGGGTGGCCGTGACAACTCGTACGAACAGGCGCAGCGAGCGCTCCGGGTCTGAGGATGAAAACTGCACCCTTCTTTGTCCTGGGAGTGGGGAAAGTCGGCGGCAATCTCTGCGCGACTTCTTCCCAGCCGTGGTGACCACTGCTACGTTCCCTGCGAAAGCGCGCCACACTGAGGTGGCCGGAACCCAGTGGACGCAGGCCGGTCGAGGCGGGGAGGGGCTCGTGAGACGTATGACGGCTCGGCCCGGGAACGCGCATCAGGCACGGCTGCTGAAGCTGTTGCGGGACGGCGGACCGCACTCCCGGGCGCAGCTCGGCGACCGGGTCGATCTCTCCCGGTCCAAGCTGGCCGTCGAGGTGGACCGGCTGCTGGAGACGGGGCTGGTCGTGGCCGACGGACTCGCCGCCTCGCGCGGCGGCCGGCGCTCGCACAACATCCGGCTCGCCCCCCAACTCCGTTTCCTGGGTGTCGACATCGGCGCGACCTCCATCGATGTCGCCGTCACCAACGCCGAGTTGGAGATCCTCGGGCACATCAACCAGCCCATGGACGTCAGGGACGGCCCCGTCGCCGTCTTCGAGCAGGTCCTCTCCATGGCCGCCAAGCTCAGGGCCTCGGGGCTCGCCGAGGGGTTCGACGGCGCCGGTATCGGCGTCCCCGGACCGGTCCGCTTCCCCGAGGGCGTCCCGGTGGCCCCGCCGATCATGCCCGGCTGGGACGGGTTCCCGGTGCGCGAGGCGCTCAGCCAGGAACTCGGCTGCCCGGTGATGGTCGACAACGACGTGAACCTGATGGCGATGGGGGAGCAGCACGCGGGCGTGGCCCGTTCCGTGGGCGACTTCCTCTGCGTCAAGATCGGCACCGGCATCGGCTGCGGCATCGTCGCCGGCGGCGAGGTCCACCGCGGTACGACGGGCAGCGCCGGCGACATCGGCCACATCCTCGCCGTACCGGACGGCCGCCCCTGCGCCTGCGGCAACCGGGGCTGCCTGGAGGCCCACTTCAGCGGCGCCGCGCTCGCCCGCGACGCCAAGGAGGCCGCGCAGCAGGGCCTCTCGGTGGAGCTCGCCTCCCGGCTGGAGATCAACGGCACCCTGACCGCCGTCGACGTCGCCGCCGCGGCCGCCGCCGGTGACGCCACCGCCCTCGACCTGATACGCGAGGGCGGCAACCGCACCGGCCAGGTCATCGCCGGACTCGTCAGCTTCTTCAACCCCGGCCTGGTGGTGATCGGCGGCGGGGTGACCGGCCTCGGTCACACCCTCCTCGCCGCCATCCGCACCCAGGTCTACCGCCAGTCCCTGCCCCTCGCCACGGGCAATCTGCCCATCGTCCTCGGCGAGTTGGGGGCCGCCGCCGGAGTCATCGGCGCGGCCCGCCTCATCAGCGACCACCTGTTCTCACCCGCGTAACCGCTCCGTACGGAGCGACCACCAGCACAGCGCCCCGCACGGCCCTGCCCCACCCCGCACGGTCCTGCCTCACCCCGCTCTGCCCCCCCCGCACGGTCCCGCCCCGCCCCGCCCCGCTCTGCTCTGCCCGAACGCGCCTGCCCCGCAGGCTGATTCGCCCTGCAACCGGCCCGCACGCCCGCCAAGGGGAACTCATGGCACCAGAACCACCGCTGCTCACCATGTCCGGCATCACCAAGTCGTTCCCCGGCGTCCGGGCCCTCGACGGCGTCAACCTCGACGTCCAGGCCGGAGAGGTCCACTGTCTGCTCGGTCAGAACGGCGCCGGCAAGTCCACCCTGATCAAGGTGCTCGCGGGCGCCCACCAGCCCGACGGCGGCACCATCGGCTGGCGGGGAGAGCCCGTCACCCTCAAGTCGCCGATCGCCGCCATGCGGTTGGGGATCGCCACCATCTACCAGGAACTGGACCTGGTGGAGCACCTCTCGGTGGCCGAGAACGTGCATCTGGGGCATGAGCCCACCGCCGCCGGATTCGTCGTCCGGGGGAAGACCGCGCGCGCCTCGACCGCCGCGCTGCTGAAACGCCTCGGGCATCCCGAGATCGACCCGGCGCGGCTCGTCGGTGAACTCTCCGCCGCCCAGCAGCAGATCGTGTCCATGGCGCGGGCGCTCTCCCACGACGTACGCCTCATCGTGATGGACGAGCCGTCCGCCGCCCTCGACCCCGACGAGGTCGACAACCTGTTCAGGATCGTGGCGGACCTCACCGCCGCCGGGGTCGCCGTCGTCTACATCTCGCACCGGCTGGAGGAGATCCGCCGGATCGGCGACCGGGTGACCGTGCTGAAGGACGGCCGGGCCGTGGCCGGCGGACTGCCCGCGAAGTCGACACCGACCCGCGAGGTCGTGGCGCTGATGACGGGACGGAACGTCGAGTACGTCTTCCCGGAGCGGCCGTCCGCCCCGCCGCCGGAGGCCACCACACCCGTCCTGGAGGTGCGGGGGCTCGCCCGTGACGGGGAGTTCGAGGCTTTCGACCTCGACGTCCGGCCCGGGGAGATCGTCGGCCTCGCCGGACTCGTCGGCTCCGGACGCTCCGAGATCCTGGAGACGATCTACGGCGCCCGCAGGCCCTCCGCGGGAGAGGTCCGCGTCGACGGACGGCCGCTGCGGACCGGCAGCGTACGGGCCGCCGTTCGCGCCGGGCTCGGGCTCGCCCCCGAGGAACGCAAGGCGCAGGCACTGCTGATGCTGGAGTCGGTCACCCGGAACGTGTCGGTGTCGACGATGTCCCGCTTCGCCCGCGTCGGCTGGATCGACCGGGGCGCCGAGTACCGGGCCGCCCGCGCCGCGACCCGCGAGCTGTCCCTGCGCCCCGACAACCCCGCCGTGCCGGTGCGCACCCTCTCCGGCGGCAACCAGCAGAAGGCGGTGCTCGCCCGCTGGCTGCTGCGCGGCTGCCGGGTGCTGCTGCTGGACGAGCCGACCCGGGGCGTCGACGTGGGCGCCCGCGCCGAGTTGTACGCGGTGGTGCGCCGTCTCGCCGACGAGGGCCTCGCCGTGCTGCTGGTCTCCAGCGAGGTGCCCGAAGTGCTCGGCCTCGCCGACCGCGTGCTCGTCCTGCGCGAGGGCCGGGTCGTGCACACCGCGCCCGCCCGCGAACTCGACGAACACCGCGTCCTCGACCTCGTGATGGAAGGAAGCCCCGTGGCAAGTGCAGCCAGTCCCGCCGACGCGGCCAGCCCGGCGACCGGCAGGTCAGGCCCGGCGACCGGCACGGCCCGCCCGGCGACCGGCACGCCAGGCCCGGCGACCGGTGCGGCCGGCCCGGTGTCCGGCGTCACCGGCCCGGCGACCGGCGAAGGGAGGCCGGCGTCATGACCCAGCACGCGTCCCCGCCCCGCGACGGCACCGACAAGGTGACCCCGGTCGCCGAACCGTCCCCCGCCTGGCGCACCGTCCTCTTCCGCGCCGACGTCCGCACCCTCTCCCTCCTCGGCGTCCTCGCCGCGCTGATCGTCATCGGCGGCATCACCAAGCCCGACGAGTTCCTCGACACCCGCAACCTCCAACTCGTCCTCACCCAGGCTTCGGTGATCGGTGTCGTCACCGTCGGCATGACCTTCGTCATCACCTCCGGCGGCATCGACCTGTCGGTGGGCGCGATCGTCGCCCTGGCCTCGGTGTGGGCCACCACCGTCGCCACCCAGGAGTACGGGTTCGCCGGCATCCTCTTCACCGCCGTGATCGTCGGCGTCGGGTGCGGTCTGGTGAACGGGCTGCTCATCGCGTACGGCGGGATGGTCCCCTTCATCGCCACCCTCGCCATGCTCGCCTCCGCCCGCGGACTCGCCCTCCAGATCACCGACGGCAAGACGCAGATCGTCAGCGTGGAGGGCGTCCTCGACCTCGGCGAGCGCGACGCGTACGTCCTCGGTGTCCCGCCGCTCGTCCTGGTCTTCGCGGTCGTGACGGTCATCGGCTGGCTCGTGCTGAACCGCACGACCTTCGGCCGGCGCACCGTCGCCGTCGGCGGCAACGCGGAGGCCGCCCGGCTCGCCGGCATCGACGTCCGCCGCCAGCGCCTCTACCTCTATCTGCTCTCCGGACTGTGCTGCGGCATCGCCGCGTTCCTGCTGATCGTGCTGTCCGGCTCGGGCCAGAACACCAACGGCAACCTCTACGAACTCGACGCCATCGCCGCCGCGATCATCGGCGGCACTCTGCTCACCGGCGGCCGGGGCACCATCACCGGCTCCGTGCTCGGCGTCCTGATCTTCACCACGATCACCAACATCTTCGCGCTGAACAACCTCCAGAGCGACGTCCAGCAGATCGCCAAGGGCGCGATCATCGTCGCCGCGGTCCTGGTCCAGCGACGCACGGCCAGCACGACCTGACCCACCGAAGAGCCCCCACCGGAAAGGTCCACCGCCATGCCACAGTTCCCCAGCCGCAGAGGACTGCTCTTCGGGACCGCCGCCGTCTCGGCCGGCACCCTCCTCGTCGGTTGCACCAGCAATGACACCGGCGACAAGGCGGCCGCCGACAAGCAGCCCGCCGCCGACGACAAGCCCGGCAAGGAGGTGACGATCGGCTTCGCCGGGCCGCAGGCCGACCACGGCTGGCTCAACGCCATCAACGACAACGCCAAGAGCCGCGCCGAGAAGTACGAGGACGTCACCCTGGAGATCACCGAGGGCTCCAACGACACCGCCCAGCAGATCGGGCAGATCGAGACCCTCATCAACAAGAAGGTCGACGTCCTGGTGATCCTGCCCGCCGACGGCAAGGCCCTCACCCAGGTCGGCCTCAAGGCGATGCGCGCCGGGATCCCCGTCATCAACCTCGACCGGATCTTCAACTCCCCGCAGGCGTACCGCTGCTGGATCGGCGGCGACAACTACGGCATGGGCCTCAACGCCGGGCACTACATCGGCGAGAAGCTCAAGGACAAGTCCGACGCCCGGGTCATCGAACTCGCCGGCCTCGACAACCTGGAACTCACCAAGCAGCGCACCCAGGGCTTCGACGACGCCCTGAAGAACTACCCCAACATCAAGAAGGTCGCCCGCCAGGCCGCCGAGTTCACCGTGGAGTCCGGGCAGGCCAAGATGGCCCAGCTCCTCCAGGCCCAGTCGAAGTTCGACGCCCTGTGGAACCACGACGACGACCAGGGCGTCGGCGCGCTGCGCGCCATCGAGCAGGCCGGGCGCGACGACTTCCTCATGGTCGGCGGCGCGGGCGCACTCTCCGCCTTCCAGGCCATCGAGAAGGACGACGGCGTCCTCAAGGCGACCGTCCTCTACCCGCCGACCATGGCCGCCTCCGCGATCGACCTCGCCCGCGCCCTCGGCCAGAGCAAGGGCATAGGCGGCCTCGCCGAGTTCGAGATCCCGTCCTCGGTGACGCTCTACTCGGCCGTCGTCGACAAGGACAACGTCGACCAGTACATGTCCACCGGCTTCAAGTGACGGCTCCCGCCGGACGGGCCCGACCGGAACGACCACCGGGCGCCGGCGGGCGCCGCTCCCGGAGATCCCCGCAGGGCCGCACCCCCCCACCGCGCCGCGACCACGAGGAGGACACACGCATGGGACAGCCGCAGCAGCCCGACCAGGCAGAGGCGGAGGAGGCAGGGGCTCCGGGCCCCGGCACCGGCGCCGGAACCTGGCCCGCCGGGCTCGCCGGCGGGGCCGGCAGACCGCCGCTGCGGGTCGGCATGGTCGGGTACGCGTTCATGGGGGCCGCGCACTCGCAGGGCTGGCGCACCGCGGGACGGGTCTTCGACCTGCCGCTCAGCCCGGTCCTCGCCGCCGTCTGCGGACGCGACCGGGACGCCGTGCGGGCCATGGCCGACCGGCACGGCTGGGCCACGACCGAGACGGACTGGCGGGCCCTCGTCGCCCGCGACGACATCGACCTCGTCGACATCTGCACCCCCGGCGACAGCCACGCCGAGATCGCCCTCGCCGCCCTGGCCGCGGGCAAGCACGTGCTCTGCGAGAAGCCGCTCGCCAACACCGTCGAGGAGGCGGAGGCCATGACGGCGGCGGCCGAGGAGGCCCACGCGCGTGGCCAGGTGGCGATGGTCGGCTTCAACTACCGCCGGGTGCCCGCCACCGCGCTGGCCCGGCGCATGGTCGCCGAGGGGCGGCTCGGCGCCCTTCGCCACGTACGGGTGACGTACCTCCAGGACTGGCTCGTGGACCCGGACTTCCCGCTGACCTGGCGGCTGCGCAAGGAGACGGCCGGTTCCGGGGCGCTCGGCGACCTCGGGGCGCACATCGTCGACCTCGCGCAGTACCTCGCCGGGGAGCCCGTGATCGGGGTGTCGGCGCTGACCGAGACCTTCGTGAAGGAACGGCCCCTGCCCGCCGGGGCGTCCAGCGGGCTGGCGTCGACCGGGGGCTCCGACGCGCGCGGGCCGGTCACGGTCGACGACGCGGCCCTGTTCACGGGCCGCTTCGCCTCCGGGGCGATCGCCTCCTTCGAGGCCACCCGCTTCGCCACCGGCCGCAAGAACGCCCTGTGCATCGAACTCAACGGTGAGCGCGGCTCCTTGGCCTTCGACCTGGAACGGCTCAACGAGCTCTCCTACCACGACCACACCGAACCCGGCGCCCACGCCGGCTTCCGCCGCATCCTCGTCACCGAGTCCGACCACCCCTACCTGGACGCCTGGTGGCCGCCGGGCCACGGCCTCGGCTACGAGCACACCTTCGTCCACCAGGCCCGCGACCTGATCCACGCCGTCGCGGCGGGCGAGCGGCCCGCGCCGTCCTTCGCGGACGGGCTCCAGGTGCAGCGTGTGCTGGCGGCGGTCGAGGAGAGCGCCGAGAAGAACTCCGTCTACACCCCCACCGCGGTCTGAGGAGGCCCCGCACCATGCCGCGCACCTTCACGCTCTTCACCGGCCAGTGGGCCGACCTGCCCCTCGAAGAGGTCTGCCGCCTCGCCCGCGACTTCGGCTACGAGGGACTCGAACTCGCCTGCTGGGGCGACCACTTCGAGGTCGACAAGGCCCTCGCGGACCCGTCGTACCTCGCCTCCCGGCACGAACTGCTGGAGAAGTACGGCCTGAAGTGCTGGGCCGTCTCCAACCACCTCGTCGGCCAGGCCGTCTGCGACGCCATCATCGACGAACGCCACCGGGCCATCCTGCCCGCCCGGATCTGGGGCGACGGCGAACCCGAGGGCGTACGGCAGCGGGCCGCCGCCGAGATGGCCGACACCGCGCGGGCCGCGGCGGCCTTCGGCGTCGACACCGTCATCGGCTTCACCGGCTCCGCGATCTGGCACCTGGTCGCCATGTTCCCGCCCGCCCCCGAGTCGATGATCGAGCGGGGCTACGAGGACTTCGCGACGCGCTGGAACCCGATCCTCGACGTCTTCGACGCCGAGGGCGTGCGCTTCGCCCACGAGGTCCACCCCAGCGAGATCGCCTACGACTACTGGACCACCCAGCGCGCCCTGGAGGCGGTCGGCCACCGGCCCGCCTTCGGCCTGAACTTCGACCCCTCGCACTTCGTGTGGCAGGACCTCGACCCGGTCGGCTTCCTGTGGGACTTCCGCGACCGGATCTACCACGTCGACTGCAAGGAGGCCCGCAAGCGCCTCGACGGCCGCAACGGCCGCCTCGGCTCCCACCTGCCCTGGGGCGACCCGCGCCGCGGCTGGGACTTCGTCTCCGCCGGCCATGGCGACGTGCCCTGGGAGGACGTCTTCCGGATGCTCCGCTCGATCGGCTACCAGGGGCCGATCTCCGTCGAGTGGGAGGACGCCGGCATGGACCGGCTCCAGGGCGCCCCCGAGGCCCTGAACCGCCTCAAGGCGTTCGACTTCGAACCGCCGTCGGCCTCGTTCGACGCGGCGTTCGGCGGCAACGACTAGGTCCCTTTCGGGGGTCCGGCCGCCAGTTCCCGCACGGGACTCCCGGCCCGGCCCCCGGCCCAGTTCATCGGGCCGGCTGTCCGGCCGGGCCCCCACGGCCCGGCCGTGTCTCCGGGGTGACGGCGCACCCCGGCGTACCGCACACACCCGTACAGCTCCGTACGACCAAGCCCCTCCTTGGAGGCCCTTCGTGCACCCGTACGACGACAACAGACACCCCACCAGCCCCTTCAGACGCCGGAGGTTCCGCGGGCCCCTGGCGCTGCTGAGCGGTCTGCTGCTCGCCGGCGCCTCGCTCTCGCTGACCTCACCCGCCGCCGGAGCGGCCGAGGCCGCCCCGCGGGCCGCCGCGGCCGAGGACTTCCAGCAGGTCACCCTCGCCAAGGGCGAACCCGAGGTCGGCGAGCCCATGTCGCTCGCCGTGCTGCCGGACCGCTCGGTGCTGCACACCTCCCGCGACGGCGAACTGCGGCTGACCGACGCGGCCGGCAACACCCGCCTCGCCGGCAAGCTCGACGTGTACTCCCACGACGAGGAGGGTCTCCAGGGCATCGGCGTCGACCCCGGCTTCGCCGAAAACCGCTTCGTCTACCTGTACTACGCGCCCCCGCTGAACACCCCCGCCGGGGACGCGCCCGAGACCGGCACCGCCGCCGACTTCGCTCGCTTCGACGGCGTCAACCGCCTCTCCCGGTTCGTCCTGAAGACGGACGGCACGCTCGACAAGGCCAGCGAGAAGAAGATCCTCGACGTGCCCGCCTCGCGCGGCATCTGCTGCCATGTCGGCGGCGACATCGACTTCGACGCGGCGGGCAACCTGTACCTGTCGACCGGCGACGACAGCAACCCGTTCCAGTCGGACGGCTTCACCCCCATCGACGAGCGCGCCAACCGCAACCCGGCCTTCGACGCGCAGCGCACCTCCGCCAACACCAACGACCTGCGCGGCAAGATCCTGCGCATCAAGGTGAACGCCGACGGCTCGTACGCCATACCCGACGGCAACCTGTTCGCGCCCGGCACGGACAGGACGCGGCCCGAGATCTACGCGATGGGCCTGCGCAACCCGTTCCGCTTCAGCGTCGACAAGAAGACCGGCATCCTCTACGTCGGCGAGTACGGCCCCGACGCGGGCGCCGCCAACCCCTCGCGCGGCCCGGCCGGCCAGGTCGAGTTCGCCCGCGTCACCAAGCCGGGCAACTTCGGCTGGCCGTACTGCACCGGCAAGAACGACGCCTACGTCGACTACGACTTCGCCACCGGTGCCTCCGGCGCGGCCTTCGACTGCGCGGCGCCGAGGAACACCTCCCCGAACAACACGGGCCTGACCGAACTGCCGCCCGCCGAGCCCGCGTGGATCCCCTACAACGGCAACTCCCTGCCGGAGTTCGGCGACGGCTCCGAGTCCCCGATGGGCGGCCCGGTCTACCACTACGACGCCTCCCTCGACTCCCCGGTGAAGTTCCCCGAGGCGTACGACGGGGACTTCTTCGCCGGTGAGTTCGGCCGCCGCTGGATCAAGCGCATCGCCAGCGACGCCGACGGCACCGTGCGCTCCATCGCCGACGTGCCCTGGACGGGCACCCAGGTGATGGACATGGCCTTCGGCCCGGACGGTGCGCTGTACGTCCTCGACTACGGCGTCTCCTGGTTCGGCGGCGACGAGCACTCCGCCCTGTACCGCATCGAGAACGCCACCGACGGCCACTCGCCGGTCGCCCAGGCCGCCGCCGACCGCACCTCGGGCCAGGCGAGGCTCAAGGTGCGCTTCTCCTCCGCGGGCACCAGCGACCAGGACGGCGACGCCCTCACCTACCGCTGGGACTTCGGCGACGGCTCCACGTCCACGGCGGCCAACCCGACGCACACCTACAGGAAGAACGGCACCTACACGGCGACCGTCACCGCGAAGGACCCCTCCGGCCGCACCGGCAGCGCAAGCGTGCGGATCGTCGTCGGCAACACCGCGCCCAAGGTGACGCTGGACCTACCGAAGGACGGGCAGTTGTTCGCCTTCGGCGAGGCCGTACCGTTCAAGGTGCGGGTCAGCGACCCCGAGGACGGCCGGACGATCGACTGCGCCAAGGTCAAGGTCACCTTCGTCCTCGGCCACGACAGCCACGGCCACCCGGTGACCTCCGCCAACGGCTGCACCGGCACCATCCAGACCAGCGCCGACGGCGGCCACGACGAGAACGCCAACATCTTCGGGGTGTTCGACGCCGAGTACACCGACGGCGGGGGCGGCGGCCAGGCCCCGCTGACCACCCACGACCGGCACGTCGTCCAGCCCAAGCACCGCCAGGCCGAGCACTACGGCGACTCCTCCGGCATCACCGTCCAGTCGAAGGCCACGGCCCACGGCGGCAGGACCGTCGGGGACATCTCGAACGGCGACTGGATCTCCTTCGAGCCGTACGTCCTGTCCGACGCCACGAAGATCACCGCGCGGATCTCCTCCGGGGGCGCGGGCGGCAGGCTGGAGGTCCGGGCGGGCTCGCCCACCGGCCGGCTGCTCGGTAGGACCACCGTGCCGGTCACCGGCGGCTGGGAGAACTTCCAGGACGTCACCGCGAACCTGACCAGGGCCCCGCGTGGCACCACCACGCTCTACCTGGTGTTCAAGGGCAGCGGCTCGGGCGGGCTGTTCGACGTGGACGACTTCACGTTCACGACGAGGTGAGGGGCGGTCATGCGAACGAACGGACGTATGGGGACGGCCGTGATCGGCGCCGCCCTGCTGATCGGCTGCGTCTCGGGGCCGGCCGTGTCGGATGAGGCGGCCGACGCCGGTACGGCACGCGGCTCCGCACAGCCCCGGGTGCTGGTGTTCTCCAAGACCGCCGGCTTCCGGCACGACTCCATCCCCGAGGGCATCACCGCCGTACGGGAACTGGGCGCCGCCCACGGCTTCCGGGTCGACGCCACGGAGGACGCCGGCGCCTTCACCACCCGCAACCTCGGCCGGTACGCCGCCGTCGTCTTCCTCTCCACCACCGGCGACGTCCTCGACGCGAGCCAGCAGACCGCGTTCGAGCGGTACATCGGACGCGGCGGCGCCTACGTCGGCATCCACGCCGCCGCCGACACCGAGTACGACTGGGCCTTCTACGGCGGACTCGCGGGCGCGTACTTCCAGTCGCACCCCGCGATCCAGCCCGCGACGGTCGACGTCGAGGACCACGCCCACCCGGCGACCGCCGGGCTCGGCGCGACCTGGAACCGCACGGACGAGTGGTACAACTACCGCTCCAACCCCCGTGAACGGGCCCACGTCCTCGCCTCGCTCGACGAGTCGTCGTACAGCGGCGGCACCATGAACGGCGACCATCCCATCGCCTGGTGCCAGAACTACCAAGGGGGACGCGCCTTCTACACCGGGGGCGGCCACACCAAGGAGTCCTACGCCGAACCCGCCTTCCGGCAGCACCTGCTGGGCGGCATACGGTGGGCGATCGGCGAGGCCCGGGCCGACTGCCGACCGGAGAACGGCTACCGGCCGCTGTTCGACGGCACCTCCCTGGACGGCTGGCGGCAGGCCGGGCCGGGCTCCTTCGAACTCGGCGCCGACGGCACGCTCACCTCCAGCGGCGGCATGGGCATGCTCTGGTACGCCGACCGGAGCTTCGGGTCGTACTCCCTGAAGCTCGACTGGAGGATGTCCGGCACCTCCGGCGACGACAACTCCGGTGTGTTCGTCGGCTTCCCGCCCTCGGACGACCCGTGGTCGGCCGTGAACAACGGCTACGAGATCCAGATCGACGCCACCGACGTACCGGAGCGGACCACCGGGTCCGTCTACGGCTTCCGCTCCGCCGACCTCAGGAAGCGCGACCGCGCCCTGAACCCGCCGGGGGAGTGGAACACGTACGAGATCCGCGTGGAGGGCGAACGCCTCCGCGTCTGGCTCAACGGCGTGCGGATCAACGATTTCACCAACACCGATCCGGCCCGCAGCCTCAGGGACGGTCACCTCGGCATCCAGAACCACGGTGCGGGCGACCGGGTGTCCTTCCGTGACATCCGGATCAAGGAACTGCCCGCGCGGGCCGCCGGTACGGCGGCGCCGCCCACGGGCGACTGAACGGCGACGGGCGGGGGACGCCGGACCTCCGCCCGCCGCCTCCCCGCCCGGCGTACCCACATTCCGGTGCTCGCCAAGTCCGCCCGGCGCGTCCGGGTCCCGCACCACGTGCTCGACAAGGAGGCTGCCCATGTCCGCGTCCCCGCCCGTGTCCGTGCCCGTGCCGGGTTCCGTGCCGCGCGTCGGTGTCTGGCTGATCGGGGCCCGCGGCTCCGTCGCCACCACCGTCGTCGCGGGCTGCGCGGCCCTCACCGCGGGCCTGCACGCTCCCACGGGCATGGTCACCGAGACCCCCCTCTTCGCCGGTGCGGGTCTCCCGCCGCTCGCCTCCCTCGTCTTCGGCGGCCACGACACCACGGACTGCCCCCTGCCCAAACGCGCCGAGTCCCTCGCCGCGGGCGGCGTCCTGCCCCACGACCTGCCCGCGGCCGTCGCCGCCGAACTCACCGCCGCCGAGCGCGAGATCAGGCCCGGCGGCCCCCTCCCCGGCGACACCCGGACCCCCGACGAGCTGATCTCCGCCTTCACCGCCGACCTCCAGGACTTCGTACGACGCCGGGGCCTCGCCCGTGCCGTCGTCGTGAACGTGGCCTCCACGGAGCCCGCGCCCACCGGCACCGCCCCACCGCCCAGTGCCCAGTACGCGGCGGCCGCCCTGCGCGCCGGCTGCCCCTACGTCAACTTCACCCCGTCGACGGGGCTGGACCACCCCTCCCTCGCCTCCCTGGCGGAGTCGGCGGGCGTCCCCTGGGCGGGCCGCGACGGCAAGACCGGCCAGACCCTGCTCCGGTCGGTCCTCGGCCCGATGTTCGCCCAGCGGGCGCTGACCGTCCGGGCCTGGTCCGGCACCAACCTCCTCGGCGGCGGCGACGGTGCCGCCCTCGCCGACCCGGCGGCCGCCGCCGCCAAGAACGCCGGCAAGGAACGCGTCGTGACCGACACCCTCGGCACGGCCCCCGAGGGCCGGACCCACATCGACGACGTCCCCGCCCTCGGCGACTGGAAGACCGCCTGGGACCACATCGCCTTCGACGGCTTCCTCGGCAGGCGGATGGTCCTCCAGACCACCTGGCAGGGCTGTGACTCCGCGCTCGCCGCACCCCTGGTGCTCGACCTCGTCCGCCTCCTCGCCCGCGCCCACGAAGCGGGCCTGTCCGGCCCCCTGCCCGAGCTGGCCTTCTACTTCAAGGACCCGGTGGGGGAGGCCCCCTCGGCCCTGGGGGAGCAGTACGCGCTGCTGGCGGGCTTCGCGGAGCGGCTGCGGAGCGGAGAGCGGGACCTGTCGTCGGCCGCCGCGGTGGCCGAGGGCCCCCCTCCCGCCGGGCCGGACGACGGGCCGCCGGCGGCCGGGCGCGGGCCGGGGCGGACGCCCCTGCCAGGGTCGCGCCGGCCGGGCGGACCGGGGCCGCGCCTGCCGGATGAACCGGGGCCGCGCCTGCCGGATGAACCGGGGCCGCGCCCGCTGGATGAACCGGGGCCGCGCCTGCCGGATGAACCGGGGCCGCGCCTGCCGGATGAACCGGGGCCGCGCCCGCCGGATGAACCGGAGCCGCGCCTGCCGGATGAACCGGGGCCGCGCCCGGTGCGTGGACCGGGGCCGCGAGGTGAGGCCCGATGACTCCCCGGACCACGCCCCTCGCCTTCGGCTACGGCACCAACGGTCTCGCCGACCTCCGTCTCGACGACGCGCTCACCCTCCTCGCCGACCTCGGCTACGACGGGGTCGGGCTGACCCTCGACCACATGCACCTCGACCCGCTCGCCCCCGGCCTGGCGGCCCGCACCCGGCGGCTCGCGCGGCGGCTCGACGCCCTCGGACTGACCGTCACCGTGGAGACCGGCGCCCGCTACGTCCTCGACGCCCGCCGCAAGCACGGGCCGACCCTGCTGGACGCCGACCCGGACGACCGCGACCGCCGCGTCCGGCTGCTCCTGACCGCCGTGCGGGTCGCCGCCGACCTGGGGGCCCACGCCGTGCACTGCTTCAGCGGCGTCACCCCGCCCGGCACCGACGAGGACACCGCCTGGAAGCGCCTGCCCGACGCGCTCGCCCCCGTCGTCGAGGCCGCCACCGCCGCCGGTGTCCCGCTCGCCGTCGAACCCGAACCCGGTCACCTCCTCGCCACGCTCGCCGACTTCCACCGGCTGCGCGAGGCCCTCGACAGCCCGGCCGCCCTCGGCCTCACCCTCGACATCGGCCACTGCCAGTGCCTCGAACCCCTCCCTCCCGCCGACTGCGTGCGGGCCGCCGCGCCCTGGCTGCGCCACGTCCAGATCGAGGACATGCGGCGCGGCGTCCACGACCATCTGCCGCTCGGCGAGGGGGAGATCGACTTCCCGGCCGTCCTCGACGCACTGGCCGCCGTCGACTACCGGGCCCTGACCGTCGTCGAACTGCCCCGCCACTCCCATGCCGGCCCGCACCAGGCCGAGCGATCCCTCGCCTTCCTGCGCCGGGCGACCGGCCGCACGGCGGGGCCGCCGCAGGGTCCCGCCGCCGCACCTCCCGGGAGCACCTCGTGATCCATGACCGCCCCCCGACACCGGCCGACCCGGCGGCCCGCCCCGGCCACCCGGCCCACACCGCCCCCGCCGCACTGCGCGGCCCACTGACCGCACGGCTCGACGACCCCGCCCGCGCCTGGCTCGACCGGGCCCTCGCCGAGGCCGCCGACCATCCCGGCACCCACGGCCCCCTCGCCGTGTGGGAGCTGCGCCTCGCCGAGGCGGGCCGGCGCTGCGGCACCGAGCACGCCGACGCCGTCCGCGTCCTGATCCTGCACGCGGCCCGCGCCGACACCGCCGCGCTCGACCGGGTCTACCGGCAGGGAACCGCCGACGAACGCCGGGCCGTGCTGCACGCCCTGCCCCACCTGGTGCCCGGCCCCGACGCGCTGCACCTCGTCGAGGACGCCCTGCGCACCAACGACACCCGCCTCGTCGCCGCCGCCCTCGGCCCCTACGGGGCCCGGCACCTCGCCCCGCACGACTGGCGGCACGCCGTCCTGAAGTGCCTGTTCACCGGTGTGCCCGTCGACGAGATCAGCGACCTGTCCCGCCGCGCCCCCGGCGACACCGAACTGGCCCGCATGCTGAGCGCCTACGCCGACGAACGCGCCGCCGCGGGCCGCCCCGTGCCCGCCGACCTGTACCGCGTCCTGGCCCTGACCGCGCCCCCGCCGGCCGGCGGGGCCGGCACCGACGGCAAGGAGACCTGATGCGCCTCTTCGACCCGCACATCCACATGACGTCGCGCACCACCGACGACTACGAGGCGATGCGCGAGGCGGGCGTCCTCGCCGTCGTGGAGCCGGCCTTCTGGCTGGGGCAGCCCCGTACGTCCCCCGCCTCCTTCCTCGACTACTTCGACTCGCTGCTCGGCTGGGAGCCCTTCCGGGCCGCCCAGTACGGCATCGCCCACCACTGCGCGATCGCCCTCAACCCCAAGGAGGCCAACGACCCGAGGTGCACCCCCGTCCTGGACCACCTGCCCCGCTACCTCCTCAAGGACCGGGTCGTCGCCGTCGGCGAGATCGGCTACGACTCCATGACCCCCGCCGAGGACCTCGCCCTGGAGCACCAGCTCCAGCTCGCCGCCGACCACGGACTGCCCGCCCTGGTGCACACCCCCCACCGCGACAAGCTCGCCGGACTGCGCCGCACCGTCGACGTGGTGCGGGCCTCCGAGCTGCCGCCCGAGCGGGTGCTGCTGGACCACCTCAACGAGACCACCGTCAAGGAGGCCAAGGACAGCGGCTCCTGGCTCGGCTTCTCCGTCTACCCCGACACCAAGATGGACGAGGAGCGCATGGTCGCCGTCCTCAAGACGTTCGGCACCGAGAAGGTGCTGGTCAACTCCGCCGCCGACTGGGGGAGGAGCGACCCCCTGAAGACCCGCCGGGTCGCCGACGCCCTGCTCGCCGCAGGGTTCGACGAGGACGACGTGGACCTCGTGCTGTGGCGCAACCCGGTCGCCTTCTACGGGCTCAGCGGCCGCCTCGACCTCGACGCCGCCACCACCGGCCCCACCCACGAGGGCAACAGCATCCTGCGCGGCGGGGAGTGACCCATGCGCTTCCGCCACCCCGACGGCGCCACCGTCCACCTCGCCTACTGCACCAACGTGCACCCGGCCGAGACCCTCGACGGGGTCCTCGCCCAGCTGCGCGACCACTGCGAGCCCGTCCGCCGGCGCCTCGGCCGTGACCGCCTCGGCATCGGCCTGTGGCTCGCCAAGGACGCCGCCCACGCGCTGATCACCGACCCGTCGGCCCTGCGCGGGCTGCGCGCCGCACTCGACCGCCGCGGCCTGGAGGTCGTCACCCTCAACGGCTTCCCGTACCAGGGCTTCGGCGCCGAGGAGGTCAAGTACCGCGTGTACCGGCCGGACTGGGCCGACCCCGAGCGCCTTGACCACACGGCCTCCCTGGCCCGGGTCCTCGCCGCGCTCCTGCCCGACGACGTCACCGAGGGCACCGTCTCGACGCTGCCGCTGGCCTGGCGCACCGCCTACGACGACGCCCGCGCCGACGCCGCCCACGCGGCCCTGCGCTCGCTCGGCGAACGCCTCGACGCCGTCGCCGAGCTGACCGGCCGTTCGATCCGCGTCGGCCTGGAACCCGAACCGGGCTGCGTCGTCGAGACCACCGCCGACGCCATCGGCCCGCTCACCGCGATCGGTCACGACCGCGTCGGCGTCTGCGTCGACACCTGCCACCTCGCCACCTCCTTCGAGGACCCGCACACCGCTCTGGACGCGCTCGTCCGGGCGCGCGTCCCCGTCGTGAAGGCCCAGCTCTCGGCCGCCCTGCACGCCGAGCACCCCCACCTGCCCGAGGTCCGCGAGGCGCTCGCCGCCTTCGACGAACCCCGCTTCCTGCACCAGACCCGCACGGCGACCGCCGCCGGTCTGCGCGGCACCGACGACCTCGGCGAGGCCCTCACCGGTGACGCCCTCCCCGACGCCTCCCCGTGGCGCGCCCACTTCCACGTCCCCCTGCACGCGGCCCCTGCGGCCCCCCTCACCTCCACGCTCCCGGTCCTCAGGGCCGCCCTGACCCGACTGGTCGGCGGCGCCCACCCCCTCACCCGCCACCTGGAGGTCGAGACCTACACCTGGCAGGCCCTCCCGGCGGAGCTGCGCCCCACCACCCGCGCCCGGCTCACCGACGGCATCGCCGCCGAACTCGGCCTGGCCCGCGACCTGCTGACCGACCTCGGACTGAAGGAGCTGCCATGAGCACCCCCACCCCGCTCCTCGTCCTCGACGTAGTCGGCCTCACCCCCCGCCTCCTCGACCACATGCCCCATCTGAAGTCCCTCGGCCGGTCGGGCTCCCGCGCCCACCTCGGCACCGTCCTGCCCGCCGTCACCTGCGCCGCCCAGTCCACCTTCCTCACCGGCTCGCTCCCCGCCGAGCACGGCATCGTCGGCAACGGCTGGTACTTCCGGGAACTCGGCGACGTCCTGCTGTGGCGCCAGCACAACGCCCTCGTCGCCGGGGACAAACTGTGGGACGCCGCCCGCCGCGCCCACCCCGGCTACACGGTCGCCAACATCTGCTGGTGGTACGCCATGGGCGCCGACACCGACATCACCGTCACCCCCCGCCCGATCTACTACTCCGACGGCCGCAAGGAACCCGACTGCTACACCCGGCCCCCGGCCCTGCGCGACGAACTCACCGACAAGCTCGGCACGTTCCCCCTGTTCCACTTCTGGGGGCCCGGCGCCGACCTCGTCTCCAGCCGCTGGATCATCGACGCGACCCGCCACGTCAACCGCACCCGCCACCCCGATCTGACCCTCTGCTACCTCCCGCACCTCGACTACGACCTCCAGCGCCACGGCCCCGACGACCCCCGCTCCGTGCGGGCGGCCGCCGACCTGGACCGGGCCCTGGCACCCCTGCTCGACGACGCCCGCGCCGAGGGCCGCACCGTCGTCGCGCTCTCCGAGTACGGCATCACCCGCGTGGACCGGCCCGTCGACATCAACCGCGCCCTGCGCCGCGCCGGGCTCCTCGACGTCCACACCCAGGACGGCATGGAGTACCTCGACCCGATGGCCTCACGGGCCTTCGCGGTCGCCGACCACCAGATCGCCCATGTCTACGTACGCCGGCCCGAGGACCTGGAGGCGACCAAGGATGCCCTCGCCGGTCTCCCCGGCATCGACCAGCTCCTCGACGACGAGGGCAAGAAGGCCCACCACCTCGACCATCCGCGCTCCGGCGAACTCGTCGCCGTGGCCGAGCCGGACGCCTGGTTCACGTACTACTACTGGCTCGACGACGACCGCGCGCCCGACTTCGCGCGCACCGTCGAGATCCACCGCAAACCCGGCTACGACCCGGTCGAGCTGTTCCTGGACCCGCACGACCCCTATGTGAAGCTCAAGGCGGCCACGGCACTGGCCCGCAAGAAGCTGGGGCTGCGCTATCGCATGTCAGTCGTGCCTCTCGACCCCTCGCCCATCCGCGGCAGCCACGGCCGCCTCCCCCTGAGCGACGACGACGGTCCGCTCCTCATCTGCTCCACCCCCCGCGCCGTCGGCGACCGCATCGCGGCCACCGATGTGAAGGCACTGCTGCTCCGACTGGCCGGTCTGTCCTGACCGTCCCCGGCACCAGCACCGATCACCAGTGAAGCACCCACCACCGACAACGCCCTCCCACCCCAAGGAGCCCCCGGCATGAGCCGCACCCACCAGCCCGACCCCGAACTCAGCCACCGCCTCAGCAGACGAGGCATGCTCGGCGTGGCCGCGGGCGCCACCGTCGCCGCCCTCCTGGGCACCGCCGCATCCCCCGCCCAGGCAGCCGGTGCCACCGAGGCCGCCACCGCGGGCAAGGGCCGCCCCGTCCTACCGCCCGGCCGCCTCGGCATCCAGCTCTACAGCCTCCGCGACAAGGTCTCCACCCTCGGCTTCGCGCCCGTCTTCGCCGAACTGGAGAAGTACGGCTACGACGAGGTCGAGTTCGCGGGCTACACCCAGGGCTCCGCGGGCCCGATCACCCTGACGCAGCTGAAGCGGCTGGCCCGCAACCACGGCCTCACCCCGATCGGCAGCCACGTCGGCTACTACTCCGACGACCCGAACGCGTACACCTTCGCCCAGAACCTCGACAAGGTCCTCGACGACGCCCAGGCCCTCGGCCTGAAGCACATCGGCACCGCGTCGGGGCCGTTCCGCTACGGCACCACCGTCGACGCGATGAAGCGGGCCGCGGAGGAGTTCAACGCCTACGGGGCGGCGGCCAGGGCGCGCGGCATGAAGTTCTACCAGCACAACCACTCCGAGGAGTTCTCCTTCGCCTCCGACAAGCCGCACGTCCGCCTCTACGACATGCTGCTCCGCGAGACCGACCCCAGCCTCGTCTACCTGGAGATGGACATCTACTGGGCGTACGTCGCCCAGTTCCGGTTCTCCAAGCGGCCCGACGGCATCCCCGCCCCGTTCGAGCCCCTCGACTACGTCCTCAGGCGCCCGAACCGCTACCCCCTCTTCCACGTGAAGGACGGCGAGAGCGACCCGTCGAACCCCTACGGCTACCGCATGGTGGACGTCGGCGACGGCGACATCGACTACCAGAAGTTCATCTCGGCCGTCACCCGGCTCAAGGGCCACCGCCTCGCCCACCACTGGCAGGCCGAGCACGACAACCCGACCGAGTCGTTCACCTTCGCCCGCCGCTCCAGCGAGCACCTGCACGCGCTGCGGGAGAAGTGCTGACCCGGACGGACACGACAACGGCAGCAGGCGGCCGCCCCGTGGTGCGGGACCACGGGGCGGCCGAGTACCAGGTCATGGGGGTGACCATCCGACCGTGACCGCCCGATCACTCCTGGTGAGAGCGGTGCGGGGCCTGCTCGGCGAGGCCCGCCCGACCTCCCCCGGGGCCCGGATATGCAGGTGAGAGCCACTGCGAAACCTTGGTATTGTTGTCCATGTCGCCGCGGGGAACACCCCCGGCCAGGCGGCAGACACCTGGTCCGGGTGGCGGAATGGCAGACGCGCTAGCTTGAGGTGCTAGTGCCCTTTATCGGGCGTGGGGGTTCAAGTCCCCCCTCGGACACCAGCAGGGGCGATCATGTGATCGCCCCTGATTCGTTTGTCGAGGACGCCGCCCCCGCCGTCAGCGCGGGGGCTCGGCGAAACGGGCCACCGTCTCCCGCAGCCGCTCGCACGCCCAGTCGTACTGCTCGGTGCCGGTGTGGGCCCGGAAGGTCGTCTCGATGATCTGGACCAGGGCGAGGTGGAGGTTGTACAGCCGCCGGCGGGTCCGCTCGGTGCCCGTGAGCGGGCGGTGCCCGTAGCCGCGGACGAAGGCCGTGGCGTCCCTGAAGGCGCCCGACTCGATCCCGGTGAAGCCGAACTCCATCAGCGGATCACCGTAGAACGCCCGCTCGTGGTCGACGACCGCCACGATCCGCCCGTCGCGCACCATGCAGTTGCCCGGCCACAGGTCCCACTCGACGAACCGGGGCTCGGTCACCTCGTCCAGCGCGTCGGCGTGGGCGGCCACGAGCTCGCGGACCGCGTCGTAGCCGTGGGGGAGGGCGACGCCACGTCGCTCGCCGTCGGCCAGCAGCTCCTCGACCATCCGCAGGAAGGCCGCGCGCCACGTGCTGTCGCCCGGCCCGGCCAGCGGACCGAAGGCGGTGCCCGGGATGGTGTTGAGTTCGCGGGTGATCGCGCCGAGCGCCTCGTCGTACGCGCCGGTCTCCGCGTCCGTCAGGGTGTCCCTGATGACGTGGAGGTTGTCCGCGTCGATGTACGTCATGAAGAAGTAGTCGGCGTCGCACACCTCGTGCGTCCGGTCCGCGAAGTGGACTTCCGGCACCGGCACCTTCGTGTGCTCCCGGATCAGCCGCAGCGCCTCCAGCTCGGTGGCCATGGCTCCCCGCTCGTAGGTCATGACCTCGACCTCCGGCGGCGGCGCGATCTTCAGGACCACCTGCGGGCCGGAGCGCAGCCGGATCCGGTAGGCCACGTTGAACCATCCGTCGCTCAGCTCGCTGACCCAGTCCTCGCCGGGGCACACCTCCTCCGGGCCGTAGGCGCGGGCGACCATGGTGCGCAGCGCCTCGACGGGCTGCCGGTTCTTCGTGATGCTCTCCATCAATCCTCCGCCCCAAGCATGATCGGACCGTAGCACCAAGGGGAGTTGTGCACTCGGGGCCCGTGGGACGCCTTGTCACCGCTGGTCTGCCGGCGGCGTCGATTGCTACGGTGACGAGGAAGCGGGCGCACCTTATATGTGATTTGTCCAAGCCTTGGCGAGCCTTGGCGTCAGAGCGCTGACGGGGGAGACCGTGGACTTCAGCCTGTTCTACTTCGCCGACGACGGGGAAGCCGAGGGCGATCGCTACCGCCTGCTGATGGAGGGGGCCCGCTTCGCGGACGAGCACGGGCTCACCGCCGTCTGGACACCGGAGCGGCACTTCCACCGCTTCGGCGGCCTGTTCCCGAACCCGTCGGTGACGGCCGCGGCGGTGGCGGCCGTGACGTCGCGGGTGGGAGTGCGGGCGGGCAGCGTGGTGCTGCCGCTGCACCATCCGGTGCGGGTGGCCGAGGAGTGGGCCATGGTGGACAACCTCTCGCACGGCAGGGCCGGCGTCGCCCTCGCCTCCGGCTGGAACCCCCGGGACTTCCTCTTCGCCCCCGACGCGTACGCCGACCGCCGGGAGCGCACCGCCGCCGCCGTGGACACCCTGCGCCGGCTGTGGCGGGGCGAGGCGGTCGACGCCGGACCGGAGTGCCGGGTCTACCCGCCGCCGGTGCAGACGGAGATCCCGCTGTGGCTCACCAGCAGCGGCAACCCGGACACCTTCGAGACCGCGGGGCACGTCGGCGCCGGTGTGCTGACCAACCTGCTCACCCAGAACATGGAGACGCTGGCGCGGAACGTCGCGGCCTACCGGCGCGCCTACGCCGACTCCGGCCGCGACGGCCGCGGACACGTCGTCCTGATGCTGCACACCTGCCTCGGCACGGACCTCGCCTCGGTGGAGCGCGTCGTGCGCGAGCCGCTGCGGCGCTATCTGATGTCAGCGCTGGACCTCAACCTCCGCTCGACCGGGTCCTCCACGGGCGACACGACCGTCACGGGCGACGGGCCTTCCGCAGGCAACGGGTCCTCGGCGGGCGACAGGTCCTCCACGGGCACCGGGTCCTCCACGGGCGACACGACCGTCACGGGCGACGGGCCTTCCGCAGGCAACGGATCCTCCGCAGGCAACGGGTCCTCCGCGGTCGACGCGACCGCCACGAGGCGGCCGTCCGCGGAGGAGCGGGCCCGGGCCTGGGCCAGGAAGACGTTCGCCCCGGCGGCGGTAGACGGCGCCTACCGGCGCTACCTCACCTCGGACGGCCTGTTCGGCGCGGTCGCGGACGTGCTTCCCGTCGTGCGGCGCGTCCAGGAGGCCGGCGTCGACGAGATCGCGTGCCTCATCGACTTCGGGGTGCCCGCCGAGGCGGCGCTGGACGGGCTGGCGCACCTCGACCAACTGCGCGCCGCGGTGGACGGCCGGGAGGCTCAGCGGTCGGTCGAGGCGAGCACCCGGTAGGCATCAGCGGCCGCGCCGCCCGAACCCCCGGGAGACCATGCGCTCCGGATAGGAGGCGGCTCCGTCGCGGGCGGCGCGCAGGCGCTCGTGCATGGCCTTGAGCAGCGCCGGATCACGCTCGTCCAGCCACTCCGACAGCCGCATCCCGAACCCGAGCGCGCACCACACCTCCTCGTTGGCGAGTTCCCACCCGCCCAGCGCCTCCGTGAACAGCACCGGTGTCGCGGCGTTGAACGAGTCGAGGAGCGTGCCCGCGCCCGGCTTGCTGACCACCGCCCGGCTGCGCCGGGTCAGCTCGAAGGTGTCGGCCCAGTGCTCCCGGGCGTCGAACGGGGGCGCTTGCGTGCCCGCACCCGGGAGCAGGCGCGGAAAGCCCCTGTCCCGACCGGGTTCCCAGCCGGGGTCCTGGTGGTAGGCGCTCAGCCCGGCCGGCGGATCGCTCCAGGGCTCCGGCAGGATCAGGCTCACCGCCTCCCCCTCCTCGACGAGCCGCGCGGCGGCGGCCGTATGGGTACCCATCCCCCAGCCGCCGCCGTGGGCGAGGAAGGTGATGGTCCGCGCCTCCCAGGGGAGCCGCGCGCCGGCCCTCGTCACCGGGATCGTCTCGTTCACCGTGTTCGTCCGCGCGTCGAGCAGCCATGTGTGGGTGCTCCCGGCGATCTCCGACGCGTGGCGGTGGGACGGCGAGGGCACCGCGTCGACATGGCACACGTCGACGAGGACGTCCGGACGCCGCTCGGCGTAGGCCGCGACGATCTCCGTCCAGAACCCGGAGAAGACGGTGATCGAACCCACGCCGGCCGCGTCCCACTCGTCGTGGAGCGCGGCGAGCGTCTCCGGGGCGATCAGCTCCGCGTGGTCGGTGGCCAGCGCGTGGGCCGCCTTCGCCAGCCGGTAGTCACGGCTGTACCGGCCCTTGGCGATCCGGATGCGCTGTCTGACCTCGTCGGGGAAGTACCTCTCCAGCACGTACACCCTGCTCGCCAACCCCCGGGCCGACAGGGCCCGGTCGAGCAGCAGCCCGGGTATGTGCGTTCCCAGTGCCACTCCGGACGTCAATGCGATGTTCATGGCCCTCGTCGCTTCACCCTCGTCGCTTCACCCTCGTGGATTCGCCCTCGTCGCCTGCCCGTCGCCTCGCCCTCGTCGCCTGCCCGTCGCCTCGCTCTCGCCGTGTCGCCCTGGTCAGACCGGGTGGGTCTCCAGCGAGTAGTACCGCGTGCAGGTGGGGCAGATCGGCCACAGCGAGGAGCGCAGATGCTTGCGGATCTTGGTGGCCTGCTCGCCCTGCCAGATGTCCAGCAGCGAGGTCTCGTTGATGTTCCCGAGCGGGATGTCGTAGAACGTGTGGCAGGTCGTGACCTCGCCGCGCGCCGAGATCTCCGCGTAGCGCCACGGGACGGCGCAGCGCTCGTGGAAGTCCTTCATCGCGGTCCAGTCGGCCCGCAGATAGGCCCCGACGGTCTCCACCTCCAGCGCCGCCGGCCGGGAGAAGAACTTCACGCCGGCCTGCTCGCAGGCGTCCCGTGCCTCGGTCATCTGCCGGACGAGATCCTCCACGTCGATCGACTCGAAGAACTGGGGGCTGCGGATGTACGGCGCCGAGTGCCGCACCGCCGGGATGCCGAAGCTGTCGCGGGCCACGCGTCCGTAGTGCCGGTGCATCTCGGCCGTCGCGAAGCTCTGCAACTCCAGGCTCACCGCGCCGAGTTTGCCGAGGTCGATCTCCTTGAAGAACTCCGTGATGTGCGCGGCGTTGTCCGGCGTGACGAGATAGGTGATGCCGATCTCCGGGAACCGCACGCCGCGGCGGCGCTTGAGGCTGTCGATCGCGTCGATCCCGGCCATGGCCTTGTCGTAGACCCCGGCGCCGCGCTGCACGTCGTTGACCTCGCGGGGCCCGTCCACGGACACCCACACCCTGATGTGACGGTCGGCCACCAGCCGGTCCGCGTGGCTGCGCAGCGTCGTCCCGTTGGTGGGGAAGACGAGCTGGCTCCCGCCGGCGTGGATCGCGTCGATGACCTGCCAGACCCCCTTGTAGAGCAGCGGCTCCCCGCCGAACAGCTCGACGTACGGCCGGATCGGCCGGCACTCCTCAAGGGTGCGCAGGACCACGTCGAGGTCCAGCTCGGCCAGTTCGGGCAGGATGTGGAAGGACCCTCCGTCGCCCCACTCGTAGCACATGTGGCAGCGCAGGTTGCAGCGTTCGAGCAGTTGCAGCACCAGCCAGGACGGGCCTGCTTTGGGGGAGCGCGCGATCGTCTGGGACATGGGTTCTTCTCTCCAAGTGGGGTGGGCGGCCTGGGGCCGTCATCGCTCCGGGGCGTCGGCGGGCCGTGCGTGGCAGGGGTGGCGCTGATCCTCCGGGTGGATTCCGCACGCGCAAGCGACCCCGACGGCCCCGCGCAGTACGTCCGCCGCACCGCCGGGCGGGTGGAACACACCGAGGACGAGGCGGCCGCGCTCACCCCGGGTGAGCGTGTTGGCCGTGATGGGCACGACCCCCGGTCCGCGGCGCCGGTACAGCAGGCCCGCGTCGTCCAGCCGGTCCACCAGCGAAGGGAAGGGGCGGGCTTCGGCGTCCAGTCGCACGTTGACGAACTCGAGGGTCGCGTGCAGGCCCTGCCGTGCGGCATGGCGGGTCAGGGCCAGCGCGACGGTGCCCATCGAGACACGGGCGTTGACCTCCAGACACGGCACGACCGTGCCGTCCGCCGCGATGAGCCCGTCGATGTCCACCGGGCCGAAATATCCGGCGGCGAAGAGTTCCTTGCACAGCGTCCTGCCCGCCGTGTCGATGTGCTCCAGGTCCTCCTGGCGGAAGGAGGCAGGGTCCACGAGGGACGAGCCCCGGTAGCGGAAGCCCTCGACGTCGTTCTCCAGGAGACCGGCGCTCCGTACGGAGCCGTCCGGGCCGATGTGCCAGTGCGACGAGAAGTCCCGGTGCTTGTCGAACAGGGGCTGGACGAGCAGTTCGAGCCGCTTGCCGCGGTCGACCTGCCGGGCGAGGTGCCGGGCCACGGAGCGGAACGCGGTCGGTGAGCGGATCGCCAGGGTTCCCTGGCCGGACACGCCGTACGGGTCCTTCAGCAGGGCCACGGCGCCGGCCTGCGCGACCCTGCGCTCCAGGTCGGCGAGCGACGTGACGGGCCACGCCGCCCCGTTCCACCCGTACGCCCGGACCACGTCGTTGGACCACGTCTTGGAGTTGACCCGCCTCGCGCACTCCGCGGAGGGCGCCGGGTAGGCCAGCTCCAGCGCGGCGGCGAGATCCTCGTACTCCGGGCGGGCGGCGTACGGCCGCAGGGTCATCCCGGCGACCCGGGGACGGACCGCGTCCGCCCGGGCCAGCGTCCGCGCGACGACGTCACCGCCGCCGCCCTCGGCGGGAGGCAGGGGCACGGGGTCCACCGGGAAGCCCGCCGCCCGCATCGCCTCGACGAAGCCGTGCGGCAGCTCGAACGCCGTGATCAACCGGTCCCCCTCCTCGCTCAGCGCGGAGAGGACCTCGTCCAGGGCCCGCGCGATGGCGGAGCCGTGGGCGGACCCGAAGCGGGGCAGCACGGCGAGGTCGGCGGGCCGCCAGGCATCCTCCACCCCCACCGGGCCGATGTGCAGGGAACTCGTCCGCGGTTCCACGGCTCGCATCCGATCCCCGACCCTCAGCCCCTGCTGGCCACGAAGCGGCAGAACGCGTCCACGGACTCCAGGCAGTCCATGTCCATGCTCTCGAAGTCCAACTCCACCTGGAGGGCGTCCTCGACGGTGAGCAGGAACTCGATCATCTGCAGGGAGTCGAGGCCGAGATCGGAGATGATGCTCGTCTCCGGCTCGATTGGCACCTCGCGCGCCAGGACCTTGTGCAGGCACGTCACTACGGTGCTGAAGATCGTGTCCACGCCTAGACTCCATTCAGATACAGAAGTACGCACTTGGAACACACCGGCATGAGGCCCCTGCTCCGCAGAATTTCCCGCACCCGTCGGAAACGCTCGCTGTGCCAGAGTTCGAGGACATCCGTCTCGTGCAGATTTCCCACCACGAACTCGGGAAAGAACTTGCAGGAGCTGACGTTTCCGTCGGCGTGGACCTCCATGCGGTTCGACACCGCGAGACAGCGCCGCCGCCCCTGGGCCGGTTTCGAGGTGCCCCGGACGAAGTCGTCCACCTCGTCCATGCCCACCTGCGGCTGATATCGGATCCGCGACTTCCAGCGCCGCCCCGCCAGTTTCGTCATCGAGTCCAGCAGGGTCGGAATGGCCTCGGGCTGAAGGCGGTACGTGTACGAGTGCCAGGTCGCGGGCTTTCCCGGTTCGGGCGGATTGAGCCAGGAGAACTCCTCCCGGTACAGGTCGTCCATCTCGGCGGCGACGTCCTCGTTGATGTACCAGGGGAACTGGAAATAGACGCTGTCCACGCCCAGTTCCTCGGCCCATTCCATGAACTCGTACATCTGCCCCACGGTCTCGTTGCTGACCATGCAGGAAAGCGAGATGGTGCCGTCGAAGCGACCGGAGCGCTGAAGGTCGATCATGTGCTGGATGTTGCGCATCGTCCGGCCGAAGCTGCGCGGCCCGCGCAGCGCCTCGTGGTGGTCCTTGAGCCCGTCGAGGCTGATCAGAAGGCTGAGGTTCTTCCCGATGCGCATCAGGTCGTCCGCGTGGCGCTGCATGAGCAGGCCGTTGGTGCACATCGTCACCGGGCGCGGATCGGCGGCCAGCGCGTCGGCGAACTCACCGAACTTGGAGTACATGAGCGGCTCGCCGCCCCAGACGAACAGCTTCGACTTCCGCTCGGACGTCGCCGCGAGCACCCGCCGCACGATGTCGATGCCGAGTTCGGTCTTCTGCTCGGCGGCGCTGAACTCGTGGAAGAAACCCTGTTCGCTCCACTGATAGCAGTGCAGACAGCGGAGATTGCATTTGTAGGTGAGCTGGAGGCTCACCTCGTCCGGTACGTCCGAGGCGTACCTGGGATCTTCCTCAAGGGCGTGAAGTGTCTTCGACCGCACCGCGACCGTCCGGCGCAGATCGAGGAACTCGCGGTTGTCGAAATTGCGCGAAGTCTGGGGTCCGGACGCCCCCGTGCCGGTTTCTGCCATGCCGCGACCTACTCTTTCCCTGCGCTATTGACCGCCGCCGCGCGCATGCATTCCCCGGCGGCGACGCCGAATGGACTGGGATGTGCTGTGCCTGGATTGAGCCTTGGCCGAGAGAAGTACGGGATCTCCACTGTGGCCGACGCCCCGCCGGGCGTCAAACAGGTCCAAGCGGGGGGTGTGGAGCACGAGTTGTGCGCGGTCAGCGGTCCCGTTCCGGCCGTTCAGACGCTCGGGGCCCACGGAATGTGAACCGGTCGCGCCCGTGGTTTCCTGCTGGGCGTGAAGAGCCCCGCCAAGCGCTCGAAAACGCCGGAGACCGCGCCCGCCGCGGCCGAGGACGCCGTGGGCCGTATGGCGACCCGCCCCGTGGGCAGGCTGCTGTGGGAGAACTGCGTACAGACCATCGCGTCCGTCGGCATGTTCGGCTTCTACGCCCTGACCAACGCCTGGTTCGTCAGCCACGGGGTCGGCGATCAGGCGATGGCCGCCGTCAACCTCGTCGCCCCGTTGCTGCTCCTGCTCGGGGCCGTCTCCACCACCGTGGGCGCCGGCGGCGCCGCGCTGGTGTCCCGGGCGCTGGGCGCCGGCGATCAGCGCGCGGCCTCCCGCGCGGCGGGCAACGCCTTCACGCTGTTCTGGGTCACCGCCGCCGTCACCACCGTGGCCGGGCTCGTCCTCGTCGACCCGCTGCTCGACGCGCTCGGCGCCACCGGCGCACTGCACGGGTACGCCCGGGAGTACGCGGTGATCCTGCTGTGCGGGTCACTGTCGTACACCGGGTTCTCCAGCCTGGTGCGCGCCGAGGGTCGGGTCGGGTTCTCCACGCGGATGTGGATCGGCGCCATCGTGGTGCAGATCGTCCTCGACCCGCTGCTGATCTTCGGCTTCGACCTGGGCGTGAGCGGGGCCGCCCTGGGCACCGTCGGCGGGCAGACCGTGTCCGCCGTGATGGCCTGGTGGTTCTTCTTCGCCCGGCGCGACCGGCCGTACCGCGTCCGCCTCGCCGACCTGCGCCCCCATGCAGTCACCCTGCGCACCCTGGTGGGCATCGGACTGCCCTCCTTCCTGGCCAACATCGGCCTCACCCTGCTCGCCGTGCTGGTCAACGCCACCCTCGCGGCGACCGGGGGAGCGGTGGCGCTGACCGCGTACGTCGTCTGCTCCCGGCTGCAGACCTTCGCCGTGATGCCGCACACCGGTATCAGTCAGGGTCTGCAACCCATCGTCGGCTACAACGCCGGGCGCGGCCTGGACGCCCGGGTGGCGCGGACGCGGACGCTCGCGCTGCGGGCCTCGTTCGTCTACGGCGCGGCCACCGCGATCCTGCTGACGGTGTTCGCCGAACCCCTCGTCGGCATCTTCGTCAGCGGCGGCGAGGCCGCCGGGGAGGCCCGGTTCGCGCTGTGCGTCATAGCGGTCGGCGGGATCGTCATCGGTGTCGCCCCGCTGAGCGCGGCCTACTTCCAGGCCCTGGGACGCCCGTCGCCCGCGTACGTCCTGACCATCGGGTCGCTGGTGCTGCTGAAGGCGCCCCTCGTGGTGGTGTGCGGCCTGGTCTGGGACACCCGCGGCGTGTGGTTCGGCCTCGCCGCCGGGGAGTTGGCCACCGCGGCGAGCGCCCTGCTGCTGTTGCGCCGCTACGGCCGGCGCACGCCGTCCCCGGCGCCGGTGTCCCCCGCCGCCTCCTGAGTGAGCCGCCGGATCGCCGGGCGGACGGACGCCGTCCGCGGGGCGCCCGTGGCCTCCGCTCAGCCCGGGCTGTCGACCGGGTCGCCCTCCGGCCCTTCCAGTCGCTGTGCGAACTGCCCCCACGCCTGGGCGCACTCCCGGGCCAGCAGCGCGACGTTCCGCGAGCAGTGACTCGGCACCGCCTGTGCCATCTGCGCGACGGAGGAGTGGGCTCTGAGCAGGCGCAGTAACTGTCGTCCGTGACTGGTGTACCGCAGTGAGGGATCGCGGGTGAGCTGCCGCCAGGAGGCGGTCACATCGACGCGGGGGGCGGCCGCGTCCCCGGCGTCCGCTTCGGGCAGGTTCACCGTGACCGCGTGCCCCGACTGGCCGGCCGGGACCGGGGAGTCGCCGCGCAGCACTCGGCGGCGCACGTCCGCGACGGTGCCGAGCGAGAGCCCCGTCTCCTTCGCGACCTCACGCAGGGTCGCGTCGGGCCGTGCCGCCATGATCTCCGCGGCCTTGCGGCGCCCGTCGGCGGTACTCACCGGCCGTACCCGACCGTCCCTGCCCACGCGGCTGTTCAACTGCGCAGTCTGCTCAGTTGAACAGCGCACGGCGGCGACGGTGCGGGCCGAGACGCCCACGATCGCGGCGATCGCGCGGTCCGACGACTCGGGACGCAGCGCGAGCAGCCGGCCCGCCGCCGCGCGCCGGTCCGCGGCGGTGAGCGGCAGGCCGTGCGCGTTGTTGGCTGTCACCGAGAGGATGAACGCGGCTTCCGGGCTGCCGTGGAAGAACGTGACCCGGATGCTCTTGTCGCCCCTGAGGGTCGCCGCCCGCAACCGGTGCATACCGTCGATCACCCGCATCGTGGCCTTGTGCACGACGATGGGCGGCATGCACAGTTCGGAATCGGCGATGAGGGCGACGTGCTCCTCGCTGATGCCGTCGAGTCGGATCAGGTCGGCGGGGAGAAGCTGATCGATTTCCACTGTGGTGACCCGGCCGATGAACTCGTCCCCGGAGACCAGGTCGTTCTCGCTGGAAACGGAAAGCACTGACACCATCGCACCTCTCGACTCCGTGATGGCACGTGACAGCGTGTTTGAAATGTCGAACATTAGCGCCGTTGTCAATGCAAACAAGTATGCGCTTTCTCTCAAGGGATCAATAGGGGGTATGGCTGATACACGCACCTTGCGCGGACGCGTCTTTCCGTGGTCGAGGCGGGCATCGGCTCCCAGGTGACTCGGTACTCACCAGGGGCGGGTGAGGGCGCCGGGATGATCTGCGGGTCAGTCCCCAACGCCCTTTGCCCGTCCGCCGCTTGGCCGATTCTGGTCGCCCTCGGATGACGTGGGTGACCGGGTGTTGACGGTGCGACAGAAAGCGCATACTGTGCGCGCCCCGGGAGGGTCCCGAGTGATGCGTTGCGCTGGTGAACGAACGAGTATCTCAACGTCAGCGGGAGTCAGTGAATGGACCAGTGCACGTTCGATTTCTCCGGGAGCCGCTCCGCCTCGGGGCCCCTGACGTGGGGCCAGCAGGAGCAATGGATCACCATTCGGAAAAACGCCCCCAAGGACGCGAGGTTCAATCTCCCGTTCCTCTGGCCGGTAGCGAGCGGGTATTCCGTGCGGGGCGTCGTCGAAGCCCTGAGAGGGCTCGTCGAGCGGCATGAGGCGCTGCGGACCACGATCAGCTCCGAGACCGTCGAGCGGCCGTCCCAGATCGTCCACCGGACCGGTGCGGTGACCGTCTCCGTGCGCGACGCGGGCGAGGAGGACGAACCCCCCTCCCTGACCTCGGCACGTGTGCGGGAACTCGCCGGCCGCAGGTTCGAGTCGGCCGAGGAGTGGCCCGTACGGTTCCGGATCCTGACGGGGCGGGCGAACCGGCCCCTGTGGGTGTGCGGTGCCGTGTCCCACATCGCGGCGGACGCCACCGCCGTGACGATCATGGAGCGCGACTGGAACGTCCTGCTGGGCGCCGACAGCCGGACCGCGCTCGTACCGCATCCGCTCCAGCCGCTGGACCGTGCCGCATACGAGAACTCGGCAGCCGGCCGGGAGGCGCTGGACACGGCGGTGGCGCACTGGCGGGAGACCCTGCACGGGGTGCCGCGGCTGGAGTTCGCCGAACGCGCCCTCCCCGAGGGCGACATCAGGTTTCCGAGGATGACCCTCCACGCCAAGTCGCTCGGCGACATCGCCCGCGAGGTGGCGAACGACCTGGGCGTCTGGGAATCGGCCGTCCTCATGTCCGGTGCCGCCCGCGCCTTCCTGGAGATGACGGGACAAGACGCGTTCCCGTTGGTCGTCACGTGCTCGAACAGACAGGGGCGCACGGCCCGTGAGTACGTCGGGACCATCGCTCAGCAAGGAGTCGTGCCCGTCACCGCCGGCATGCCGTTCCCCCGGGCGGTCAAACGGCTCTGGGCGGCCCTGGTCAGGATGCCGCGGCACAGCATGTACGACCCGGACCCCGTCCAGGACGTGGTCGAGAAGTCCAGCGCCGGCGAGTTGTCCTGGCTCGATCACTTCGTCAACCATCTCGGACTCCCGCTCACGGCGGACGTCGTGAAGGCGTCCGAGGGGATCGAGGGCCTGCGCGGCTTCCTTCCCGAGACCCAGGTGGAGTCCAGCTTCCTGCGCTTCGGCCTCATGCTCCGCACATACGGGCCGGACGCCCAGTTCAAGCTCTTCGCCGACAACCGTCACATCTCACGGGAATCGATGAGGACCGCGCTCCTGCGCATGGACGACCTGATCCGTGAGCAAGGGGACCGGTGACCCCGGGTCATGCTGATCGGCGCCCGATATGCCCGATAATCACCGGCTGACCGCCTGCGACGCCTGCTGCTTCGCCCTGAGCAGTGACATCGTCGCGTCGACCACGTTCGCCCGGCCCGGGATGCACAGTTCCGCCCCGCGGTCCAGGGCGTCCACCGCGACCGCGGCGACATCGTCGGCGGACTTCCACATGATCGACGGGACGGCCGCGATCTCGTCGGCGGTGAACCCCGCGCGCCGGTCGAAGTCGGTGCGCACCGGACCGGGGCACAGCGCGGTCACGGTCACCGCCGTCTCCCGCAGTTCGCGCCTCAGCGTGCGTGTGAAGGACAGCACGAACGCCTTCGAGGCCGCGTACGCGCCCTGTCCGTCCATCGGCTTGAAAGCCGCCGTCGAGGCGATGTTGAGGATCGCGCCGGAGTTCCGGTCGGTCATCCCGGCGACGAACGTGCGGCACAGATCCACGACGCTGACCACGTTCAGCTCCAGGTGCCCGAGCTCCACGTCCAGGTCGCACTCCGCGATGCCGCCGCGGGTGGCCGCGCCGGCGCCGTTGACCAGGACGTCTACGGTCAGTCCGGTCCGCTCGACGCGGGCCTTGAGGTCCGCCCGGTCCGTCCGGCTGGTGAGGTCGGCCTCGATGGTCTCGACACGGGTACCGTGCGCGCGCAACTCGTCCGCGGTGCGTCGCAGTACCTCCCCGTCGCGGGCCACCAAGGTGGTGCCGTACCCGCGTGAGGCGAGCGCGCGTGCCATGGCCGCGCCGATGCCCGAGGAGGCTCCGGTGATCAGCGCGGTCCCCCGCGGAGACGGTGGCGGAAGTGACATGACACCAACCCATCCTGACTGCCCGACGTGCATTCCGGATTCGTGACCGCGACCGGCCGGCGGGGAGAACCCGCCTGACCGGTCCGGTCATCGTAACCGCGTCGGGCGGGGGAACCAGCCGGGCCACTTGTTCAATTGGGCCCGCGCGACGGACCGTTGGGCGGACGTGTGCCGGGGCCGTCCGGGGAGAAAATGCCGTGCCCCTCCCGCGTCGCCTTGCTTAGACTCGCTCCGCACCACGCGCCGCCCGCATCGCGGCGCGTGCCGTGCGACGAGTGAAGAGTGACGTAGGACGACAGAGGGGAGCCCGGCCGTGTGTGACCGCACCGCTGTCGTCGTCCCCTCTTCCCTGTACGAGGTGATCCTCGTGTCCTCGTCCGTCCGGTGCCCGCTGCGCGGCCGGTACCGGATGCCCGTGACACGGGCCTGACGTCGACTCCACGCGCCGAGCCGCGGGACAGCCCTGTCCCCGCCCGGTCCTCGGCATGCCCTCGTCGTTCCCCGCCCGGCACGGGAATCGCGCTGCCCTGATACAGCTCAGCTGAAAGGCCACGGGCCATGCGCACCTTCGACACCACCGCTCTGACCGCCGTCCGCAACCTGGGCATCCTCGCCCATGTCGACGCCGGCAAGACCACCGTCACCGAGCGGATCCTCTACGCCACCGGGACCACGCACAAGCGGGGCGAGGTCCACGACGGGACCACCGTCACCGACTTCGACCCGCAGGAACGCGACCGCGGCATCACGATCTTCTCGGCGGCCGTGAGCTGCGCCTGGGACGGCCATCGGATCAACCTGATCGACACCCCGGGCCACGTCGACTTCGCCGACGAGGTGGAGCGCTCGCTCCGGGTGCTCGACGGCGCGATCGCCGTGTTCGACGCCGTCGCGGGGGTGGAGCCGCAGAGCGAGTCGGTGTGGCGGCAGGCCGACCGGCACGGCGTACCGAGGATCGCGTTCGTCAACAAACTCGACCGCGCCGGAGCCGACCTCGACAGCGCGGTCGACTCCATCCGGCGGCGGCTGCACCCCGCGCCGCTGGTCGTGCAGCTGCCCATCGGCACGGAGGACGGCTTCACCGGCGTGGTGGACCTCCTCCGCATGCGGGCGCTGACCTGGGCCGACGGCAGTGACGAGATGCGGGAAGGGCCCGTGCCCGACGCCCTGCGCGACGAGGCGCGGCGCCGACGGCGCATGCTGGAGGAAGCCGTGGCGGAACTCCACCCCACCGCCCTCGACGAGTTCTGCGCCGAGTCCACGCTCTCCGCGCCGACGCTCGCCGCGGCGCTGCGCGACCTGACCGCCACCGGTGACGGCGTGGTCGTCCTGTGCGGCTCCGCCTACCGCGACCGTGGCATCGAACCGCTGCTCGACGCGGCCGTGGCGTATCTGCCCTCACCGCTGGACGTACCGCCCGTACGCGGCACGCACGACGGCAGGGAGCAGGAACGCGCCGCCGATCCGCAGGCACCTCTCGTCGCGCTGGCGTTCAAGGTCAGCGCGACGGCCACCGGGCGGCTGACCTACCTGCGGCTGTACGCGGGAACGATCCGCAAGGGGGACACGGTCATGGACGCGGGCACCGGGCGCACCGAGCGGATCGGCCGGATCCTGCGCGTGCGGGCCGACCGGCACGCCGAGCTGGACCGCGCGTCGGCCGGTGACATCGTCGCCGTGATCGGCCTCAAGGCGGCCCGGGCGGGCACGACCCTGTGCGCGCCGGCCGCTCCGCTGCTCCTCGAACCGCCGTCCGTCGCCGACCCCGTGGTGGCGGTGGCCGTCGAGGCCCGCCGGAGCACGGACACCGACCGGCTCGCGTCGGCGCTGGCCCGGCTGGCGGAGGAGGACCCGTCGCTGGTGGTGCGGACCGACCCGGAGACCGGGCAGACCGTGCTGTCCGGGATGGGGGAACTGCATCTGGAGGTGGCGGTGGAGAAGATCCGGCAGACGTCCGGCGTGGAGGTCACGGTCGGTCGGCCGCGGGTGGCGTATCGCGAGACGGTCGTCCGGGGCGTGTCCGGGCTGGTGTTCCGGCACGTCAAACAGGACGGCGGCGCCGGGCAGTTCGCCCATGTCGTCCTCGACGTGGCACCGCTGGAGGCGGCGGACGGCGGCCCGGCCGGCGCCGTGACCGGCTTCGCCTTCCGTTCGACGGTCGTCGGCGGGCGGGTGCCGCAGGAGTTCGTGCGCGCGGTCGAGGCCGGGTGCCGGGACGCCCTGGCGGAGGGGCCGCTCGGCGGTCATCCGGTGACCGGGCTGAGCGTCACCCTCACCGACGGGGCGACCCACTCCAAGGACTCCTCGGAGATGGCGTTCCGTACGGCCGGGCGGCTCGGGCTGCGCGAGGCGCTGCGGGGCAGCGCCATGGCGCTGCTCGAACCGGTCGCCGAGGTCACCGTGACGGTGCCCGCGGACGCGGTCGGCGGGGTCCTCGGGGACCTCGCGGCGCGGCGCGGGCGGGTGTCGGACTCGGTGGCGCGGGCGGGGTCGGTGCTGGTCACCGCCACCGTGCCGCTGGCCGAGCTGTTCGGGTACGCCACGCGGCTGCGCAGCCGTACCCAGGGGAGGGGGACGTTCACGACCCGGCCCGCCGGCTACGCGGTCGCGCCGGCCGCCGTGGCGGTGAGTGAGCGGTAGGGCGTCCCTTTCTGCCCTGAAATGCGGGATTCCCCGCGCCCCTGTCGGAGGGCGCGGGGAATCGGCCTGGATCAGGCCCAGGGGGTCACCGCGGTGAAGGAGCTGTCGGCCTTGAAGGTGGCCGTGTCCTGGAAGGGGTCGATGCGGAGTGCGTAGTTGTAGTGGCGGAGGAAGCGGCCGGGGTAGTTGTACGACTCCAGGCTGACCGAGCCGGACGCGCTGCCCTGGCGGGCGCAGAAGGTGGCGTCCTTGTTGAAGACGTCGGTGCCGTTGCTGGCGTCGAAGCGGATCCGGTAGTCCCAGTGGCGCATGTAGCGGCCGGCGGAGTCACGGAAGGAGTAGCAGGTGGCGTCGGCGAGGCCGGGCACGATCGTGAAGGTCGCGCTCTGCTTGACGGCGGCGGTGCTGGAGCCGCTCACCGGGTCGATGTAGCCGAGGCTGTCGGAGCGGACCACGGCGTAGCGGTCCGGGAAGTTGACGGACTGCAGCGACCGGGTGGTGTTGGTCGGCAGGGTCGCGCTGGGCACCCGCTCCTTCAGGACGGTCATGTGGCGGACGAAGCCGCTGAGGCCCGGCAGTTCCTTCCGAGGTGTCCAGGTGGCGAAGTTGTCGTAGCTGTCGCTGTACCAGTACTTCCCGTCACGGTAGGCGTCGAAGTAGATGCGCCAGCCTCCGTCGTCGAGCTGCACCAGGGCCGGGCCCTCGTTCCAGGATCCCCAGCCCGCCCAGTCACCGGTCTTCTTGATGGTGTACGGGCCGGTGAGGCTGGAGGCGGTGGCGTACTCGAGGTACTTCGTCGTCTCGTTCTTGATGATCGCGTGGTAGGTGGAGCCGATCTTGACGACGAAGGTGTCGATGTAGTTCGGGCCGATGCCGGCGAGCTGCGTGGGCGCGGACCAGCTGGTCAGCGAGGAGTCGGTCGCCGTGATCTTCCAGGGGGTGAAGTGGGTGGCGGTGCTCGCCGACGTCAGGGTCACGATGATGTTGACGCTGCCGTCGGTGTCGATGAACCACTCGGGGGCCCAGGTGCGGGTGATCCCGCTGATCGGGACCGTGTAGTTGTACAGGAACGTCCAGTTCAGACGGTCGGCGCTGCGGGCGATGCCGATCGTGTTGCCCGTCCAGTTGGTGGTGTACGTCAGGTAGTAGAAGCCGTCGGTGTGCTTGAAGACGCTGGGGTCACGGATGAGGCCGGACGGCGGGGTGTACGCCGGGCCCTTGCGCAGGGTGTACGTGGTGGCGTCCGGCGAGTCGTAGACGTACATGTTCGACTCGCTGGTGTTGGTGAAGGCGGTCATCGTGTACCGCGTCACCTCCGCCGGCGGGGTGTCGGCTCCGGCCGGACCGGCGAAGGCGGTGGTGAGGCCCAGTAGGGCCGCCACCGAGGTGAGCAGGGCGAGGACTGCCCTGAGGGTTCTGTTCAACGCTCGTCCCATTTCTGCGCGAACTGCCCTGAGGCGTAAGTGCTGTTCGATATGCCGCACATCGTGCGGAACTTCGATCAGAAGATAAGAGGGGTATATGTGTGCGTCAATGCATTGTGCGGACTTTCTGTGAGAGGTCATTCCGCTTGTGGCAGTTGTGACCCCGCCGTGATCTCCCGGTGGTGGCCCCGGGTCCGGGTACCGCTCCCGTGTTGCCTCCGCTCCCGCGTCACCCCTGGTCACGCCTTGTTTCCCGGTCGCCCGGTCCACGGGCAACAGGAAACCCGTGGATCACGACCATCGGGAGGGGGACGCTGAGGCCGTCAGCAGCAGTGCCTGCACGACCATGCAGGAAGACCCGCAAGGGGGAAACATGCGCAAGATGTTCCGCAGCGCCGCCGCGCTCCTGACCTCCGCGGCGGCCGTCGTGGCGCTCGGCGGTGCGGCCGAGGCGAAGCCGGCGGCACCCGCCGACGACTGGGCCGGCTGTCCGTCCGGGGCGGTGTGCATCTACCCGCAGGGCGAGGACCCGGCCGTCAGGCCGTCCAACATCTACTGGGCCTACGGCCCGCACAACCTCAGGAACCAGGTCGGCTGGCACTGGGTCCTCAACAACCAGACCGGCGGCGCGACCGCCGACCTCTGCCTCGGCTTCAACGGCCAGAACTGCAACTACAACATCAGGGCGCAGGGCGGCGTATGGGCGGACCTGACCCCGGTCAACTCCATCCGCCTCAACCGTCCCTAGCGCTCGCCCGGCGAGGACTGACCGACCTCGCCCGCGGGGGAACACGCCCGGAACCGCATCTGCCCGCGGTTCCGGGCGTCCCTGTTTTCGCCACTCCGGGTGAAAGGCTTGGCCGCCCCCGACAACCCGGCAGTAACCTGGGCATCCGCCGTCTCACGGCCGCACTGCCTTGGGGGAGACCTTGGGGGACCCGCAGCACGGACAGCATCCAGACCCTCATCACGGCCGGGACCGGGACGCGCTGACCACGCTGTCCTTCCCGGCGCAACTCAGACGGCTGAGACAGGAACGCGGGCTGTCCCTCACCGACCTCGCCCGCCGGACCCACTACAGCAAGGGCTACCTCAGCAAGATCGAGACCGGCACCAAGCGCCCCACCGTCGACGTCGCCCGGCTCTGCGACCAAGTCCTCGGCGCGGAAGGTCAGTTGCTGCGGCTGGTGCGGCAGGCGCCGCCCCGTGCCGGCGACCTCCGCACCGACACCGGCACCGACGGCGGGGCTGGTGGCGGCACCGGTGGGCGGCCGTCCGACGAGGCCTGCCCCTACCGCGGTCTGGCGCCGTTCACCCCCCAGGACGCGGAGATGTTCTTCGGCCGGGACCGGGCGACGGCCGCACTGGTGGAGCGGATCTTCGAACGGATCGGCAGCGGACCGGTGATGCTCGTCGCACCGTCCGGAGCGGGCAAGTCGTCGCTGCTCAACGCCGGTCTCGTCCCCGCGCTGCGACGCGGCGACCTCCCCATGCCGGGCGCCGACCGCTGGCCGGTGGTGCTGCTCACCCCCACCTCTCGCCCCCTCGACGAACTGCTGGAACGCGTCGCGAAGGCCCTGGGCAGCGACCTCGGCGTCACCGTCGACGAGGTGCGGGACAACCCGGGCGCCCTCCTCGGCGCCGTACGGGCCCGCTCGGACGACCCGCCGCCGGCCGACGGGACGCGGCGGCCCCCGCCGCCCCGGCCGGTGCTCATCGTCGACCAGTTCGAGGAGCTGTTCACGCTCTGCCCCGACGAGGACGAACGCCGCGCGTACGTCCGCGTGCTGTGCGCCCTCGCGACCTCACGGCCCGCCGAGCAACTGCACCCGGCCGCTGTCGTGGTCCTCGGTGTGCGCGCCGACTTCACCGGCCGCTGTCTGGACCTGCCCGAGCTGGCCCCGGTCTTCACCGACGGGCTGTTCGTCCTGTCGCCGATGACCGTCGCGGAACTCCGGGAGTCCATCACCCGCCCCGCCGAACTCGCCGGCGTCACCCTCGAACCCGGCCTGGTCCCCCTCCTGCTGCGGGACGCGGGCCTCCGCGACGACCCCGACACCGGCTCCCGGGCCCCGGCGACCGGCTCGGACGAGACACCCTCCGGCGCGCTCCCCCTGGTCTCCCACGCGCTGCTCGCCACCTGGCAGCGGCGCCGCGACTCCGCCCTGACCGTCGAGGGGTACGAACGGGCCGGCGGAATCCGGGGAGCGGTCGCCCGCACCGCCGAAACCGTGTTCGCGGGGCTGTATCCCGCGGAGCAGAGGACGATCCGCCGCGTCCTGTCCCGGCTGGTCCTCGTCATGGACGGGGCCGGGGCGACCCGCCGCCGGATGAGCAGGGACGCCCTCATGGCGCGGCTCGGCGACGCGGACGGGGCCGCCGCCGCGCTCGACGCCTTCGTCCGCGCCCGGCTCATCACCATGGACAGCGACACCGTCGAGATCGCCCACGAGGCCCTGCTGCACGCCTGGCCCCGCCTGCGCGACTGGATCCACGCCGACCGGGCCGGCCTGCTGCTGCACCAGCAACTCGCCCACGCCGCCGGTGAATGGGAGCGCGAGAACCGCGACCCGTCCGCGCTCTACCGGGGTACCCGCCTCGACACCGTACGGACATGGGCCGACGAGTCCGACGGCTGGAGCAGGCTCGCCCCCGACGAGGAGGCGTTCCTGCGGGCCAGCCAGACCGAGGAGGACGGCCGCCGCGCCCAGGCCCGACGGCAGGTACGGCTGCGGCAGTCCCTGCTCGCCACGCTCGCCGTGCTGCTGGGCCTCGCCGTCACCGCCGGAGGGCTCGCCTACCAGCAGCGCGAGGCCGCCCTCGACCAGGAGCGCGTGGCCCGCTCCCAGGCCCTCGCCGCGCGGTCCGCCTCCCTGGCCGGGGGCCGGCCCGAGGCGTCGATGCTCCTCGCGGAGGACGCCTACCGGACCGCGACCACCCCCGAGGCCCGCGGCGCCCTGCTCAGCACCCAGTCGCAGCCGTTCTCCGCCCGGCTCGACGGACACCGCGGACCGGTCAACGCGGTGGCGTTCGCCCCCGGCGACCGCATCCTCGCGACGGCCAGCTCCGACGGCACGGTGATCCTGCGCGGCATGACCGAGGGCCATCCCGTCCTCGCCCGGTTCACCGTGCCCGGACGGGTCCGCTCGGTCGCCTTCAGCCCCGACGGGCGTACGGTCGCGGTGACCTCGACCGACGGGCCGGTGACCCTGTGGAGCACCACCGGCCACCGCAGGACGGGCGTGCTCTCCGACGCCACCAAGGGCGCCCGGTCGGTCGCTTTCGACCCGCGCGGGGGCAGGCTCGCCGTCGGGGCCGCCGACGGGACCGTCAGGGTGTGGGGCACCGGGCCCCGCCCCCGGTCGGTCGCCACCCTCCCCGGACACAAGGGCCACGTCAACGCGCTGGCGTACGCCCCTGACGGGCGGATGCTCGTCTCCGCAGGCACGGACCGCGCGGTACGGCTCTGGGACACCGAACGGAACGACTTCGTCGACGCCCTCGAAGGGCACACCGACGAGGTACTGGGCGTCGCCTTCTCCCCGGACGGGAGCACGGTGGCCTCCGCCGGGGTCGACCGGACGGTACGGCTGTGGGACGCGGACGACAGACGGCCGACCGCCACCTTCACCGGGAGCAGCGACGACATCAACGCCGTCGCCTTCACCCCGGACGGGACGACGGTCGTCGGCGCCGCCGGCGACGGGACGGCCCGGTTGTGGGACGTGCGCGGCGGCCGGCAGACCGCGGTGCTCGCCGGACACACCGACTACGTCCTCGGGGCGGCCGTGACGTCCGACGGCGCCCTGCTGGCCACGGCCGGTTTCGACCAGACCGTCGTCCTGTGGGACCTGGCCGGACCGGTCCTGACGTCCCGTCCGTTCACCGAGGTCTGGCAGACCGCGTACAGCCACGACGGCAAGCTGCTGGCCACCGCCGACGCCGACCACGCCGTACGGCTGTGGGACGCGCGGACGCACACTCTCGTGGCGGCCCTGGAGGGGCACACCGAGACCGTGTTCTCGGTGGCCTTCTCGCCCGACGGGCGCACCCTCGCGTCGGCGGGCTCCGACGGCACGGTCCGGCTGTGGGACATCGCCGGGCGCAGGGAACTGAAGAAGCTGACCGGGCACACCGGGCAGGTCTTCGCCGTGGCCTTCGCCCCCGACGGGCGGACCCTGGCGTCGGCGGGCGCCGACCACACCGTGCGTCTGTGGGACGTGGCGAAGCGCCGCCAACTCACCGTGCTCAAGGGCCACAAGGACTTCGTCAACGACGTCGCCTTCAGCCCCGACGGCCGCACCCTGGCCGGCGCAGGCGACGACCTGGCCGTACGGCTCTGGGACGTCGCCTCGCACCGCGGGCTGGGCGCGCTCACCGGCCACTCGGGCGCCGTGCGGGGCGTGGCGTTCAGCCCCGACGGCCGTACCCTCGCCAGCAGCGGCAACGACGGCACCGTACGCCTGTGGGACGTCCGCCGGCGTCGCTTCGAGGCCGCTCTGTCCGGCCACTCGGGCGCGGTACGCGGTGTGGCGTTCAGCCCGGACGGCCGCACCCTCGCCAGCAGCGGCAACGACCGCACGGTCCGCCTGTGGGACGTCGTCGGCCGGCGGCCGTGGGCGACGCTCACCGGCCACACGAACGCGGTGTGGGGCGTCGACTTCGCCCCCGACGGGCGGACGGTGGCCAGCAGCAGCACCGACGGCACCGTACGGCTGTGGGACCTCGACCCCGCGAAACGGCTGGCCGACATCTGCCGGCTGCGCGCCGGGATCGGCCCCGAGGAGCGCGCCACACTGCTGCCGGGCGTGCCCGTCCCGACCGACTCGGGGGGCTGCCGGGGGCGTTGAGGTGACCGCCGGGACGATACGGTGCCGGTCGGCGACAGCCCTGCTCGGAGGGTGTTTCCCAGGTGTTTCCCGTTGCCCGATGGGATGGGGCGACGCCCGGCTCTCGACGCGCCGCGCCCGGGACGAGCAGGCTGGCGCCCGACCACCACCACCAGTTCATCGAGACCAACAGGAAACGGGGGTTCCGGCATGGTGAGCCGGACCAATGTCCTTCGCACACTGATCGCACTCATGGCCCTGCTGCTCTGCGCGCCGCTGTCCACGGCCTCGGCCGCCCCGGCCGCGCCCACCGCCGGCTGCGGGGTCCTCGCGCCGGGCGCCTCGGCCGCCGCCGAGCGGGCGATCGCCGCGGCCTGTGCCGAGGTCGCCGCGGGCACCTGGTACACGTGGGGCGGCGGCCACGGCCCCCAGCCCGGCGCCACCTACGGGCAGGTGGACCCCACCGACCCGGCCAGTGAACACGACCCGGAGCGGCGGGGCTTCGACTGCTCCGGTCTCGTCCGGTACGCGTACGCCCGGGCCGCCGGCTCCGACATCCTCGACGGCGTCGCCAGCCAGCAGTACTACACGCACCGCGCCGCCGCCCGCTTCACCGCCGCCCAGGGCCTCGCCCCGCTGGTGCCGGGCGACCTGCTGGCCTACGGCAACAAGAGGAACCTGCACCACATCGCCATCTACCTCGGCGCTGGCAAGATGGTCGAGGCCAAGCAGTCCGGCACCAAGCTGATGGTCAGTGACGTCCGCCTCGGCGGCGACTACTTCGGCGCCGTCCGCGTCAACACCGGCCAGGTCACCGGCAACATCCACCAGACGTGGGGCACCGACGTGTGGACGAAGGCCGAGCCCCGCCTCGCGGCCGAGCGCGTCTACGCCTTCCCGTACTCGACCACCATCCGCGTGTACTGCCAGAAGCACTCGGACAAGGTCAACGCGGAGGGCTACGAGAACGACGCCTGGTCCTACCTGCCGGACTACAAGGCATGGGTCACCAACATCTACATCAAGGGCCCGGCCTGGCTCGCAGGCGTCCCCAACTGCGACGACGTGCCCTTCCCGCCGCCCGGCCAGTGACCCCGCGCGGGTAACGCATCGTGCCGGTGACCGTCGGGGGGCGGTCACCGGCGCGAGCCGTTCCCGACTCTCCCGGACGGCTCCGACGCCTCCCTGTCCCGCTCCACCCCGACCTCCAGCGGGACTCGAGTGGTTCACGGTGATCTCGCCCTGTCGATCGCGAGAAGAAGGAGGACATGGCGTGACTCTGAAGGATTACTCGCGGGAGGAGCTGGCCGCTCAGCCCATCGGCTCCTGGACCGGTGAGGCGTACCGGCGGGTGGTCGGTGCCCTCCGTGCGCAGTTGGCGGTGGAGGGCCTCACGCAGCCGCACTGGTGGACGCTCAACCACGTCGCCGGGGACCCGGGCAGGTGGACCCGCGCGACACTGGTCGAGCGGCTGGCGAAGTACGAGGATCTCGGGATCGACTTCGACGGTGTCTTCGACGATCTCGTCGCCCGCGGTTGGCTGACGGAGGACGCGGGGTTCATGACCTTGACCGAGGCTGGTGAGGACGGGCGCCTCCGGGCCAGGGAACGCAATGCGCGTGTGCATCGGCAGATGCACGAAGGCGTGGACACGGCCGACTTCGTCACCACCATCAACGTCCTGCGTCGCATGGTCGCCAACCTGGGTGGGGACGGCAATCTGCCGGACTGACGGGTGCCTTGGGGCCGGTGGGGGACGGGACGTGCGGAGTTCGGGTTCCCTGCCGCCGCACACCACCCCGGCTGTTCCCGTACGCTGCGTCAGCGTACGGGCACTTTCTGTGGACAGTACGCAGATCTTCCCGTCAGTCTTGGTGCCGTCGGGGCATGGGGGCCACAGCGCACGAAGACCGGAGGTGGCCGCGGATGACGGGCGGCGGCAATGTCAACGACTACGACGAGGCACAGGCCGACGAGGGGACGGTGGTGGACCGCGAACCGGACCCCTCGGACAGTCTGCGGACGTGGGGCGCCGTGACCCAGGCGCTGCGCGAGCACGCGGGCTACAGCCGGGCCGAGTTCGCGGATCTCGTCCGCTTCTCCAAGCACACGGTCGAATCGGTGGAGCAGGGGCGCCGGATGCCGGATGTGACCTATGTGGAGCGGGCCGACGAACTGCTCGGGAACACGGGGGCGTTGCGGAAGTCGTCCCAGTACGTCACCCGGGGTCGGGGAGACGTGGGGCTGGCCGCCTGGTTCCGCCAGTGGGCCCGGCTGGAGCGGGTCGCGGTGAGCCTGTGCACCTATGAATGCAGGCTGGTGCCGGGGCTGCTGCAGTCCAGGGAGTACGCGCGGGCGGTCTTCGAGGGGACCGTCCCGGTGACGCCGGACGACCAGCTGGAGAGCTTCATGGACCGGCGGATGGAACGGCAGCGGATGCTGTCCGAGCGGCCGACGACCCCCTTCAGCTTCATCGTCGAGGAGCATGTCTTCCGGCGCCGGTTCGGCGACGACACCCGGATGCGGGGGCTGTTCGACCATGTGCTGGAGCTGAGCGCGCCACGCAACGTCACGCTCCAGATCGTGCCCCTGGAGGCCGGGTTGCACGCCTGCCTCGACGGCCCGGTGCAGTTGCTGGAGACCCCGAAGGGCCAGCGGCTCGCCTACGCCGAAGGGCAGCAGAACGGGCGCCTCATCTCCGACGCGAAAGAGGTGAGCCTGCTCCACCAGCGCTATGACACACTGCGCTCGCAGGCCCTGAATGCCAAGGATTCCCGGGCGCTGCTGGAGCGACTCCGAGGGGAACTAGACCTATGAGCACGACGGAACTGGCGTGGTTCAAGTCCAGCTACAGCGGCAGTCAGGGTGACAGCTGCGTGGAAGTCGCCGTCACCCAGCGGGTCGTGTGCGTACGGGACTCCAAGGACCTGGCCGTTCCTCACGTCGCGGTCGGACGCGAGGAGTGGGCGCGGTTCGTGGGGTTCGTGGGGCACGAGGGGCGCCGATAGACGGGCCTCACCGCGTGGACCACGGCGGTGGGCGCCTCGTTCGGGGGCGCCCACCGGCATCGCTCACCAACACGTCGAGTGCCGCCACCCTGACCTGACGCCCCGCGTCAGTTGGCGAGTGGGAGGCGTTCGACGTGGGCGACCCGCAGGGAGTCGATGTCGGCCAGGGTGTGGTCGCCCGCCAGTTTCACGTACTTGTCGAAGTCGCCCTTGTCGGCGTCGGTCTCGCCCGGTTCGAGGTGGGTGGCCCTGACGTACGCCTGACCCATGAAGTCGCCGTCGTCGTCGAAGCCGTTCACGATCACGGTGTAGTTGGCGGGTTCACCACCCCTGTTGGTGATCTCGTAGTCGAAACGGTACGCCGTGCCCGCGTCGCAGTCGTTGTACTCCGGCCACACCGGCAGCGACGAGGGCGCCCCGCCTCCCCGGCCGGGGCGGGGCGGTGTACGGGGGATGCGTGGGCGTGATCTGGTCGGTCATGGCGCTGCTCCTCGGCGGGATGGTTGTCCGTTCACCGTCATTTACATCGCCGACGCGGGAAAGGTTCCGGCGGGCGTCCCCCGGCTGCCGCGCCGATCACGGAAAATGACCACCACACGACGATTTCAGCCCACTACAGGGACGGTCGGCGCCCGTACGTTCGTCGTATGCCAACCAGCAAGCACCTCCTGACATCGGTTCAGGTGGCCCGCTTCGTCGCGCAGGGATTTCTGCGCCTGGACGGGGTGGTGCCGCAGGAAATCAACGAACGGGCCGTCGCCGCGCTCGCCGAGGGCCTGCCGGGAGTGCCGTACGGCACCCCCCTGAGCGAGGCGTTCCCGGCCGGCACCTTCGTCCGTGAGCTGCTCGAACTGCCGGTCGTCGCCGGAGCGGTGGAGAGTCTCGTCGGACCCGGGCCGACCGTCGACCACCATGCCGTGCATGTCCGCGAGCCCCACGAGGGACACGCGCAGGACCTCCACGCGGACGCGATCATCGACGTACGGCCGGACGCCTTCGACATCCAGCTCATGTACTACCCGCACGAGGTGACCGCCGAGATGGGCGGCACCCTCAGTGTGCCCGGCAGCCATCTGCGCCGGATCAACGAGACGGACATCGGCCGCGTCCAGAACCTGCGGGGGCAGACCCGCCTGACCTGCCCGGCCGGCACGGTCGTCCTCGTGCACCACGGGATCTGGCACGGCGGCCGCCGCAACGACACCGACCGTCGCCGCTACATGTACAAGCTGCGCCTCAACCCGACCGTGCCGCAGGTGCGCCTGTGGGACACGGCCGACCTCCACGACCCGGCCGTCACCGCGGAGCTGGGCACCCATTTCCCGTGGTACGAACAGGCCGCCGGCCGACTGGAGATACACAACAGGGCCCTGCTGTGGCGGGCCCTGACCGGTGACGACTCGTTCGACGTCGAGTACTGGGTCACCCGCGTCAGCAACCGGCCCGCCCTGAGGAGTCACGCATGAGGCAACAGGTCCTGGTCCTCTACCTGTCGACCTCGGCGCTCGACTCCCCGGTCGTCGGCTGGTCCCGCTACGACGGCACCGGCCGCACCCGCCCCACGGCCGGTGACAGCGACGAACCGCCCTACGCCACGGGCCTCGACGCGCTGCTCGACGGGTGGCGCCTCTTCCAGGCGTCGCAACTGCTGCCGCCCCAGGCCGGTCACGAGTACGACGTCTCCTTCCTGAAGCACGAGTTCTTCTTCGAGAAGTTGGAGGAGACCCCGCCCCGCTGACGACGAGACCCGTGACCCGGTCGCGGGGCGAGCGAACCGGGTCACGGGAGTCCTGCGTCAGTAGCCGTAGATCATCTTGTAGGCGACCTCGGGCAGGAACTGACCGGCCGTGGAGCCCGCGCCCACCCCGCAGTTGCCGTCCGACTCACCCGGCGCCTTGATCCACAGCAGCATCTCGGCGCCGCCGCCCATCTGGGTGGGAGTGCCGATACGGCGGCCCGACGGGTTGCACCACTGGCCGTTGGAGCCGTTGCCGTTGCGGCTGGTGTCCACGACGAACGGCTTGGTGTAGCCGTAGCGGGCGCTGAGGTGGCTGTTCACCGCGTTGCCGTAGGCGGTGTTCTCGCCCGTGGTGAGGTAGTTGGAGATGTTCAGCGAGAAGCCGTGGGCCTGCCGCAGACCCGCCTCGTGGAGCCGCTTCGCCATGGTCGCGGCGTCCGTCCAGGCGGGGTTGCCGGCGTCCATGTAGACCCAGGTGTTGGGGGCCTGGCGGCTGAACTGGGAGACGGCGCCGCTGAGCATGCTCTGGCGCTCGGCTATCTGCGCCTGGTTCATGCAGCCGTAGTCCCCGAGGGAGTCCGGCTCCAGGATCACCAGGGCCGGACGGTTGCCGATACCGCCGGCGAACTGGGATATCCAGCTCGCGTAGGCGGACGGCGAGGAGGCGCCGCCCGCCGAGTGCCCGCCGCAGTAGTCGCGGTTGTAGACGTTGTACGCGACGAGGATGGGCAGCTTGTCCCGGCTGTCCGCGGCGCCCGTGAACGAGCTCGTGGCGGAGCCGATCGAGCCGCTCCACGAGCCGAACCAGCGGGCCATCGGGGTGTTGGCGAGCGAGTTGTTGATCGCCGGCGCCCGGCCGTCACGGGGGTTGGCCGCGACCCACCGCTTGGCGCTGGAGTCGGGGTCCACGTAGAACCCGCTGGTCATGCTGGTCGGGTCGGCGGCATGGGCGGACGGAGCGGCGGCGAGCGCGAGGGGCAGAGCGCAGAGCGCTGCCATCAGGGTGCGGAACCTGCGGCGCATGACATCACCTCGGATATCTGGCAGATGTGCGTCGCCCGCTCTCGTCCGGAGCGGGCGGCGCGATGGGGGGAAGTGCAGTGGGGAAGTGCGGTGGTGAAGTGCCGTGTGGGGAGATGGGAGCGCTCCCATTGGAAGCGCTTCCAGTGGTGCGAATGGTGCCGAGAACCTTTGGGGGTGTGGTCGGTATCGTGTGGCTGGCTGGTAGAACTGTCAAGAGTCGAAGCGTGAAACTCCCTCTTGTCCAGCGTGAGTTCAAGGGCCTACGGTCCTTCTGACCGGAAGCGCTCCCAGTTTTCGGCCAGGGGGGAGAGACGGATGGTCATGGCAGAGGATCCGCCGCGTCGGCAGCCCACGCTCGACGCGGTGGCCCGACTCGCGGGGGTCTCCCGCTCGGTGGCCTCCCGCGTCCTCAACAAAGCGCCGCATGTCAGCCCGGGGAAACGCGAGGCCGTCGAGCGGGCCGTCCGGGAACTCGGCTACGTGCCCAATCCGACCGCCCGCGCGCTGGCCACCCGGCAGACGGGCGCGGCCGCTCTGGTCGTCTCCGGCGAGGACCCGTCGATCTTCGCGGATCCGTTCTTCTCGCAGGTGATCGTGGGAGCGTCGGCGGCGCTGGAGGAGGCCGACCTGCATCTGATGCTGTGTCTGGCCGCGACCGACCGGGGCCGCAAGAGGGTCGAGGAACTGCTGCGTGGCAAGGGCGCGGACGGCGTCATGCTGATGGCGTTGCGCGAGAACGATCCGCTGGCGCGGACGGCCGAGGAGGCGGAGATGCCGGTGGTGTTCGGCGGCCGTCCCGTCGGCTCGGCTCCCCGCTGGTACGTGGACGTCGACAACACCGGCGGGGCGCGCGAGGCGACGGAGTACCTGCTCTCCCGGGGCCGGACCCGGGTGGCCGTGATCTGCGGGCGGCTGGACACCGAGGTGGGCCGTGCGCGGTACCGCGGCTACCAGGACGCGATGCTGGCCGCCGGCCTCCGACCGTTCCCGCCGAACGAGGGGGACTTCACGGAGCCCAGTGGGGCCGCCGTCATGGCCGCGCTGCTGCTGCGACACCCCGACCTGGACGCGGTGTTCGCCGCCAACGACAACATGGCGGCGGGGGCGCTGCGCACCCTGCGGGAGGCCGGGCGGCGTGTCCCCGCCGACGTCGCCGTGGTCGGCTTCGACGACCTGGCCGTCGCCCGGATCGCGGATCCGCCGCTCACCACCGTCCACCAGCCGATAACGGCGCTCGGCCGCGAGATGGCCCGCGTGCTCGTCGCCCTCCTCAACGGCGAGGATCCCACGCCACTGATCCTCCCCACCCGCCTGGTCACCCGCACCAGCGCGTGACCCTGACGGGGTCGGCCGTCGCGCGCCCCGGACCCTCGGTGCCTGCACCTCCCAGTCGGCCTCCTCGCGCTGCGGGTCGCCGAGACGTACGGAGGTGGGGGCCGGCAGGTCGGCGTCCGGCGGCCCGTACGGCCCGTACGGCCCGTCGTCAGTGCGTACTCGAACGGGCGCCGCGCAAGAACAGGGCGCTGGTGAGGGTGCCGAGGAGCACGATGGCGGCGTTCACCGCGATCGCGACCTTCAGACCGCCGAGGACGGCCGAGGCTCCGGCGCCGGTCATGGCGGCGGTGGCGACGGCGCTCATGATCGGCGTGCCCATGGTGATGCCGACCTGCTGGGTCATCGTGGCGAGGCCGGTGGCCAGGCCCTGTTCGTGATCGGCGAGCCCCGAGGTGGCGGTGACCATGAAGCCCACGATGACGAGCATGTTGCCGACCCCGCCCGCGAAGGTGCCGATCAGCAGCAGCCACATCCACGAGCGGTCGTCGCCGAGGCCGAGCAGCGCGGCCGTGCAGACGGTCTGCAGAAGGCCGCCGGTGATCAGTGTGGACTTGCTGCCGACGCGTCCGATGACCTTCGGGGCGATGGTGCCGCCCACGACGGTTCCGATGCCGAGCACGCCGAAGGACAGACCGGCGGCGAGCGCGGAGAGACCGAGCACTTCCTGGAGGTAGAGGGTCAGCAGGAAGACCAGGGACGTCTCGGTGAGGAACGCGATCAGGCCGGCGATGTTGCCCCAGGCCACCGACCGCTTGCCGAGCACACCGAGCGGCACGAGTGGCGCGGACACCTCGCGCTCGACGGCGTAGAACACCAGAAGCAGGGCCACACCCACGGCCAGCGACACCAGGGCCTCGGACGACCCCCACCCCTTCTCGCCCGCCTGGGTCAGCCCGAAGACGATGGCCAGCAGGCCGAGCGTGACGCTGACGGCGCCGGGCAGATCCAGCTTGGGACGCTCGTCCGGGCGGGACTCCTTGATGACCGTCGGGGCGATGAACAGCACGGCGAGGGCGACAGGCACATTGATGAAGAACGCCCACCGCCACGACAGCAGGTCGGTCAGCAGGCCGCCGAGGACGGCGCCGGTGGTGAACCCGGCCGACATCAGCGCCCCATTGAGGCCGAGCGCCTTCTCGCGCAGCGGCCCCTCCGGGAACGAGGTCGTCAGCAGCGACAGTCCCGCCGGGGTGACGGCGGCGGTGGCCAGGCCCTGGAAGACGCGGGCCGCGATCAGTACCTCGGGGTTCTGCGCCAGGCCGCCCACGAGCGAGGCCGCGCCCAGGACGACGAGGCCGCCGAGGAACAGCCGGCGGCGGCCGAACAGGTCCGCGACGCGGCCGAACAGCAGGGTGAAGCCCGCCGCGCACAGTGCGAACGACGTGGCGATCCACTGCAGATGCGCCAGTGAGAAGCCCAGACCCTCACCGATCACCGGCAGCGCCACGTTCAGGATGGAGAAGTCCACGGCCAGCATGAACTGGGCCGCGAGCAACAGCACCAGCACCAACCGAAGCCGGGGGGTGAGCGCGGCCGGGGCTGTATCGGTGGCGGTGCCGGAGACGGTACCGGCCGCCTCCGCATCAGTGACAGACATGACGTCGAGTCCCTTTCCTCACGTTTCCTGACACCCGGCGCGCACTCGGTCGCGTCACGCGCGGTTACGGAAGAAGAGGCTCGTCGACCCCCGGATTCCCAGCCAGCACCCTGTCCCGCACAGCCGGCGCGAGGGTAGTCATCACATGACCACCCTTACGGCCTCCGGCCGCCGGGACGGCCGGGCATGATGGGAAGTCAGTGGCCACGGCCTGTCGCACACCGCCGACCTGGAGGCATGGATGGACGGCCCGTCCGAGCTGGGAGACTTCCTCAAGTCGCGCCGCGCCGCGCTGCGCCCCGAGGACGTCGGCATCAACCCGCACCCGGCTCGCCGCCGCGTCAGTGGTCTGCGCCGCGAGGAGTTGGCGACGCTCGCCGGCGTGAGCATCACCCACTACACCCGTCTTGAACAGGGCCGTGCCACCAACGCCTCCGACGGCGTGCTGGAGGCGATCGCGCGTACGCTGCGCCTCTCCGACGACGAGACGGCCCATCTGAAGGACCTCGCCCGCCCCGCCGCCGCTTCGTCCCGGCCGGCTCCGCCCCGACTCGCCCATGCCGGCGCCTCGACCCGGCAGTTGCTGGCGGCCATGAGTGACGTGCCGGCCCTCGTCCTGGACCGGCGCAACGACGTTCTCGCCTGGAACCGGATGGGGCACGCGCTGCTCGCCGGACACCTGGCGCCCGAGAGCCCCGACACTCCGGCCACCCGTCCCAACCTGACCCGGATGCTCTTCCTGGACGAGCAGTACCAGGAGTTGTTCACGAACTGGAACGAGGAGGCCCAACTCGGTGTCGCCTCCCTGCGCCTGGTCGCCGGCCGCCACCCCCACGACCGCGGTCTCGCGGAACTCGTCGGCCGGCTCACCATGAACAGCGACGAGTTCGCCTCCCGCTGGGCACGGCACCCGGTACGCACCTGCACCTCAGGGGTGAAACACCTGCGTCATCCGCAAGTCGGCGCGATGGACCTCAGCTTCGAGAACCTTGTCATCCCCGGCGCTTCCGGCCAACGCCTCATCGCCTACACGGCGGAGCCCGGCTCGCCGTCGGAGGCGGCGCTGCGGCTCCTCGGTAGCGTGACGGCCCCGGTGGCACCGGACCCGACGGCCGCACGGAGCTGAAGCGCCGCCGGACCCGCCGCCGGGCGGATGCCCGCCTCCCTCAGGCGCTGCGCGCTCAGCCTGCCCCTACCAGGCCCTTCCCCCGCCGGGCCCGGCGTGTCACGAGGCGTTCTTGCGGACCTCCTCCAGCTGGATCGGGCGGCCTTCGGCGACCGACAGGGTGCATGCCTCGGCGATCCAGCTGGCCTCGATCGCGTCGGCAACCGTGCAGGGGGAGGGGCGGGTGCCCGCGACGACCTCGGTGAACGCGGTCAGTTCGGCGCGGTACGCCGGGGCGAAGCGGTCCATGAAGAAGTTGTGCGGCGGACCGGCGGGGAAGGTCACGCCCGGCTCCGCCGAGCGCAGCGGGAGCTGGCCGTCGAGGCCCGCCGCGATGCTGTCCTTCATGCCGTGCACCTCCAGGCGCACGTCGTACCCGCGGGCGTTGTGGCGGGTGTTGGAGATGACGCCGATCGTGCCGTCGTCGAACGTGAGCAGCGAGGACGCCGTGTCGACGTCACCCGCCTCCTTGATGTACTCCGCGCCCTTGTTGCCGCCCGTCGCGTACACCTCCACGACCTCGCGGCCCGTCACCCAGCGCACGATGTCGAAGTCGTGCACCGCGCAGTCCCGGAAGATGCCGCCCGACACCGCCACGTACGCCGCCGGCGGCGGGGCCGGGTCCAGCGTCGTCGACCGTACGGTGTGCAGCGCGCCCAGTTCACCGCTGAGCACCGCCTCACGGGCGGTCACACAGCCCGCGTCGAAGCGGCGGTTGTAGCCGATCTGGACCTCGATGCCGCTGTCCCGGACGGCGCGCAGCACGGTGAGGCTGTCCTCGACCGTCTTCGCCACCGGCTTCTCGCAGAACACCGGGATGCCCGCCTCGACGGCGGCGAGGATCAGTCCGGGGTGCGCGTCCGTCGCCGCCGTGATCACGACTCCGTCGATCCCGGAGGCGAACACCGCCTCCGGGGAGTCGGCGACCGTGGCGCCGAACTTCTCCGCCGCCGCGGTCGCCGCCGCGGCCACCGGGTCGGAGACCACCAGCTCCTCCACGACGTCCAGCCCGGCCAGTGTGCCGGCGTGGAAGGCGCCGATGCGGCCCAGTCCCAGGATGCCAATGCGCATGATCGAGTGTCCCTTTCGGAGGTGCGGGGAGATGAGGGAGAAGGGGAGGAGAAGGCATAGGGGAGGAGAAGGGTACGTGCGGGTCAGTGGGTCGGTCCGTGGCGCCCACCACGTTCTGGTCCCAGCCGATCCGTGAACCGGTGACCACACCGCTGTGAGGGCGACGACACCGGGACCGTCGAGCCCGCGGCGGTGAGGGCCATGCCGGGTCCTTTCCCTGATCCGGTCCGGTCGGGCGGGCCTTTCGTCGCGCCGCCGTCTCTGTCAGTCTTGGGCCCGGACCACCCTCATTCAACCCTCAGCAGCCCCTCAAAAACCCCTCATTCACAGCCGGGAAAGCAGCCATGGGACACCCCTACACGATCCGTGAGATCGCCCGTCAGGCCGGGCTGAGCCTGGCCACGGTCGACCGGGTCCTCAACGGCCGCGGCGGGGTGCGGGAGAGCACCGCCCGCGAGGTCGAGCAGGCGATCAAGGACCTGGACCGGCAGCGGACGCAGGTGCGGATCGGCGGCCGTACGTTCATGGTCGACATCGTGATGCAGTCGCCGGACCGGTTCTCGACGGCCGTCCGGGAAGCCCTGGAGGCCGAACTGCCGTCCCTGCACCCGGCGGTCGTACGCTCCCGCTTCCACTTCCGGGAGACCGGGCCCGCCTCGGAGATGGTCCGGATGCTCGACCGGATCGGGCGGCGCGGCTCGCAGGGCGTGATCCTCAAGGCCCCCGACGTCCCCGAGGTCACCGCCGCCATCGAACGGCTGGTCGCGGCCGGCGTCCCCGTGGTCACCCTGGCGACGGACCTGCCGAGCAGCCCGCGCAGCGCCTACGTCGGCATCGACAACCGGGCCGCCGGGGCGACCGCCGCGTATCTGGTCCGGCAGTGGCTCGGCGACCGGCCCGGCGCCGTCCTGGTGACGATCAGCCGGGGCTTCTACCGCAACGAGGAGGAGCGCGAGATGGGGTTCCGGGCGGCGATGCGGGCCGTGGAACCGGCCCGGCGGCTCGTCGAGGTCACCGACAGCGACGGTCTCGACGCCACCCAGCGGGACCTGGTCCGTGACGCCCTGGAGCGGGAGCCGGACCTCGCCGCCGTCTACTCCATCGGCGGCGGCAACACCGCGACGCTCGACGCGTTCGCCGCCGCGGGCCGGGAGCCGCACGTCTTCGTGGCGCACGACCTGGACCACGACAACACCCGGCTGCTGCGGGCCGGCCGGCTGTCCGCCGTGCTCCACCACGACCTCCGCCAGGACCTGCGCCGCGCGTGCCAGACCATCATGCGCGCCCACCAGGCCCTCCCGGACGAGGGCCCGTCCCTGCCCTCGGCGATCCAGGTGGTCACCCCGTACAACATGCCGCCGGGCAACGGATAGCCGACGGGGCCGGGCAGATCCGGGCGGGGCCCTCAGACGCCGGTCCGGAACGTGCGCCGGTACGCCAGCGGGGACACCCCGATCGCCGCGTGCAGATGCTGACGCAGGGACGTGCCGGTGGCGAAGCCGACATGGCCGGCGATCTCGTCGACCGGCAGGTCCGTGGACTCCAGGAGGTGCCGGGCGCGGGCGATCCGCTGCTGGACGAGCCAGCGGCCGGGGCTCATGCCGACCTCGTCGTTGAAGCGGCGGGCGAAGGTGCGCAGGCTCATCCGGGCGTGCTGGGCGAGGTCCGTCAGCGTGAGCGGGGAGTCGAGGCGTTCGAGCGCCCAGGCGCGGGTGGCGGCCGTACCGCTCGCCGGGTCCTGGGGGAGCGGCTGCTCGATGTACTGGGCCTGGCCGCCCTCCCGCCACGGCGGCACCACGCACCGCCGGGCCACCCGGTTGGCGACCTCGCTGCCGTGGTCCTTGCGCACCAGGTGCAGACACATGTCGATGCCGGACGCGGCGCCCGCCGAGGTGAGGATGTCGCCGTCGTCCACGAACAGCACGTCCGGGTCCAGGTCGACCTTCGGGAAGTGCTGACGGAACGTCTCCGCGAGCGCCCAGTGCGTGGTCGCGGGCCGGCCGTCCAGCAGCCCGGCCGCCGCGAGCACGAAGGCGCCGGTGCAGATCGACACCAGCCGGGTGCCGGGGCGGATCCGCCCGAGCGCCGCCGCCAACGGGTCGGGAAGCTCGGACGACAGCAGTCCGAGGGCCGCGGGGAACGGCCCGAACGAGGCGATGATCACGGTGTCGGCGGTGTCCAGCACCTCGGGGCCGTGGTCCACGGAGATCGTGAAGTCGGCGGCCGACCGCACCGGCCGGCCGTCGGCGGTGCAGGTCAGGACCTCGTACAGGCCGTCGGTCGAGCCGAAGATACGGCTCGGCATGCCGAGTTCGAAGGGGTAGACCCGGTCGGGCGCCAGGACCACCACACGGTGCGGGGACGTCATACGGCCCAGTCTGCCACGACGCATGGCACGATCCCATCGAATGATGACCATCGTGCCATTGCCGGGGCGTCCGCCTCCCACGGAGGCTGGACGCCATGACGGAAACGAACGCGAACCACGGCACCATGCGTGCCGTCAGCCAGGACGACTTCGGCGGGCCGGAGGTACTGAAGGAGGTCGCACGGCCGCGCCCCGTGCCGGGCCTCAGCGAGATCCTCGTCCGCGTCCACGCGGCCGGTGTGAACCCGACCGACTGGAAGAACCGCGCCCAGGGGCTGTGGGTGCCGGACCCCCTGCCCGTACTGGGCTGGGACGTCTCCGGGGTGGTCGAGGCGGTGGGACTCGGGGTCACCCTGTTCAAGCCGGGCGACGAGGTCTTCGGCATGCTGCCCTACCCGCACGGGGCGGGCGCCTACGCCGAGTACGTCACGGGACCGGCCCGGGCCTTCGCCCTCAAGCCGGCGAACATCGACCATGTCGAGGGCGGCGCGCTGCCGCTGGCCGCGCTCACCGCGTACCAGGCGCTCGTGGACACCGCCGGTGTGCGACCCGGTCAGCGGGTGCTGATCCACGCGGCCGCCGGGGGAGTGGGGCACCTCGCCGTGCAGATCGCCAAGGCCAGGGGCGCGTACGTCATCGGTACGGCCAGCGCCGGCAAGCACGACCTGCTGCGCGAACTGGGCGCCGACGAACTGATCGACTACCGGACCGAGGACTTCGCCGAGCGGGTGAAGGACGTCGACGTGGTCCTGGACACCCTGGCCGGGGACGTCCGCACCCGTTCCCTGGACGTCCTGCGTCCGGGGGGCACGCTCGTCACCATCCTGCCGGTCGGTTTCGAGGACGACGCGAGGAAGGCCGCCGAGCTGGGGGTGCGACTCGCAGTACTGCTGGTCGAGGCCGACCGGGCGGGGATGCGGGCCATCGCCGACCTCGTCGCGGAGGGGAAGCTGCGCGCCCGAGTCGACGCCACCTTCCCGCTCGCCGAGGCGGGCAAGGCGCACGCCCACGGGGAGACCGGCCGGACCACCGGGAAGATCGTCCTCACGGTGGACTGAGCCCGGTCGCCGGGCGCACCCGGCGTCAGCTCGACACCAGCTCGGCCGCGCGGCGCTGCGCGGCGGCCTCCACGGTCACGGCCACGGTCACCGGCTCCGGCACGGTCACCGTGGCCGTCGCCGTGCGCCCGCCCTCGCGGTTGCGGTACAGCCAGGCGATGTCCCGCCCGAACGACCAGACCAGCGAACCCAGCGCCACCGCGGCGACGGCGAAGTTCCCCGCGTAGGGCAGCAGTCCGGAGGCGGCGACCAGCAGGAAGACACCCTGGACCGCGGCGACCGTCTTGCGGGCCATGCTGTGCGGGAGAGCACCGTTCAGCCACGGCAGGGCCCGGGCGGCGGCGACGAAGCCGTACCGCATCAGGCCGATCAGCAGCACCCACGGGCCGAGCGACATCGACACGTACACGCTCAGCACGAGGATCAGGAACGCGTCGACCTCCATGTCGAAGCGGGCGCCCAGTTCGGTCGACGTGCCGGTGCGGCGGGCCACCTTGCCGTCGACGCCGTCGAGTATCAGGGCCACGGCGGTCAGACCGACGAACAGCGAGACCGGCGGCGAGCTCTGGAAGGAGTCGGCGACCAGCGCGGTGACGGCGCCGACCAGGACGGCCCGGCCGAGCGTGACCCGGTTCGCGGGGCCGAAGGAGCGGGGCCGGGTGCGCAGCAGCGCGCGGTTGAGCACCGCCCACGTGGCGAACGCGAACGCCAGCCCGGTCAGCCAGCCCGCGGGGCCCAGTCCGATCGCCGTACCCAGGAAGGCGAGGAGCAGCAGCTGGGCGCCCGCGCCCACCGCAGTCTCAGAGAGCACCAGCCGGCCGTCGTAAGTGTTGTTCAGGGCCACCGCAAACCTTCCGAACGTGTGTGGAAGAGTCGATCATCGCCGCGTACCGTTCCGCGACGTCCACCGCTGCGTACGTGGAGAACCGCCCGACCGTTCACGGAGACCCATATGAAACACACAGCCCGCGCCTTCTGGCTCAGCGCCCCGGGACAGGGCGAGATCCGCGAGGAGCGCCTCGCCGCCCCGGCCGAGGGCGAGGTGCTCGTCCGCGCGCTGTACACGGGGGTCAGCCGGGGCACGGAGACGCTCGTGTTCAGCGGTCGCGTACCCGAGAACCAGCACGCGACCATGCGCGCGCCCTTCCAGGAAGGAGACTTCCCGGCACCGGTGAAGTACGGCTACCTCAGCGTCGGCCGGGTCGAAGAAGGGCCGGACGCACTGGTCGGCAGGAACGTGTTCTGCCTGTATCCGCACCAGAGCCGCTACGTCGTCCCGACCCATGCCGTCACCGTCGTGCCGGAGTCCGTTCCCGCGGCCCGTGCCGTCCTCGCCGGAACCGTCGAGACCGCCGTCAACGCGCTGTGGGACGCCGCGCCCCTCGTCGGCGACCGCATCGCCGTCGTCGGCGGCGGCATGGTCGGCTGCTCGGTCGCCGCCCTCCTCGCCCGCTACCCCGGCGTACGGGTCCAGCTCGTCGACGCCGACCCCGCGCGCGCCGACATCGCCCGCGCCCTCGGCGTGGACTTCGCGCTGCCCGGCGACGCGCTCGGGGAGTGCGACCTCGTCGTGCACGCCAGCGCCAGCGAACAGGGCCTCGTCACCTCGCTCGGGCTGCTCGCCGCCGAGGGCACCGTCATCGAACTCAGCTGGTACGGCGACCGCCGGATCGCCCTGCCGCTCGGCGAGGCGTTCCACTCACGCCGGCTCACCATCCGCAGCAGCCAGGTCGGCACCGTCTCCCCGGCCGGGCGCCCCGGCCGTACCTACGCCGACCGGTTGGCGCTCGCCCTCGAACTCCTCGCCGACGCGCGCTTCGACGCGCTCGTCACGGGGGAGTGTGCCTTCGACGAACTCCCGGACGTGCTGCCGCGGCTCGCGAGCGGAGAGCTGCCGGGGCTCTGCCATCGGGTACGGTACGCCGCCGAGTGACCCGCTGACCGGTCAGCGCAGCCGCCCCACCCGCCCCTGAACTGCCCCGACGGAACGCTGACCTCCAAGAAACCGGAAAACTCGGCTGAACAACGGGTAGGGAGCAGCCGTACTACACGGCATGCCCCGGCCCGGGGGCAGACGTACCGCACTGGAGGGTCGTCCGTTGTTCAGCATCACCGTCCGCGATCACATCATGATCGCCCACAGCTTCCGCGGGGAGGTCTTCGGACCCGCGCAGCGCCTGCACGGCGCCACCTTCCTCGTGGACGCCACCTTCCGGCGCGCCGAGCTGGACGACGACAACATCGTCGTAGACATCGGGCTGGCCACGCAGGAGCTGGGCGCCGTGGTGAGCGAGTTGAACTACCGCAACCTCGACAACGAGCCCGACTTCGCGAACACCAACACCTCGACGGAGTTCCTCGCCAAGGTGATCGCGGACCGGCTCGCCGAGCGGATCCACAAGGGCGCCATGGGCGAGAACGCCAAGGGCATCGCGGGCATCACGGTCACCCTGCACGAATCGCACATCGCCTGGGCGAGTTACGAGCGTGCCCTGTGACCGACACGACCATCGAACGGGCGGACCTCGGCACCGCCCCCCAGGCGGGCGGTGCCGCCCAGGCGAACGGGGGAGAGCAAGTGAGGCTCGACTACGTGCCCGTGCAGAACGCGGCCCTGAAGAACGCCGCGATCGTGCCCATGTCGCTGCGCTCCGTGCACTTCGTGATGCCGGGCGGCGTCGACGACCTGGCCCGCCCCAGCGGCGGCAACGCCTACGACCGCCGGATCTGCCTCGATCTGCCCGGCTTCGGCTGGCAGGTGCACCAGCACGCGCTGCACGGCAGCTGGCCGCGCCCCGGCGCCGAGGCCCGCGCCGAACTCGCGCGCACCCTGCGCGAGTTCCCCGACGGCACGGTCGTCCTCCTGGACGGCCTCGTCGCCTGCGGTGTCCCCGAGATCGTCCTCCCCGAGGCCGAACGCCTCTGCCTGGCCGTCCTGGTGCATCTGCCGCTCGGCGACGAGACCGGCCTGGAGCCCGATGTGGCCGCCGACCTCGACGCCAAGGAGCGCACGACCCTGCGGGGCGTGTCCGCAGTGATCGCCACCAGTGACTGGGCGGTCCGCCGGCTGGTCTCCCACCACGGCCTCGCCCCCGAGCGGGTCCATGTCGCCGCCCCCGGCGCCGACATCGCCCCCCTCGCCTCCGGCACCGACGGCGTCTCCCGGCTGCTGTGCGTCGCCGCGGTCACCCCCCGCAAGGGGCAGCACCGGCTGGTCGAGGCCCTCGCGACCGTCACCGACCTGCCGTGGAGCTGCGTCCTGGTCGGCGGCATCGACCAGGACCCCGAGTACGTCGACCACATCCGGGGCCTCGTCGCCAAGTTCGGCCTGGAGGACCGGCTGCACCTCGCCGGACCGCAGGCGGGCGCCGAACTCGACGCCAGCTACGCCTCCGCCGACCTGATGGTCCTCACCTCGTACGCCGAGACCTACGGCATGGCGGTCACCGAGGCCCTCGCCAGAGGGATCCCCGTACTGGCCACGGACGTCGGCGGCCTCCCGGAGGCCGTCGGCCGCGCCCCCGACGGCGGCGTGCCCGGCATCCTCGTCCCGCCGGAGAACCCCGCGGCCATCGCGTCGGAGCTGCGCGGCTGGTTCGGGGAGGCCGACGTACGGCGCCGGCTGAAGGCCGCGGCACGCGGGCGCCGCGCCGCGCTCGACGGCTGGGCGACCACGGCCCGCAGCCTCGCCCACGTCCTGGGACGACTGCGCCACGAACCCCGGAGGGCCGCATGACCACGTCAGCCTCAGCCGAAACGGCCACCACGACGACGGCGCCGGGGGGTTCCGCGGGCCCGGGCTCGGCCTCGGGCGCCACGCTCTCCGCCGGTACGCCGGCCCCCGCGGGCGGTGCGGCCGCCGCGGAGGCCGCGTCCGTGCTCGCCGCGGCCTCGGCCTCCGGCGCGGCGCTCAGCATGGCGGGGCGGGGCGGGGACACTCCGGCAGCCGAGGGGCACCAGTACGCGCCCCAGTGGCTGGAGTTGCGGGAGAGCGCCGATGCCGCCGCGCGTGCGGTGGATCTCCTCGACCCGCTGCGCATACGTCTCGCGAACCTGCCCCGCCGGGCCACCGGGCTGGTCGTCCACGACCTCGGCTGCGGCACCGGCTCGATGGGCCGCTGGCTCGCGCCCCGGCTCGACGGCGCCCAGCAGTGGGTCCTGCACGACCAGGACCCCGCCCTGCTGCGGCTGGCCATCGAGCGGGCCCCTCGCGCGGCCGCCGACGGCAGCCCCGTCACCGTCACCACCCGGCGCGGTGACATCGGGCGGCTCACGGCCGCCGACCTGGCGGGCGCCTGCCTCGTCACCGCCTCCGCGCTGCTCGACGTCCTCACCCGCGAGGAGATCGAGACGCTCGCCGGGGCCTGCGCGGACGCCGGGGTCCCCGCGCTGCTGACCCTCTCCGTCGTCGGCCGCGCCGACCTCGTACCGGCCCACCCCATGGACCAGGAGATCGCCGAGGCGTTCAACGCCCACCAGCGCGCGAGCGAGCTGCTCGGCCCCGACGCGATCACCGTGGCCTGCGAGGCGTTCGCCCAGCGGGGTGCCACGGTCCGGGTCCACCCGAGCCCCTGGCAGCTCGACGACCGGCACATCGCCCTCACCGAGGAGTGGCTGCGCGGCTGGGTCGGCGCTGCCTGCGAACAGCGCCCCGAACTCACCGGGCGCGCCGACGCCTACCTCCGCGACCGTCTGGCGGCCTGCGCGGCGGGCGACTTGCGCGTCACCCTCCACCACAGCGACCTCCTGGCGCTGCCCCGGCCGACGGGCGGCACCTCATGACGGCGCCGGCGGACACGTACCCGCAGGGGGGCGAGCGACGGGTCCGCGTACGGCCGAAGGGCGTGCGGGTGCGGGTGCGGGCGAGCGCTCCCTCGCCTCGGGCGCGCATGCGCACGACGGCGCCCCTCACGCTCCCGCGCCAGCGCCAGTCGGCCGAGCCCCGCCCGTCGGCGTCGCCGATCGCCGCCGACCCGGAAACACACCGGCCCACCCCACACACCGGCCCGGCGATGACCCAGCCGGCGCCGGCCTCGACGGTGTCCGGCCCGGCCGTGTCGGCCCCGACCGCCCGTCGCCCCTCGGTGGCCCCGGTGCGGGCTCCCCGTGCCTCTTCGGCGCCGCTGTTGGGCCACGCCCTCGCGACACGGGCGCCCGCCGAACCGTTCGACGGCCACCGGGCCGAGGCCGACCACCGGGCCGAGACCGACCACCGGGCCGAGGCTGACGTCCCACCCCGCGTCACGGCATCGCGCGCGCTGCCGGGCGGCGGCGTCCCGGCCGATTCCCACCCCCGGCTCGCCGGCAAGGCGCTCCGCGCCCTGCGGGCCCACTTCGGCAGCATCGCCGGAACGGTCATTCTCGTGGTCGTCGTCTGGCGGCTCGGGACCGGCGTGTTCGTGGACGGGCTGCGGCGGATCGACGGCGGGACGCTCGCCGCGGCCGTGGGGATCGGCGCGCTGACGACCGTGTTCAGCGCCTGGCGCTGGTGCGCGGTGACGAGCGCGCTGGGCATCCGGCTGCCGCTCGGCCCGGCCGTCGCGGACTACTACCGGGCACTGTTCCTCAACGCGGCGCTCCCGGGCGGTGTCCTGGGCGATGTGCACCGGGCCGTCCGGCACGGGCAGAGCTCCGGGGACATGGGGCGCGGCGTACGCGCGGTGGTGATCGAGCGGACGGCGGGTCAGCTGGTGCTGGCCGCCGTGGGGGTGGCGGTCCTGCTGACCATGCCCTCCCCGGTGCTGGAGCAGACCCGTCACGCGGTGGGCGTGCTGACGCTCGTCACCCTGGGCGCGGCCGCCGTCTGGGCGGCGCTGCGGATGGGCCGCAGCCCGCGTCCCGAGCGCGGCCGGTCCGGGCGGGTGCGCGCCGCCCTCACCGAGGCGCGCGGCGCGCTGCTGAACCGCGGCAGCGGCCCGGCGGTGCTCATCTCCTCGGTGGTGGTGCTGGCCGGGTACGTGGCGATGTTCCTGCTCTCCGCGCGCGTGGCGGGCTCCGCGGCGTCCTGGGCGGACCTGGTGCCGCTCGCGCTGCTGGCCCTGATCGCCATGAGCCTGCCGCTGAACGTCGGCGGCTGGGGCCCCCGGGAGGGCGTCACCGCCTGGTCGTTCGGCGCGGCCGGTCTGGGCGCCTCCCAGGGCCTGACCGTGGCCGTCGTCTACGGCGTGCTCAGCTTCGCGGCGGCACTGCCGGGAGCCCTCGTCCTCGGAGGACGCTGGTACGGCTCGCTGAGGGCGCGCCGCCGGCGCCGTCAGTCCGTGACCACGGAGAAGTACGCACCGAAGGACTCGACGAACCCCTCCAGCAACTCCTTCCCCTTCGTGGCGGACGCCAACGAAGGACGGCCGATCACACCGGAATCGGTGTAGGCCGACATACCGAGGGAGAGGAGATGACGGCGGTCGTCGGCAAGGAAATCGGTGGTCTCGTGACCGGGCCGGACCAATTCCGGATGGCAGTGCAGAAGTATGGAGGTCTCAATTTCTCCCGCATGCATATCACTGAGCAACGAGGTCTCGACACCCGCCCGTTCACGGGCGGCCTCCCAGTCCTCCATCGCCGGGAAAAGCGCCATTCGATGTCCCAACGCGGTCGATTCCTGGACGACATTGCCCAGAACATAATTCCCGCCGTGACCGTTCACCACGACCAGTGCCTCGACGCCCGACCGGCGCAGGGATTCGGCGATATCGCGGATCACGGCGTGCAGGGTCGTCGCGGAAATGCTCACCGTGCCCGGCCAGCCGGCGTGCTCGTGGGAGCAGGCGATGGTCACGGGCGGCAGGAGGTGCACCGGATAGGCGGCGGCTATCTCCCGCGCTATGGCGCACGCCACCAGCGTGTCCGTGGCCAGCGGCAGATACGGGCCGTGCTGCTCGAAGCTGCCGACCGGAAGCACCGCCACCTGCCGGCCGGCGCCCGCGCCGCGCTCCCGGACGTCCGCGGTGGTGTCGGCGGGCAGCAGACCGTATACCGTCGACTGCTGTCCCCGTCCCTCCTGCCGCGCACCGGTCTCCGCTCCCGAACTGCTCATCTTTTCCCGGCCTTTCGTCTCTGCTGATGCTCCGTCATTTTCGCATGACGTCAGGACTCACCAGATAGGAACCAGATCATGACAGAAAATGTTGGCGTACTCGGCGCTCAGGCCCAGTCCTCCGGTGCCGTCCGCGTGGTCAATGCACCGCTGCCCACGACGTACGGCGACTTCGAGGCCGTAGGCTATCTCGACCAGGATCGCGGCGAGGAACAAGTGGCGCTGGTGTACGGCGACATCAGCGGCGGCGAGAAGATACTCATCCGGCTGCACTCCGAGTGCCTGACCGGTGACGCGTTCGGCTCCCAGCACTGCGAATGCGGTGAGCAGCTCGACAGCGCACTGCGCGCCATCGTCGCCGAGGGCCGCGGTATTCTCGTCTACCTCCGCGGCCACGAGGGCCGCGGCATCGGACTGCTCGCCAAACTCCAGGCCATGAAGCTCCAGGCCGAGGGCCTGGACACCGTCGAGGCGAACATCGCCCTCGGCCTGCCGGTGGACGCCCGCGACTACCGGGTGGCCGCCGAGATGCTGCACGACCTCGGGGTACGGTCCGTGCGGCTGATGTCGAACAACCCGCGCAAGCGGGAGGCGCTGCTGCGCCACGGCATCCAGGTCGCCGAGCAGGTGCCCCTGCTGATCACGCCCTGCGAGGACAACATCACCTACCTGCGCACCAAGCGGGAGCGGCTGGACCACTACCTGCCCCACCTGGACGCCGCGGTCCGCTCCTCCTGAGCGCGTCCCACGCGCGTTCCCGCAGGTCGCACGGGGTCGCGCGGCGGCCGTCACCGGTTCGTCCGACACCGGCCGCCGCGCCCGCCGTAACGTTCCGGCGGTCCGGTGCGCACGAGGCGCCCCGCGGCCGACTCCGCTGCCGTACCGCATGAACGTTCGCCTGTGGTGGAAGACCTGACTCCGTCGGGCGTACCGACCACGACCGGACGAAGGGAGCCGCGTACGTGATCCGCAGCGCACGGGTCGTCGTCATAGGCGGCGGTGTCATCGGCACGAGCATCGCCTACCATCTGGCCGCCGCCGGAGTGGAGGACGTCGTCCTCGTCGAACGCGACGAACTCGCCTCCGGTTCCACCGCACGGGCCGCCGGCGGCGTACGCGCACAGTTCTCCGACGAACTGAACATCCAGCTCGGTGCCCGCAGCCTGGAGGCGTTCGGCCGCTTCGGACAGGACCTGGGCCATGACATCGGCCTGCACCGGGTCGGTTACCTCTTCCTGCTGTCCACCCCCGACGAGGTCGCCCAGTTCGAAGCCGGCGTCCAACTGCAGAACGACCTGGGCGTGCCCAGCCGCCTGATCGACCCCGCCGAGGCCCAGCGGCTCTCCCCGCTGATCACCACCGACGGCCTGCTCGCCGCCGCGTTCTCGCCCGACGACGGGCACTGCACCCCCGAGTCCGTGGTCCACGGCTACGCGGCGGGCGCCCGCCGCCACGGCGCGACCGTGCTGCGCAACTGCGAGGTCCTCGGCATCGAGACCTGGCGGGACACCATCACCGCCGTGGTCACGAGCAAGGGCCGCATCGTCACCGACACCGTGGTGTGCGCGGCCGGCGCCTGGTCCCGGTCCGTGGGCGCCATGGTCGGCGTGGACCTCCCGGTGGAGCCGCTGCGCCGCCAGATCGCCGTCACCGAACCCGTGCCCGGCCTGCCGCCCGGCCTGCCCATGACGATCGACTTCACCAGCAGCCTCTACTTCCACAGCGAGGGCCCCGGCCTCCTCGTCGGCATGTCCGACCCCGACGAGCGGCCTGGCTTCGCCACCGCCACGCACGACCGCTGGATCCCCCGCCTCCACGCCGCCATGGAACACCGGGCGCCCGCCCTGCTCGACCTGCGCCGCACGGGCGGCTGGGCGGGCCTGTACGAGATCACACCGGACCACAACGCCCTGATCGGCGAGGCCGGTTCATGCTCCCGCTTCCTCTACGCCACCGGGTTCTCCGGCCACGGATTCCTCCAGGGCCCGGCGGTCGGCGAGGTGGTCCGCGACCTGTACCTCGGCCGCGTACCCTTCGTCGACATCAGCCCCTTGAGCGTCGACCGCTTCACGGCCGACGCGTTGCGCCCGGAGGCCAACCTCGTATGACCGCTCGCCACTTGTGGCTTCGCCACGAGACCCGTACCACCGAACGCCGCACCCCGATCGTCCCGTCCGACGCCCGGCGGCTCGTCGAGAGCGGCGTACGGATCACCGTCGAGGACTCCCCGCAGCGGATCTTCCCGACGGAGGCGTACGAGGAGGCCGGCTGCCGGGTCGCCGCCCCGGGCAGCTGGCCGTCGGCCCCCTCCGACGCGGTGATCGTGGGCCTGAAGGAACTCCCCGACGAGCCCGCGGAACTGACCCACCGGCACGTCTTCTTCGGGCACGCCTACAAGGGACAGCCCGGCGCCGAGGCGTTGCTGCGCAGGTTCGCCGCCGGGGGCGGGGCTCTGCTCGACCTGGAGTACCTGGTCGACGACCAGGGCCGCAGGCTCGCCGCGTTCGGCTTCTGGGCGGGCTACCTCGGCGCGGCCCTCGCGGTGCTGCACCACCGGGGCGGGCTCGAGACGCCGCTGGTGCCCCTGGCCAAGGAGGAGATGGAGGCCCGGCTGCGCGCTTCCGAGGGCGACCTCACCGCGCTGGTGATCGGCGCCCTGGGCCGCAGCGGGCGCGGGGCGCGGGCCGCGCTCGACGAGGCCGGGGTGAAGCCCACCTGCTGGGACGTGGCCGAGACCCGCGACCTCGACAAGGACGCCCTCCTCGCCCACGACCTGATGGTCAACACCGTGCTGACGACGAGCCCGGTGCCGCCGTTCCTCACGGACAAGGACCTCGACGAACCGGACCGCCGGCTGCGCACCCTCGCCGATGTCACCGTCGACGTCGGCTCCCCCATGAACGTCCTGCCGGTCTACGACACCACCACCGACTGGGACCACCCGGTCCGGCGCCTGCGCGAGCGCCCGCCGCTCGACCTGATCGCGATCGACAACCTGCCCTCCCTGCTGCCCCGGGAGGCGAGCACCGACTTCTCCGCCGCGCTGCTGCCGCAGCTGCTGGACTTCGGCACCGGCGGCGCGTGGGGCCGCTGCCTGGACCGGTTCCGCCGGGCGTCCCACGAACTCGGCCTGACGACAAGGGAGTAGCCGGATGACTGATGACGCGGTCGCCGCGAGCGGCACCGTCCACTGGGTCGGTGCCGGCCTCTCCACGGGCAGCGGCCTGGCGAAGGTGTGCGACACCGCCGCCCGGGTCCGGCTGTGGCACCGCACCGAGGAGCGCGCCGAGGGGGCCCTGGCCGCCCTCGGTCTCACGGGCCGCGCCGAGCCCCGCGCGTACACGCTCGCGGCGCTCGCGGCCGAGCTGGCCCCCGGCGACGTGGTCGTCTCGATGCTCCCGGCCCCGGAGCACGCGCCGCTGCTCGGGGCCTGCGTCGAGGCACGGGCCCACTTCGCCTGCTCCAGCTATGTGTCGGACGCGGTCCTGGAGCTGGCGCCGGCCGCCGGGGCGGCGGGGGTCACCGTCCTCACCGAGGCGGGCCTCGACCCGGGCATCGACCACCTCTTCGCGCACAGCCTGATCGCCCGGGCGACCGAGGCGATCGGGCCGGAGACGGCAGCCTCGTACACCCTGACCTCGTACTGTGGTGGTGTCCCGGCGGTGCCGAACGACTTCCGGTACCGCTTCAGCTGGGCGCCCGCCGGTGTGCTGAACGCCCTGCGCGCACCGGCCCGCTCCATCGAGGACGGCACGGAGACGACGGTCGAGCGCCCCTGGCGGGCGACCCGTCCGTATGTCGTCGACGGTGAGACCTTCGAGGCGTACCCCAATCGCGACAGCGTGCCCTTCGTCGCCCAGTACGGTCTCCCGCCGGCGTGGAAACCGCGCACGTTCGTCCGCGGCACGCTCCGCCTCGACGGCTGGCTCACCGCGTGGGCCCCGGTCTTCGCGGAACTGGAACGCGGCGACGACGCCCGCATCGCCGCCCTGGCCGGTGAACTCGCCGCCCGGTACCCAATGAGGGAGGCCGACCGGGACCGTGTCGTCCTGGCCGTCACCCTCGACGTCGACGCCGGTTCCGGTGACCGCTGGTCGGGCCGCTACCTCCTCGACGTGACCGGCACGGCGGAGGAGAGCGCCATGGCCCGCTGCGTCTCCCGCCCCCTGGCCCTCGGAGTCACCCACCTCCTCGACGCCTCGCTGCCCCCGGGCCTCCTCCGCGCGGCGGAGACGGCGGAACGCTCGGAGTCATGGCTCAGAGAACTGGCGCAGGACGGGGTGGAGTTCGCGTTGCGGGTGGGGAACTGAGGGGTGGGGGCGGTGTCATGGCCGCCCCCGGTGGGTGGATCAGGCGGCGGCCGCCGCGCGATGTGCGCGCGACGACAGGGGGCGCCGGCTCAGTCCACCACGGCCTCGTGGACCAGTCGCTTCAGCTCCGGATAGACGGAGAACGACGAGCGGCGGCGGACCTGGGTCATGAACTGGACGGTCAGATCGCGCCGGGGGTCCACCCAGAAGATCGTGGTGGCTGCGCCGGTCCAGCCGAACGTGCCCAGGGAGGAGGGGCTCTCGGTGGCCGCCGGGTCGATGACGACGGAGACACCGAGGCCGAAGCCGACGCCCACGTTCCCGGGCTGCCGGTGGAAGGGGCTGCCGTAGGTGTGGATGTCGACACCGCCCGGCAGTTGGTTGGCGGCCATCATGCCGACGGACTCCGGGGACAGCAGGCGGACCCCGTCGAGTTCGCCGCGGCGGCGCAGGAACTCGGCGAAGCGGTGGTAGTCGCGGGCGGTGGCGACCATGCCGCCGCTGCCGGACAGGAAGCGGGGCCGGCCGTGCAGGGGCAGACCCGGCACCGGGGCGATCGAGCCGTCCTCCTGCTCGCCGTAGAGCTGGGCCAGCCGCCCGGCCTGGTCGGGGGAGACCTGGAAACCGGCGTCGGTCATCCCCAGCGGGCCGAGGATCCGCTCGGCGAGGAACTCGTCCAGCGCCTGCCCCGACACCACCTCGATGATCCGGCCGAGGACATTGGTGGCGACGGAGTAGTTCCATTGCGTGCCCGGCTCGAACTGCAGGGGCAGGCGCGCGTACTCCGCGCACGTCCGGGCAAGGTCGGCGCCCGGCCGGACCGAGTGCTCCAGGCCCGCTTCCCGGTAGAGCGCGTCCACCGGGTGGTCGTAGTAGAAGCCGAACGTCAGACCCGAGGTGTGGGTCATCAGATGCCGGACGAGGATCGGCTGCCGCGCCGGGCGGGTCCGGGTGGCGGCACCCTCCCCGGACTCGTACACCCGGGGCTCGGCGAACTCCGGCAGATGGCGGGAGACCGGGTCCGTGAGGGACAGCCGCCCCTCCTCGACCAGTATCAGCGCGGCCACCGACGTGACCGGCTTCGTCATCGAGTACACCCGCCACAACGTGTCCGTCTCCACGGGCAGCCCGGCCTCCAGGTCACGCCGGCCGTAGGTGGTGAGGTGGGCGACACGGCCGTGCCGGGCGAGGGAGAGCAGATAGCCGGGCAGCCGGCCGTCGTCGACCTGGTGGGCGAGGTACTCGTCGAGGCGGGCCAGTGTCTTGGGGTCGAGGCCGGCCTCGCGCGGCTCGCTCTCTCGGCTCAGTCGTTCCATGGTGGTTCTCCTCCGGTGGCCCGGGTCACGGCTCACAGACGTCCTTGTCTTCATCGTTCCGTACGGATCGCGATCCATCCCTCGGAGAACGGGCGGGTCGGGGCATTCGTCCGGCGAGGGGCGCCCCCAGCACCGACAGGGCCGCCAGCAGCAGGAACGCCGGTCCCGAGGCGAGGGGGAGCAGGGTCGCCGCGGCGGCCACGCCGAGCGTCGGGCCGACGTTCATCGCGGTCTGCTGGAGCCCGCCCACCACCCCCGCCGACTCCGGCGGAGCGTCCCGTACGACGACGGCGGTCGCCGTCACCATCACCGCGCCGAACCCGGCACCCAGCAGAAGGAAGCCACCGCTGATCACCGTCGTCGGGGAGCCCCGGCCCACCGTCGACAGCGCCAGCACCCCGGCTGTGAGCAGCAGCGTCCCGGTCAGGGCGGTCGGACGGGCGCCCCACCTGCGCAGCAGCACCGCGGAGAGCGGGGCGCCGACGATCATCATCACACCGCCGGGCAGTGCCACGAGGCTCGTGCGCAGCGGGTCCATGCCGAGTACGTCCTGCAGCAGGTGGCTGCCGACGAACAGCGCGCCCATCATCGCCGCCGAGGCGGTCACCAGCACGCCGAGCGCCGCGCCCCCCGTCACCGACCCGAGCACGGCGGGCGGCAGCAGCGGGTCGGGCGCCCGCCGTTCCTGCCGTACGAGGGCACCGGTCGCGGCGGCGGCCACGAGCAGACCGAGCGCCCCGGTCACCGTCCAGCCGTGCCCCGGTATCCCGACCAGGGTGTGCACGAGCGCCGCGAGGGCCACGGCGAGCAGGGCCGCGCCCCGGGTGTCGAGGTGTCCGACCGAGCCGCTCCCGGCCTTCGGCGCCCGTACCACCAGCGCCAGCAGGCCCATGACCAGCGCCGGGATCACGTTCAGGAAGAACACCGCCCGCCAGCCCAGCTCCGTCACCAGCGCCCCGCCGACCAGCGGGCCGGCCGCGGCGGCCACCCCGATGGCGCTGGTCCGCACCGCGACGGGCATCCCGAGCCGGTCGGGCGGGAACGCGGCACGCAGCATCCCGAGCGTGGCCGGCTGCAACAGCGCCCCGAACACGCCCTGCACGACCCGTAACGCGATCACCCAGCCCACACCGGACGCGAAGCCGATGCCCGCCGATGCCGCGCCGAATCCCAACACCCCCCAGGCGAAGACCCGTTGGTGCCCGAAGCGGTCGCCGAGCCGCCCCGCGAAGACCAACAGGCTCGCCACCGCGATCAGATAACCGGTGCTGGTCCACTGCACCTCGGCGAAGGAGGCGTCCAGGTCCTGACGCAGGGCGGGCTGGGCGATCGTCAGCACGGTCCCGTCGAGGGCGACGACCACCGCGCCGAGCACGCTGTTCGCCAGCGTCAGACGGCGGTGCGGGACGGACACGGCCGACCGCGCGCCCGCGCCGGCCTCCCCCGTGTCAGCCGTCATCGGTCCTCACTCCCGAGGTGCGCGTCGAGGGCCGCGTCGAGCAGAGGCGTGAAGTCGTCTGCTCCGGTCGTGAGTTGGAGGCTGCCCCAGGTCCACAGCTGGGCGATGCCGTACAGGTTCGCCAGGAGCGCACCGGCGACGAGCCGCGCGTCGACGTCCGGCCGGGCCCGGCCGACCAGGTCCACCAGCAGCCCGAACACCGGCAGGCTGGCGTCCCGCAGCCCCAACGTGTTGCTCTCCAGCAAGTCGTGACGGAACATCAGCTCGTGCATGCCCCGGTGGGTGAGCGCGAAGTCGAGATACACCCGGCCCAGCGTCGCCACCTGCCACCGAGGGCTCGCCGTGCCGTCGCCGAGCGCCGCCGCACCCCTGGCCGCGAGGTCCTCGAAGCCCCGGCGCGCGATGGCCGACAGCAGCTCCAGATGCGTCGGGAAGTACCGGCGCGGCGCCCCGTGCGACACCCCCGCCCGTCGCGCGATCTCCCGCAACGACAGCGCTTGCACGCCCTCGGCCGTCACCAGCTCGACCCCGACATCGACGAGCCGGGTCCTGAGCCCGGCGTTCCGCTCACTCATAGACACTGTCTACCGCATGGGAGTAGACAGTGTCTACCGGTGGGGTGGGGTGGCGGTGCCGACCCGCCGTCGGGCCATCGGGGATCGCGGGCCGGGTCATCGGGGAATCGCGGGCCGGGTCATGTGGGGAATCGCGGGCCGCCGGCGAGGCGTTGACCTGTCATGGCCTCGGACACACATGACATGAACGCAGTCCAGAACGCCCTGCTCGGTCTGGTGGCCGAGCTGGACGGCGGAGTGCTGGTCACGCTCAAGGCGGACGGCCGTCCCCAGCTCTCGAACGTCAACCACGCCTACGATCCCGACGAGCGGACGATCCGCGTGTCGGTCACCGACGACCGCGCCAAGACCCGCAACATGCGCCGCGACCCCCGCGTCTCGTACCACGTGACCAGCGCCGACCGCTGGGCGTACACGGTCGTCGAGGGGACGGCCGACCTCACCCCGGTGGCTGAGGACCCGTACGACGAGACCGTCGAGGAACTGGTCCGGCTCTACCGTGTCGTGCGGGGCGAGCACCCCGACTGGGACGACTACCGCGCGGCGATGGTCCGCGACCGCCGGCTCGTGCTGCGGCTGCGCGTGGAGCGGGCGTACGGCATCCCGAGGCGCTGAGGCATCAGCCGGAGACCGCCCGGTCGACCTTGTCCAGCACGCACAGGTCGCCGAGGTCGGGGTCGCCGACGTACATCCACAGGACGGCCTTCTCGGACGTTCCCCGCGCCTCGTACCGCGTCCGCACCTCGCCCGGCGTGAAGGTGAGGTGGACCTCCGACATGGGGGTGTCGGTCTCGTACTCCTCCGACTCGCGGTGCTCCCACGTACCGGTGCCGGGATCGGGCGCGTCGGCCTGGCCGGGAGCGTCGGCGGTGGGGTCGCCGAGGTCGTCGGCGGTGAAGTCGCCGCAGATGCCGTCCGAGGTGAACGTCCCGTCCTCGCGCAGTACCAGTCGGCCGCCGGAGTCGTCCCGCCAGGTGCCGACGATCTGCTCCTGGCGCAGGACGAGCGCCTCGCCGTCCGGGATCGGGATCGGACTCAGCACCTGGCCGACGAACATCACCCCGATCGCCGCGACGATCAGCAGGACGGGCGCCACGAGCAGGCACCCCACCCCGGCCGTCACACCGATCAGCACACCCTTGCGGGACTTCCTCGTCGTCATCCCCCACCCCCGCTCACCCCGCGTGATCGCGGCGCCGCCGTCATCATCCCTCCGACCTGCGCGGACCGTCGCGCCGGGGGCGGCGCCGTCAGTCCGTCGCGCGGTCGGCGGTCGGATACGCGATCACCATGTCGCCGAGCATCTTGCGGTAGAGCTCGCGCTGGTCGGGGGCGACCAGGTCGCGGCCGAAGAGGGCGCCGAAGGTGTGCCGGTTGGAGACCCGGTAGAAGCAGAAGGCGTGTACGACGCTGTCGACCGTCGCGTACTTCAGGTCCAGCGTGCCGGTGATCCGTGCCCCCTCGATCTTGGGCGCGGCGACCTCCCCTTCCTCCTGGGGCGCGGTGAGGAGCAGTGTCCGCAGGACCGCCGCCCGCACCGTCCTTCCGGGACTCCCGCCGGCCCCGTCCCCGGCCCCGGACCCGTCGTCGGCGGTGCCGAGTGTACCTGTCGACCACTCCATTTCGGCCGGTCAGTGGCGCCAGGCACGGTCGTGGGAGCGGTGCGCGTCCGTGAGGCCGTTGACGAAGAACCGGTCGTAGTACTCGTTCTCCACGTGATGGACCTGGAGCCACACGCCCGGTACGTGAAGGGCGTCGGTGTGCGCCGGGAAGCGGCCGTGGGTGCGCAGCACGTACGCGCAGACGTCACGGGCGCACTCCACGACCCGGTCGTCGTACTCGCTGGCCTCCGTGAGGTACCGCTGCCCGTAGTCCTCCCGGTAGATCCGGGCGAAGACGTCCCGGTCGGTGTAGACGCCGCCCTTGCCGAACTTCGCGTCGATCACCGCCCGTACGGCCTCTTCCATGGACGGGAACGCGGGCGGGCAGGCCGCCGCGATCAGCTGCTCGCCGTCGGGGGAGCGCAAGCCGACGGGGTGCGAGCGCACGTTCGCGTACTTGGGCAGGGGGACGTGCCAGCGCCAGATGTCGGCGGGGCGCCAGCGCGGGGTGACGAAGTCGAAGCCGAGCATCCTGCCGTACGCCCGCGAGAACTTGGGGTCGCCGAGGGCGATCTGCGGGTTGATGGACGCGTGGATCCAGGCGCCCAGCCCCATCGCCTCGGCGGTGAGCATCAGGTTCTGCAGCAGCAGATCGGCCTCGATCTGGGTGCGCATGGGGCCGAGGGCGCCGAGCGGCAGCTTCAGATCGCCGTTCAGGAAACCGCTCCTGACCCACTTCCGCACACCGGCCGGGCGGTAGAGGTTGCGGTCGTCGACGAAGGTGGGGCGGGCCCCGTCCGGCTGCGTCAGCAGATACATCAGGGCGTTGACGTACTGATGGGAGAGATCCACCACCGGGAACAGCAGAGTCGTGCCCGGCAGGTTCGACAGGAAGCGGTTCGAGTCGAGGTACGCGGGGAAGTCCCGCTTGCCCGGCGCGACGTCGAGCCGGTGGTCCAGGACCTTCACCTTTGCCTGACGCGCCCGCGCCACCAGGGTCTCGGCGTCGAACGGCTCGTCCGGCGCGGGCGGCAGTCGGCGCAGGAAGTAGGTGCCCGTGTCGTTGACCAGGAAGAAGTGGGTGCCCTGGGCGTTGTCGGGGCTCCCGGCGGTACGGCCCGCCATCGTCAGGTTGGGCTTGGACATGATGGGCGTGCCGCTGTCCGGGTCCTCGAAGGGCCGGTCGGGCATGGTCAGCCCCGTGGTGCCGGTGATCGCGACCAGCACCGCCTCCTCCAGCTCCGTCAGCGGACACACGGCGTGGGGGGAGGTGTAGGTCATGGTCCCGGCGGACACCGTGGCGCCCCGGCTGACCCGGTGCGTACGGCGCCGCCAGACGGTGTTCAGCAGCGGACGCCGGAAGAGGTCGGCGAGGCCGGGATGGGTTGTACCGGACGCGGTGCCGGAAGTGGTGCCGGGCGGGGTGAGGCCGGAAGTGGTGCCGGGCGCGGTGAGGCCGGAAGTGGTGCCGGGCGCGCCGAAGTGGTCGCCCGATCCGGGCAGCCCGGACGGGTTGTCGGTGAAGGTCATGCTGTTCCCCCGTGGTGTGGTTCAGGGCCCGGGGCCGTACCGCACCCCTGGGCCGTGGGTCACGGCGTCATGGTGAACCGCCGTCGCTCGTGGTGCCGTTGTCCGCCGGCCGCGCCGTCCGCCATGGCGCGAACGCGCTCGCCCCTCGGGGGAGCAGCGGCGCCAGTTCCGGGCAGTGGCGCAGGACGACGGAGTTCATGCCGTTCTTCTCGACCCAGTCGATGCCGAGCGGGGTGTAGACCTCCGGCCGGTAGTCGACCGTCAGGAAGCGGTCGCTCTGGAGCCGTCGGCTGGCCATCAGGATGAAGATCCGGAACGCGGTGTCGCTGAACCCGAAGCCCTCCGGCGGGTTCTCCGCGAACAGCCCCACCACGGTGTCGATCTCGTCGACGTCGCGGTACACGTCCTTCAGCCGGGCCAGGGTCTCCGCGTTCTCCGTCAGCTCCTCGAACGAACGGATCCGCGGCTTGTGCAGCCCGGCCCGGAAGTCGTTGTAGCGCGGCACCCCGCGCCGCCGGGTGCGCACCAGGTCGACGACCGACAGATCGATGATCTCCCCGTCGCGCTCGAACCGCTGGAGCGAGCGCGGGAAGTTGTGCAGGGTGATCGCCCCCGGGTGGGCGATGCCGAACGAGTACAGGGAGTTCGCCAGGCCCGTCTTGCGGATCCGGGTCTCGGCGGCGCCGCCCTGGATGTCGAGGAAGCCCACCGTCTCCAGCCGCCGCCCGAACTGGTGCTCGCACAGCTCGTAGTCGTCCGGGATCAGCGGATGCATGCGGTAGACGGTGACGAAGTCCTCCGTCAGCGAGTACGGCGCCGTGTGGTGGTCCGGCAGGGTCTTCGGGATGCCGGTCAGCGAGTGCGCCTCGAACAACCACAGACCCAGCTGGTTGAGCCAGTTCCTCGGCGGCCCGGACCAGTTGGTGTGCAGGGCGACGTCGATCGCCTCCGTGGCGAGGATCGCCGGGGTCCACTCCACCGTGTGGATCTTCGCGATCAGCGCCGACACCACCAGCCGTGCCGTGTGGTGGATGCGCTCCTCGCTCATCGTCGGGTACTCGGCGCGCAGCGCCGCGCAGACCGTGTTGTGCTCGCGGGCGAACAGCGTGTGCATGGCGCTGAGCCCCATCCACCAGCTCTCGTTGAACCCGGTGAGCGGAATGCCGTTGCCGCTCATCGGCAAGTGGCCCTCCTCCAGCCGGAGTTCGGCACGCCCGTCGGCCTCCCGCAGGAACCGCGCGGTCCGCTCGTCCGCCCCGTACACCTCGGAGCCGTCCCACCAGTGGGAGGCGCTGTTGGCGAACAGGATCGGCGGCTGCCCCGGCCGCTCGACGCCCTCGTTCTCCGCGAACCGCATCACGTTCTCGGCCGGCCCGTCCGGGGTGTTGTGCCACTCGCCGTACCCGGGCGGCAGCGGCACCTCCACACTGCGGTCGCCGGGCTTGTGGCGGCGGTGGTTGACCCAGTCGTGCACCTGGAACTGGATCCACGCCGCGGCCAGCACATTGAGCGAGGTCGCGGGCACGAAGCTCTCGCGGTGCAGCAACTGCCGGCTGACCGTGACCGGGTTCGGGACGTCGAAGAGGTCCGGCCGGTGAACCGGCTCCAGATTGCGGCCGAAGGCGGCGCCGACCGCGCCCATCCTCGGCTCCGACAGATCGTTGTACGTCCCGTCGTACGACCGCTCGGTGCGCAGCCGCTCCGGGATCGGCTCCGGCGCGGGCTGGGTCCGGGGCGGCGCCTCGCCCGGCTCGGTGTCGACCAGGTTCAGCCGGCGCAGCACCTTCCGCAGGAACACCAGGTTCAGCAGGCTCAGCGACACCGGCAGCCGATGCCAGGGGACGTATCGGTTCAGCAGCCCGAACGCGGCCTCCACGGGACGGCCGAGCAGCCGGTTGCGCAGGGGTTCCCGGGTGACGAAGCGCAACCCGAGGCGGTGCGCGCCGCCCGCCCGGTACGCGGCCTTCCGCGCCCGGTTGATGTTCCCCAGTGGCCGGAATTCATCCGTCGTGTACCAGGGGTTGAAGGTGAGGTCCTCGACGCGTCGCGCGGCGGCCCGGGCCTCGGCGCCGTCCAGTTCCTGGCTCGGGAGGGTGAGCCGGGCGATCGGCACCGCGGGCGCCACCGCGTCCCTCCACTCCACCGACGCGTCCTCGACCGGGGTCCGCCGCTCGTCCACGTACCGCTGGACGCACAGGTCGAACGCCACGTCGGCCTGCCCGAGGCGCCGCGCGAACTCGCGGTGCAGGAAGTCGGGGTCCCGCCGGTCGGGCGCCGGCGCCACCGGCGTACCGGGCGCGGGCCGGAGCAGATACCGCACGGGCCCGGCCTCGCCCCAGAGCATCGCCCCGCGGCTCCAGTAGGTCTCGTTCGCCAGGGAGTCCACCGAACGACGGGTGGCCTCGCGCACGTTCCGCCGCATCCGCCCAGCCGTCCTGAACCCCACCGCCAGCGGCAGCTTCACCAGCAGCCCGAACGCCTTCCCCAGCGGACTGCGGGCCCCCGCCATGGCCTTGGCGAACGCCACGAACTCCCGTGCGTTCGCCGCGTACGACACCGGGAAGCTGGTGGCCAGCAGATCGTGGCTCTCGTCCTCCGACACCCGCACGCGTATCGCCGCGCCCCGCAGATCGGGGGAGCCGTCGCCCTGACGGATGCCGCTCGCGTTGGACAGCCGGACCACCGCCGGATACTCGGCGCCGGGCTGCGCGAAGCCGACCCGCAGGGCCGCCGGGAGGTCGTCGTGGAAACGCAGCCGCGCGTTCTCCACGGCCACCGGGGCCTTCGCGTGGAACGCCCGCGCGATCCCGCCGCCCGCTGCCCGCCGGTTCCTGACCTGGACGTCCATCAGCTCCCGGGCCAGCCGCTCGAACACGAGCCGCTCGGCCTCCGGGCTGCCGCCTTCGTACCGCTCGTACCGCTCGTACCGCTGTTCGGGCTGCCCGGCTTCGGCCATCGGTCGCTTCCTTCGTGCGGACGCGTACGCATGCGTACGGCGTGCATACGGGACAGGGGCCGCACGCTACCGGCGGCGCCCGGTGGCCACAGCGACAGTTCACGCCATGTACACATCTAAGTACAATATGGAGGACAGTCGCATTTGGCATGTCATGGCGGTGTGCGAACGCGCGTCCGGTGTGGCGGTGGGGTGGCTGGCCGGGGTGAAACCCCGTCGCCGGATGTCCGGGCCCGGCGGTAGGGTCGCGCGCATGTCGGAGGGGTTGCAGGCGATCGACCAAGCTGAGCTGGAAGCGGTCGACCGGGCGGGGTTGCAGCACAACTACGGAACCGCCGAGGACGTACCGGATCTGCTGCGCCGCTGCGCGGGGCCTGACCCGGGCGACGCGGAGGACGCCGCGTTCGACCTGCTGAACAACCTCTACCATCAAGGCGGTTGGGTCTGCCCGGCGGCGACGGCCGCGCTCCCCTTCGTGCTGCGTCTGGCCGCCGACCCGCAGGTGACGCCCCGTCGCACACTGCTGGAGCTGGTGGGGCGCCTGGCCGCCGAGGCCGGAAGGGTCAAGGCGCGGTTCCTCGACCCTCGCTGGTCCGCGACCTGGGAACGGCACCTGCCCGATGTGCTCGCCCTGCTGGCCGACCCCGAACCGGAGATCCGGCGGGCCGCCGCCGATGTCCTCGGCGACTGCGCCGACCCCGGCGAACTGGCCCTTCCCGCACTGCTGAGCCGCTGGCAGGCCGAAAGCGACCCGGTGACCCGGCTCGACCTGGTCCTCGCACTCGGGAACGCGGCCCGTCACGGCCCGCCCGGCGCTCCGTCGGACGAGGCCGCGGCCCTCCTGGACTCGCTCCTCACCGCCGCGGAGCCCCAACTGCGCCTGGCCGCGCTGCACGCGCTCGGCGACCGCACCCAGGCCGCTGCCGCGGCCGCTCCGGAGGAGGCCCGGTTGGAGATCGCACTGGGCGCGCTGCGTGATCCGAGTGTGGAGCTGTGGCAGCACACCAGTGCCGCGGAGTGCGGTGTCCGGGGCATGCACCAGTGGACGGCGTCCCTGTTCGACGGCGCGTCCCCCGCCTTCGCCCTCGGCCTGATGGCCGACCACCCCGACGAGGAACAGCGCGTCGGCGGTCTGGAACAGGCCGCCGGGGTCCTGTCGCGGTGGCGGTCACCGGTCGACGCGCTGCTGCCCGGCATCGTGGCGCGGCTGGACGACCCCGCCGCCGAGGTCCGCTACCGCGCGGCCGAGCTGCTGGCCTGCCTCGGCCCCATGGCCGGCGCCCACGCCGACGCGGTCGCCGTGCTGCTCGACGACACCGCCGTCCGGTCCACCCGCGGGGCAGAAGCGGTCGCCGACGCGGCCGTGTGGGCGCTGGCCCGGATGAACGACCCGCGTTGTCTGCCCCGCCTGGCCGAGCACGTGGCCGGCACGCGCCCCGGCTTCGCCTCGACCGGCGCCTACCACGGCGGCTCCCTGAACTCCTTCCACATCCCCGACCTGCCCGCCCTGTACGAGGTGCTCCTTCGCCTCCCGGACCACGCGGACGCCCTGCTGCCGGCGATCCGCGACCGGCTCGACCCCGCCGAGGACATCGGGATGCTCCGCCGGCTCGGCGAGGTCCTCTCCGCCTGGGGCCCCGCGGCGGAGGCGGCGGTGCCGGAGCTGGTCGGCCTCCTGGAGGACGACGAGAGGTGGACGGTGGCGGCGACGGCCCTGGGGAGCATCGGTAGGGCCGGGCGTGCGGGTGGCGCGTCGCTGCTGGCGCGGTCGCGTGCCGGCGGACCGGACGCGGCGCTCGCCGCCTGGGCGTACTGGAGCGTTGGCGGGGAGCCGGGGCCCGCCCTCGACGTGCTCGCGCCCGCCGCGATGGACGGGGACCGCTTCATCCACGCCACGCTGCGCAGACTGGCCGACCTCGGCCCGCACGCCGCCGGTTGCGCGGACCGGCTCCGTGAGCTGACGGCGACGGAGGAGCCCTGGGTCAGAACGGAGGCGGCGCACGCGCTGTGGGCCGTCACCGGCGGCGACACCGAGACCGCGGTCCCGGCCCTGCTGGAGGTCGTGAGAAAGCTGCCCGAGGGGGCGTATCTGCCGGCCATGCTCCCGGCGGTGCGGCACCTGGCCCGCATGGGCCGGGCCGCCGGGCCCGCGGCCCGGCTCCTGCGGAGCCTGCCCGCCGACGACCGCCGCGTCCGTTACTTCGGCGGCTGGCGCGGGTTCACGGAGGACGAGGCGGTCCGGACCGCCGTCGACGAGTTGCTGACGACGTCGGGCGCGTAGTGGCTCGGGCCTGCGGCCTGGCCTTCGGCTGAAAAGCACGGGGCGCAGCCCCGGACGCTTTTCAGGGGCGCGGGGAACTGCGCGACCAGCCCCCACGCACCCGCACCCGACAACGCACCCCCCACAACGCACCCCCCGGCCACCCCCGGAGGGCTACCGCTTCGCGGACTCCACCGCATGCCCCCCGAACTGGTTCCGCAGCGCCGCCACCATCTTCATCTGCGGCGAGTCCTCCTGGCGGGACCCGAAGCGGGCGAACAGGGACGCGGTGATCGCCGGCAGCGGCACGGCGTTGTCGATGGCGGCCTCGACCGTCCACCGGCCCTCCCCGGAGTCGGCGGCGTAGCCGCGCAGCTTCTCCAGGTGCTCGTCGGCGTCCAGCGCGTTGACCGCGAGGTCCAGCAGCCAGGAACGGATGACCGTCCCCTCCTGCCAGGACCGGAACACCTCACGGACGTCGGTCACCGAGTCCACGGCCTCCAGCAGCTCCCACCCCTCGGCGTACGCCTGCATCATGGCGTACTCGATGCCGTTGTGGACCATCTTCGAGAAGTGCCCGGCGCCGACCTTGCCGGCGTGGACGTAGCCGTACGGCCCCTCCGGCTTGAGCGCGTCGAAGATCGGCCGGAGCCGGTCCACGTGCTCCTTGTCGCCGCCGACCATCAGCGCGTAGCCGTTCTCGAGGCCCCACACGCCGCCCGAGACGCCCGCGTCGACGAAGCCGATGCCCTTGGCGCCCAGCTCCTGCGCGTGCTTCTCGTCGTCCGTCCAGCGGGAGTTGCCCCCGTCGACGACGGTGTCGCCGGGGGACAGCAGGTCCGCCAGCTCGTCGACGACGGACTGGGTGGGACCGCCGGCGGGGACCATCACCCAGACCGTGCGCGGCGCGTCGAGCCGCTCCACGAGTTCGGCCAGGCTGCCCACGTCGGAGACGTCCGGGTTGCGGTCGTAGCCGACGACGGTGTGGCCCGCGCGGCGGATCCGCTCGCGCATGTTGCCGCCCATCTTGCCGAGACCGATGAGACCGAGCTGCATGTCAGTTCACTTCTTCCTGAGCGTCACGGGAGTCACGGGAGTCGTGGGTGTCGCGGGAGTCGTAGGTGTCGCGGGTGTCGTAGGTGTCGCGGGAGTCGTAGGTGTCATGGGAATCGTGGGTTGTCGTCGGAGCCGTGGGCGTCCCGCAGCGCGCGGTACGCGGCGACCAGGGCCGCCGTGGACGGGTCGAGCCCGGGCACGTCGGCGCCGTCGGTCAGCGCGGGTTCCACCCGCTTGGCGAGGACCTTGCCCAGCTCGACGCCCCACTGGTCGAAGGAGTCGATGTTCCAGATCGCGCCCTGCACGAACACCTTGTGCTCGTAGAGGGCGATCAGCTGGCCGAGGACCGAGGGGGTCAGCTCGGGTGCCAGGACGGTCGTCGTGGGGCGGTTGCCGCGGAACGTGCGGTGCGGCACCTGCTCCTCGGGCACCCCTTCGGCCCGTACCTCCTCGGCGGTCTTCCCGAAAGCCAGTGCCTGGCCCTGCGCGAAGAGGTTGGCCATCAACAGGTCGTGCTGTGCGGCGAGCTCGGGCTCCATCCCGGCGACCGGCCGGGCGAAGCCGATGAGGTCGGCCGGGATCAGCTTGGTGCCCTGGTGCAGCAACTGGTAGTACGCGTGCTGCCCGTTGGTGCCGGGCGTGCCCCACACCACCGGACCGGTCTGCCACTCGACGGGCAGCCCGTCACGGCCCACGTGCTTGCCGTTGGACTCCATGTCCAGCTGTTGCAGATACGCGGTGAACCTGGACAGGTAGTGCGAGTAGGGCAGCACCGCGTGCGACTGGGCGTCGAAGAAGTCGCCGTACCAGACGCCCAACAGGCCCAGCAGCAGCGGCGCGTTGGCCTCCGGCGGCGCCGTCCTGAAGTGGTCGTCGATCGTGCGGAAGCCGTCGAGCAGTTCCCGGAAGCGGTCCGGGCCGATGGCGATCATCAGGGACAGGCCGATCGCCGAGTCGAAGGAGTAGCGGCCGCCGACCCAGTCCCAGAACTCGAACATGTTGTCCGGGTCGATCCCGAACTCGGCGACCTTCCCCGCGTTCGTCGACAGTGCCACGAAGTGCCGGGCCACCGCCTTCTCGTCCCCGCCGCCCGCCCCGCTCGCGGCCTCGCCGGGGCGGGAGGCGCCCGCTTCGCCCAGCCCGCGCAGCAACCAGGACCGCGCCGACGTCGCGTTGGTGATCGTCTCGATCGTCGTGAACGTCTTGGACGCGACGACGAACAGCGTCTCCGCCGGGTCGAGGTCGCGCACCGCCTCGTGCAGGTCGGCGCCGTCGACGTTCGACACGAACCGCACGGTCAGCGACCGGTCGGTGTACGCCCGCAGCGCCTCGTACGCCATCGCCGGGCCGAGGTCGGACCCGCCGATGCCGATGTTGACGACATTGCGGATGCGGCGGCCCGTGTGCCCGGTCCAGTCGCCGGAGCGGACCCGGTCGGCGAAGGCGGCCATCCTGTCGAGGACCGCGTGCACGGCCGGGACGACGTTCTCGCCGTCCACCTCGACCACGGCGTCACGCGGGGCGCGCAGCGCGGTGTGCAGGACCGCCCGGTCCTCGGTGGTGTTGACGCGCTCACCGCGGAACATGGCGTCCCGCTGCCCGAACACATCGGTGGTGGCGGCGAGTTCGAGAAGCAGGGCGAGCGTCTCGTCGTTGACCAGATGCTTGGAGTAGTCGATGCGCAGATCACCGGCCTCCACGACGTACCGCTCCGCACGCCCGGGGTCGGCGGCGAACAGCTCGCGCAGCGAGGGATGGAGCATCGGGCCCGCGCGGTGGTCCTCCAACTCGGCCCACTCCGGGCGCCGGTTCAGCCGGGCCGTGTCACTCATGGCCGGCCCCCTCCCCGGTGTGCTCTCCGCCGCGCAGCGCGATGGCGTACATCTCGTCCGCGTCGAGGCGGCGCAGCTCCTCGGCGATCAGCTCGGAGGTGGGGCGCACCTTCAGGGCGAGCGTCCGGGACGGCTGGCCGGGCAGGGTGAGCGTGGCGAGCGGGCCCTCGGGGCGGTCGATGACGATCTCCCCGTTCTCCGTGCCGAGCCGTACGCCCGTGACGACCGGACCGGCGGTGGTGACGCGCTCGACGGTGACGCCGAGGCGGGCCTCCAGCCAGCGGGCCAGCAGTTCGGCGCTCGGGTTGTCGGCCTCGCTGTCCACGGCCGCCGAAGTGATCCCGGTGCGGGCCTGGTCGAGGGCGGCGGCGAGCATGGAACGCCACGGCGTCAGCCGCGTCCAGGCCAGGTCGGTGTCGCCGGGCGTGTAGGAGGCGACCCGCTGCTCCAGCGCGGCCAGCGGGGACTCGACGGCGTACATGTCGGTGATCCGGCGCTGCGCCAGCGCGCCCAGCGGGTCCTTCGCCGGGTTCTCCGGCGCGTCCACCGGCCACCACACCACGACCGGCGCGTCCGGCAGCAGCAGTGGCAGGACGACGGAGTCGGCGTGGTCGGAGACCTCGCCGTACGTCCGCAGCACGACCGTCTCGCCGGTGCCCGCGTCGGCGCCCACGCGCACCTCGGCGTCCAGGTGGGACCGGGTGCGGTCGCGGGGGGTGCGGGCGTGCCGCTTGATGACGACCAGGGTGCGCGCGGGGTGCTCGTGCGAGGCCTCCTCGGCCGCCTTGATCGAGTCGTACGCGTTCTCCTCGTCCGTCACGATCACCATCGTGAGGACCATGCCCACGGCGGGCGTGCCGATGGCCCGGCGTCCCTGCACCAGGGCCTTGTTGATCTTGCTTGCCGTGGTGTCCGTCAGGTCGAATTTCATGGCCTGCGCCAGCTCCGTCCGTCTCGTGCGAGCATCTCGTCGGCTTCCTCGGGGCCCCAGGTGCCCGAGGGGTACTGCGCGGGCCTGCCGTGCTTGGCCCAGTACTCCTCGATCGGGTCGAGGATCTTCCAGGACTCCTCCACCTCCTGGTGGCGGGGGAAGAGGTTGGCGTCGCCGAGCAGCACGTCAAGGATCAGCCGTTCGTACGCCTCCGGGCTGGACTCCGTGAACGACTCGCCGTACGCGAAGTCCATGGTGACGTCCCGGATCTCCATCGAGGTACCCGGCACCTTCGAACCGAAGCGCACGGTCATTCCCTCGTCCGGCTGCACCCGGATGACGATCGCGTTCTTGCCCAGCTCCTCGGTGGCCGTGGAGTCGAACGGGGAGTGCGGGGCGGTCTGGAAGACGACCGCGATCTCGGTGACCCGGCGGCCGAGCCGCTTGCCGGTGCGCAGATAGAACGGGACACCGGCCCAGCGGCGGTTGTCGATCTCCAGCTTGACGGCCGCGTACGTGTCGGTCCTGGAGCCCGGGTCGATGCCGTCCTCCTGGAGGTAGCCGACCACCTTCTCGCCGCCCTGCCAAGCCTCCGTGTACTGGCCGCGCACGGTGTGGGCGCCCAGATCGGCGGGCAGCCGCACCGACTTGAGGACCTTCAGCTTCTCGGTGAGCAGCGCCTCGGCGTCGAAGGCGATCGGCTCCTCCATGGCGGTGAGCGCCATCAGTTGCAGCAGGTGGTTCTGGATGACGTCGCGGGCGGCGCCGATGCCGTCGTAGTAGCCGGCCCGGCCGCCGATGCCGATGTCCTCGGCCATCGTGATCTGCACGTGGTCGACGTACGACCGGTTCCAGATGGGCTCGTACATCTGGTTGGCGAAGCGCAGCGCCAGGAGGTTCTGGACGGTCTCCTTGCCGAGGTAGTGGTCGATGCGGAAGACCTGATCGGGGTCGAACACCTCGTGCACGATCTCGTTCAACTCGCAGGCGCTGGCCAGGTCGTGGCCGAACGGCTTCTCGATGACCGCGCGCCGCCAGGAACCCTCGGGGGCGTCGGCCAGCCCGTGCTTCTTCAGCTGCTGGACGACCTTCGGGAAGAACTTCGGCGGTACGGAGAGGTAGAAGGCGAAATTGCCACTGGTGCCCCGTGAGGTGTTCAACTCCTCGACAGCGGACTTGAGTTGCTTGAACGCCTCGTCGTCGTCGAAGTCACCCGGGACGAAGCGCATGCCCTCGGCGAGCTGCTGCCAGACCTCCTCGCGGAACTCGGTGCGGGCGTGCTCGCGCACCGCGTCGTGCACCACCTGCGCGAAGTCCTGGTCCTCCCAGTCCCGGCGGGCGAAGCCCACCAGGGAGAAGCCCGGCGGCAGCAGTCCGCGGTTGGCGAGGTCGTACACGGCCGGCATCAGTTTCTTGCGGGACAGGTCACCGGTCACCCCGAAGATGACGAGGCCGGACGGCCCCGCGATCCTGGGGAGCCGGCGATCGCGCTCGTCCCGCAGCGGATTGGCCCAGTCGACCGCCGTCTGAGGGGTCGTCTCCAAGGTCATTCCCCATCAACTCCCTTGCTGTTCAAGGACTTCGACACCACGTCCAACAGGTCCTGCCAGGCCGCCGCGAACTTGGCGACGCCCTCCTCCTCCAGCTGCCGCACGACCTCCTCGTAGGAGATGCCGAGCGCCTCGACGGCCGCGAGATCGGCACGGGCCTGCGCGTAGCCGCCGGTGACCGTGTCGCCGTGGATCACACCGTGCGCGGCGGTGGCGCGCAGGGTCGCCTCCGGCATCGTGTTGACCGTGCCCGGCGCCACCAGCTCGTCGACGTACAGGGTCGGCCGGTACGCCGGGTCCTTCACGCCGGTCGACGCCCACAGCGGGCGCTGCCGGTTGGCGCGCGCCCCGGCGAGTGCCGTCCAGCGGTCGCCGCTGAAGACCTCCTCGTACGCCTGGTAGGCGAGCCGCGCGTTGGCCAGCGCGGCGCGGCCACGGAGCGCGAGCGCCTCGCCCGTGCCCAGCAGCGTCAGCCGCTTGTCGATCTCGGTGTCCACACGGGAGACGAAGAAGGAGGCGACGGAGTGGACGGCCGACACATCGAGGCCCTTCCTCTGCGCCTTCTCCAGGCCCGCCAGATACGCCTCCATCACCTCGCCGTACCGCTCCAGCGAGAAGATCAGGGTGACGTTGACGCTGATCCCGAGGCCGACGACCTCGGTGATCGCCGGGAGGCCCGCCCGGGTCGCCGGGATCTTGATCATGACGTTGGGGCGGTCGACCAGCCAGACGAGCTGCCGTGCCTCCGCGACCGTCGCCCGCGTGTCGTGGGCCAGCCGGGGGTCGACCTCGATGGAGACCCGGCCGTCCCGGCCGCCCGTCGCCTCGTACACCGGGCGCAGGACGTCCGCGGCGGCGCGGACATCGGCGGTCGTCATCATCCGTACGGCCTCGTCGACCGCCACCCCGCGCACGGCCAGCTCGGCGAGCTGTTCCTCGTAGCCCTTCCCGGAGCCGATCGCGGCCTGGAAGATGGACGGGTTGGTGGTCACGCCGACGACCTGCCCCGACGTGACGAGTGCGGCGAGGTTCCCGGAGGTGACGCGCTCGCGGGAGAGGTCGTCGAGCCAGACGGAGACGCCCGCCTCGAAGAGGCGTCGCAGCGGGTCCGCGGCGGTGGCCGGCGCGGTCGAATCGGTGGTCACAGTGATCATCTTCCTTCAGGCGCTCGCGTCAACCGCGGACGGCGGCCAGGGATTCCCTCGCGGCGGTGACGACGTTCTCGGGGGTGAAGCCGTACTCGGCGAACAAGGTCTCGGCGTCGGCGGAGGCACCGAAGTGCTCCAGGGAGACGATGCGACCGCTGTCCCCGACGTACCGGTACCAGGTGAGACCGATCCCCGCCTCGACCGCCACGCGTGCCTTCACGGACGGCGGCAGCACGCTCTCGCGGTACGCGCGCGGCTGCTCCTCGAACCACTCCACCGACGGCATCGACACCACCCGGGTACCGATCCCCTCGGCCTCCAGCCGCTCCCGCGCGTCGACGGCGAGCCGCACCTCGGAACCGGTGGCGAGGAGGATCACGTCCGGCGTCGCGGTGGAGGACTCCCGAAGCACATAGCCGCCCTTGGCGGCGGCGGGGTTCGGCGCGTACGTGGGAACGCCCTGGCGGGTGAGCGCCAGCCCGTGCGGCGCGGGGTGCGTGGCGTGCCGCCGCAGGATCTCGCGCCAGGCGATCGCCGTCTCGTTGGCGTCGGCCGGACGGACGACGTTCAGGCCGGGGATGGCGCGCAGCGAGGCGAGGTGCTCGACCGGCTGGTGGGTGGGGCCGTCCTCGCCGAGACCGATGGAGTCGTGCGTCCACACGTACGTCACCGGGAGCTGCATCAGCGCGGAGAGCCGGACGGCGTTGCGCATGTAGTCGGAGAACACGAGGAACGTGCCGCCGAAGATGCGCGTGTTGCCGTGCAGCGCGATGCCGTTCATCTCGGCGGCCATCGAGTGCTCGCGGATGCCGAAGTGGATGGTGCGGCCGTACGGGTTCGCCTCGGGCAGCGGGTTGTCCGCCGGGAGGAACGACGACGTCTTGTCGATCGTCGTGTTGTTCGAACCGGCGAGGTCGGCGGAGCCGCCCCACAGCTCGGGGATCACCGCGCCGAGCGCCTGGAGGACCTTGCCGGAGGCGGCACGGGTCGCGACGGACGTGCCCTCCTCGAACACCGGAAGGTGCGACTCCCAGCCCTCGGGCAGCCGGCCCGCCACCACCCGGTCGAACAGCCGGGCCCGCTCGGGCCGGGCGGCCCGCCACTCGGCGATCCGCTTGTCCCAGGCGGCGTGCGCCTCGGCGCCCCGGTCGAGGGCCCTACGAGTGTGGGCCAGGACGTCGTCGGCGACCTGGAAGGTCCGGGTCGGGTCGAAGCCGAGGACCCGCTTGGTGGCCGCGATCTCCTCCTCGCCGAGCGCGGAGCCGTGCGCGGCCTCCGTGTTCTGGGCGTTCGGCGCCGGCCAGGCGATGATCGTGCGCATCGCTATGAAGGAGGGGCGCGAGGTCTCCTCCTGAGCGGCCGGCAGCGCGTCGTACAGGGCGTGCACGTCGATGTTCCCGTTGAACGCCGGCTCGATCCGCTGGACGTGCCAGCCGTACGCCTCGTACCGCTTGAGCACGTCCTCGGAGAACGCGGTGGCCGTGTCGCCCTCGATGGAGATGTGGTTGTCGTCGTAGAGGAGGACGAGGTTGCCGAGCCTCTGATGGCCCGCCAGGGACGACGCCTCGGCGGAGATGCCCTCCTCCAGGTCGCCGTCGGAGACGATCGCCCAGACGGTGTGGTCGAACGGCGAGGTGCCCTCGGGCGCGTCCGGGTCGAACAGGCCACGCTCGTAGCGGGCGGCCATCGCCATGCCGACGGCGTTGGCGACGCCCTGTCCCAGCGGGCCGGTCGTGGTCTCGACCCCGGCCGTGTGCCCGTACTCGGGGTGGCCCGGCGTCTTCGAACCATGGGTCCGGAACGCCTTGAGGTCGTCCAGCTCCAGCTCGTACCCGGCGAGGAAGAGCTGGGTGTACAGGGTCAGCGAGGTGTGACCGGGGGAGAGCACGAAGCGGTCGCGGCCGGTCCACTCGGGATCGGCGGGGTCGTGGCGCATCACCTTCTGAAAGAGGGTGTACGCGGCGGGCGCCAGGCTCATGGCCGTGCCGGGATGCCCGTTGCCGACCTTCTGCACGGCGTCGGCGGCCAGCAGGCGCGCGGTGTCGACGGCACGTCGGTCGAGTTCTGTCCAGATCATCTTCAAGAAGTCCTCGATAGGTGCGGCGGATTGGCCTTTACGCCTTCAAAACTAAAAGTCTGACTTTTCTTGGGGAAGGTCGCCGTGTGCCACCCTTCGGTGAAACTGGGACACCGACGACGGGGGCGGGCGAAGACGTGAAGGGCCTGGGGGCGAAGGCGTGAAGGGCACGGGGGCGAAGGCGTGAAGGGCACGGGCGTCCGGGACGGCGGCGGGTCCGAGGGGACCGGCCGCATCAGAACCTTCCCCTTCCCGGCGGACCTCAGCCTCTCCGGTGTCGGTATGCAGGTCGGTCCCATGAACGACCGTCGCACCTGGCACGCGGACGTCCCCCTGGAACGGGTGCACCGCATCGACTTCCACGTGGTGATGCTGTTCGACCACGGCCCCGTCACCCACATGGTCGACTTCACCGAGTACCAGGCGGACACGGGCGATCTGCTGTGGATCCGCCCCGGACAGGTGCATCGCTTCTCACGGACCACCGGGTACCGCGGGACGGTCCTCACCATGCAACCCGGCTTCCTGCCCCGCGCCACGGTCGAGGCGACCGGCCTCTACCGCTACGACCTGCCCCCGCTGCTCCGCCCCGACGAGGCCCGACGGGCGGCCCTGCGTGCCTCGTTGGCCCACCTGGAGCGCGAGTACGTCGACACGACCACCCTGCCGCCGCATCTGCGCACCGCCGTGCTGCGGCACTCCCTGACGGCCTTTCTGCTGCGTCTGGCCCATCTCGCGGACAGCTCGGGCGAGGCGGCGCAGGGCCACCACGACACGACCTTCACCCGCTTCCGGGAGGCTGTGGAGCGGGAGTTCACCACCAACCACAGTGTCAGCGCCTACGCGGACGCCCTGGGCTGCTCGCGCCGCACCCTCGTCCGCGCGGTCCGCGCCGCCACCGGGGAGACCCCGAAGGGCTTCATCGACAAGCGGGTGGTGCTGGAGGCGAAACGGCTGCTGGCCCACACCGACCTGCCCACGGGCCGCGTCGGCGTGGCGGTCGGCTTCCCCGACTCGGCGAACTTCTCGAAGTTCTTCCAGCTCCACACAGGGACGACACCGGTGGCGTTCCGGGCGGAGATGCGCTGACGGCCGCCCCGGCCGGGTCCGCCCACGGGAACCCGACCGGGTCCGCCCACGGGAAAGGGGCCCCGCCCGTGGACGGAGCCCCACCCCGTGGGGGTCGACGGCCCTCTCAGCGGCCGAAGTTGAACCAGTTCACGTTCACGAAGTCCTGCGGCTGGCCGCTCGTGAAGGTCAGATACACGTCGTGTGCCCCGGTGACGCGGCCGATGTTCGCGGGCACCGTCCGCCAGGACTGCCAGCCCCCGGTGTTGGCGAGGGCGAAACTGCCGATGGGGGCGTTGGAGCGGCTGTCAAGGCGGACCTCGACCAGTCCGCTCACGCCGGCGTTCGCGCCGCTGGCCACCCGGGCCACGAACTGCGTGGCCCCGGTGGAGCCGAAGTCGACGTTCTGGAACAGCGCCCAGTCGCCGTTGGCGAGGGAGCCGATGTTCTGGCCGCCGCCGGAGTCGGACGTGCTCTCGGTGATGACCCCGCTCTGGCCGTTGAACGACTCGGCCTGGATGGCGCTGTACGCGTCACGGGTGCCCGACGGCGGGGGAGTGGTGGTGCCCCCGGCGGCCGACAGCACCTGGACGTAGTCCACCACCATGGGGACCCCGGAGCGGGTGTCGCCGTCCAGACCGCCGCCGAACGCGTCGGGGAAGGCGCCGCCCATGGCCACGTTCAGGATGATGAAGAAGCCGTGGTTGGTGGCGTTGTTCCAGGTCGTGGCGTCCACCTGGTTGGCGCTGACCGAGTGGAACCGGGTGCCGTCGACGGAGAACCGGATCGTCTCCGGGGTCACCGAGCGGTCCCACTCCATGGTGTAGGTGTGGAAGCCGGACTGGCAGGTGGTGCCGGGGCAGACGGTGGAGTTGCCGATGCCGGTCGTCTCGTTGCACGGGCCGCCGGGGTTGACCCCGCAGTGCATGGTGGCCCACACCTGGTTGCGGCCCTGGACGTTCTCCATGATGTCCAGCTCGCCGACGCTCGGCCAGTTCTGGTAGTTGCCCCGGTAGGGCGCGCCCAGCATCCAGAACGCGGGCCAGTAGCCCTCGGCGGCCGTGCCGGTCACGTTCGGCATCTGGAGCCGGGACTCCACCCTCAGCTTGCCGCCGGCCGGGGGCTGGAAGTCGGTGCGGTTGGTCTCGATGCGGCCCGAGGTCCATCTGCCCGCGGAGTCACGCAGCGGGGTGATGCGCAGATTGCCGGTGCCGTCGAGCGAGACGTTGGCGGTGCTGTTCGTCATCGTCTCTACCTCGCCGGTGCCCCAGTTGGCGGGCCCGCCGGGATACGAGGTCCCGGTCGCGTACTGCCAGTGGGAGGTGTTGACACCGGTGCCGGCCGGGCCGTTGAAGTCGTCCAGGAACACCTGGGTCCAGCCGGAGGGCGGTGTGGGGGCGGCCCCCTGCGCGGTGGTCGCCCCCGCCGCGGCCAGCGCCACCGCGCTGACGACGGCGAGGAGTACACGTCTGAGCGGGCGGCGACGACGCCCGACGGGGATGCCGGAGGGTTCACTCATGGCGGCCTCTTGGGGGTGGGGAGTACGGAGTGAAGTGCGCGGGCGGAGAACGCTCTGCTCGGTCCCGTTTCTGAGAGCGCTCTCAGAAGAAGAGCGTGCGGCCAATGTGCGCCCCGTCACCGCGGTCGTCAAGAGTTAAAGCGGAGAAAGTGCTTGCGGGAAGGGCGAGTTCACCCTGTGAAGATCGTCGTCGCGACGGGGAGGAACCTTCTCTCCCCGTCCCCCGCTAATTCGGTGGCCCGGCCGATGGGGCGCCCGTTAGCTTCGCCCCCATGGTCGACACTCACGGCACGTGTACGGATCGATTCACGCCGGTGCGCGAGGCGTTGGCCGCCTCCCTGGCCGACCAGGACGTCGGGGCCTCGGTGGCGGTGTTCGTGGACGGTGAGCCGGAGGTCGACCTGTGGGGCGGGCACCTCGACGCGGACCGCACGGTCCCCTGGCAGCGGGACACCCTCACCAACGTCTGGTCCAGCACCAAGACGATGACCGCGCTGTGCGCGCTGGTCCTCGCCGACCGCGGCGATCTGGACCTGGACGCGCCGGTGGCCGTCTACTGGCCCGAGTTCGCCGCCGCGGGCAAGGAGGGCGTACGGGTGAGCCATCTGCTCTCCCACACCGCCGGGCTGCCCGTCTTCGACGCGCCGACCACACTGGACGACCTCTACGACTGGCCGACGGTCACCGCCCGGCTCGCCGCGCAGGCGCCCGCCTGGGAGCCGGGCACCGACGCCGGGTACCACGCGGTCACCCAGGGGTATCTCGTCGGGGAGGTCGTGCGCCGGGTCACCGGACGCGGCCTCGGCACCTTCTTCGCCGAGGAGATCGCCGGGCCGCTGGGCGCGGACTTCCACATCGGCCTCGCCGCCGAGCACGACCACCGGGTCGCGCCGATCCTCCCGCCGCCCACCCCCACGCGCCGCGGTGGGCCGAAGCCCAACCCCGTCATTCCGCCGACCGCCGCCAACACCCTCGCCTGGCGGCGCGCCGAGATCCCGGCAGCGGGCGGACACGGCAACGCCCGCTCCATCGCCGCCGTCCAGTCGCTCCTGGCCTGCGGGGGCGCGGCCCGGGGAGTGCGGCTGCTCTCGGAGAAGGGGTGCGAGCGGGTCCTGGAGGAACAGTTCAACGGCACCGACCGCGTCCTCGGGATACCGATGCGCTGGGGCCTCGGCTACGGCCTGAACGGCGGTCAACTGCCCAACCCCCGCACCTGCTTCTGGGGCGGCTGGGGAGGCTCCGTCGTCCTCGTGGACTTCGACGCCCGGATGTCCGTCGCGTACACGATGAACCAGATGATCGACAACGGCACCATCGGCGACGACCGAGGCTTCCTCCTCCTCGCGGCGGTCTACGAAAGCCTCAGCGCGTCTTCTCGGCCGCGGGGGTGAACAGACCGCGTACGCGTACTGGTTCTGCCACCCGGACGGCCTGGCAACGACGCGCCGATCGAGGACGGGTCCCGATCGGCGCGTCGCGGACCTCAAGTGGCCGTATCAGCCGAGGTGTCGGGCAAAGAACCGCAGTGTGCTGTCCAGCTCGAACGCTGGGACCTCCCCGTGCTTGCCGGGGTTGGCGTGCAGTGTCTTCTCGGCCGATGCCAGGGCGTCGAACAGCGCCAGGCTCTGGGCCCGCGGAACCCGCTCGTCGTCCCACTGCACCAGGAACTCCACGGGGATGGTGATCCGCGCGGCCGTCTCGGCCGATGCCGACGCCCCTCCCAGGCCCAGCACCGCCGCGCGGACCCGGGGTTCGTCGGCAACGAACGGAACGCCGAGCCCGCACCCCAGCGACACTCCCCAATAGCCCACCGGACCAGCACCGACGTACTCGACTTCCTGGATCGCGTCCAGAGCCGCCCGCCACTCCGGGACGGTCTGGCGAGCCACGAGCGCCTGGAAACCGGCGATCAGCGGAGCCAACTCCTCTCCTGCCTCCACACGAGCCTGGTTCTCGGTCGCGATCCGGTTGTACTTCTCGTCCATCGGCCGGTCGCCGTGGCCGGGCACGTCCACCGCCGCCACCGCGAAATCGCACTCGGCCACGAAGCGGCGCGCGCGGACCACGATGTCGGGTGCCTTCTTGTGCTGGCCGCCGCCGTGCCCCATCAGGATCAGGGGACGAGTACCGGCGGCACCTTCCGGCGTCCACAAGACGCCAGGTATCTCACCTAGGCTGAAGAGCTGTTCGGACACGCCGTCGGACGACGTCTGAGAGGTGAAGCGCATAGCGTTTCAAGCCTTTCGGGATGCCTTCTGCGGGCACTCCCTGGACCATGCGAGAGAGGGAGCCCCGACCTGTCACAGTGTTGATCGGTCTCACCTCCCCGGTTCGCAGTGATGCACGGCGGCGGCGAACGTATCACAGAGGGCTTCACCCGCGTCTGGGTGAATCGATACGACAAGAACGCGGTGCTCAGGTTCGCGCGAGCGAGGTCCGCGCCACGAAGACACGAAACGCCCCGGCGACGCGACCCCGATAGCTCGCCGCGGCACCGTCTCCGCTGGGGAGGACGGCCCGGGGATCAGGGAGCCTCGGGGGTGGGGGCGTCCGGGTGCCAGCCCAGGGCGCGGGAGATGCCGCGTGCGGCGACCCGTACCGCCGGGGTCAGTACCGGCACCTGCGCGTCGGCCCGCGGCACGACCACCGACACGGCGGCGACCACCGCCCCGCCCCGGCCGCGGACCGGCGCCGCCACCGACAGCGCGTCCTCGGTGACCTGACGGCTGCTCACCGCCACGCCGGTGCGCCGGACCTCGGCCAGCACCCGCCGCAACCGGGCGCCGTCCGTGATGGTGTACGGCGTGAACGCGGCCAACTCCCGTTGGCAGTAGCTCTCCTGGGACATGGGGTCGCCGTGCGCCAACAGCGCCAGTCCCACGCCCGTCGCGTGCAGCGGCCAGCGCGCGCCGACCCGGATGTGGACGCCGACGGCCGACCGGCCGGAGAGCCACTCGATGTAGACGACCTCGTCGCCGTCCCGCACCGCCAGCTGCACGTTCTCGTGCGTCGCCTCGTACAGGTCCTCCAGGTACGGCAGCGCGACCTGCCGCAGGGCGAGTCCGCGCGGTGCGAGCGCCGCGATCTCCCACAGCCGTAGCCCCACGTGGTAGATCCCGTCCGCGTCCCGTTCCAGGGCGCCCCACTCGGTGAGCGCGCCCACCAGCCGGTGCGCCGTGGTGAGGGTCAGCCCGGCCCGGCGGCTGATGTCGGTCAGCGTCAGCGCCGGATGGTCGTGGTCGAAGGCGGCCAGCACGGCGAGCAGCCGGTCCGGGGCGGAGCGCGCGGCCCCCGGCTCGGGCAGCGGGCCGGCGGTCTTCGACACCGGGGTCACCCCAGCCCGGCCTCGGCGACCTTCTGGAGCAGGACGTGGAGCGCGTCGCGCTCGGCGGCGTCCAGCGGCTCCAGCAGCTCGTCGGTGACGCGCCGGCCCGCCTCGTCGGTGTCCCGGAGGAAGGCGCGGCCGTCCTCGGTCAGCACGACGATCCGGCTGCGGCGGTCGTCGGCGGAGGGGCGCCGCTCGGCGAAGCCCAGCTTCTCCAGGTCGTCCACCAGACCGACGATCGCGCTCGGGTCGTACCCGAGGGACGCGCTCAGCTCCCGCTGGAGCGCGCCCGGCGTGGTGGTCAGCAGGCGCAGCAGCGCGTAGTGGCGCAGCCGCAGCCCCGACTCCTGCAGTGACGCGTTGAACAGCTGCCCCGAGCGCAGCCCCAGGCGGTACAGCAGATACCCCGTGTCCGCGTGCAGGTCGCGCATCCACGGCTCACGCGCGTCGATCGAGGCGGAGTTCTGAGTCTGCTGGCCGGCGATGGCGGGCTCCCTGGTCGAGGCCCCTGCGGGGCGGCGCGTACGTGCTGCTCCACAGGATGCCCCAAAGACCTCGGCTCAACAACTATTGACGACAACAACTATTGCTCTTAACTTCGATTTCGAAGCCGCGCAGCCACCCGCGCTGTCACTCCGAAGGGACCCCACTCGTGCCCAGCATCGATCTCACCGGCAAGGTCGCCGTCGTCACCGGCAGCGGCCGCGGCCTCGGACTGGCCTACGCCCAGGCCCTCGCCGCCGCCGGCGCCTCCGTGGTCGTCAACGACATCGACGAGGCCGTGGCCGAAGCGGCCGTGAAGTCCATCACCGAGGCGGGCGGCACGGCCGTCGCCGAGGTCGTCGCGGTCGGTACCACCGAGGCCGCCGACCGGCTGGTGGGCCGCGCCGTGGAGGAGTTCGGGCGGCTCGACATCCTCGTCACCAACGCGGGCATCCTCCGCGACAAGGTGCTGTGGAAGATGTCCGACGACGACTTCGACGCGGTGATCACCACCCATCTCAAGGGCACCTTCACCTGCGCCCGCGCCGCCGCGATCCGTATGCGCGAGCAGGGCGAGGGCGGCTCCCTGATCCTCGTCGGCTCCCCGGCAGGACAGCGCGGCAACTTCGGCCAGACGAACTACGCCGCCGCCAAGGCCGGCATCGCCGCCTTCGCCCGCACCTGGGCGATGGAGCTGGGCCGCGCGAACATCACCGTCAACGCGATCATCCCGGTCGCCGCCACCGCCATGACCGAGACCATCCCGGTCTTCGCCCCGTACGTGGAGGCCCTGCGCGAGGGCAAGCCGTTCCCGGACTTCCTGCGCAAGGGCGAGGGCTTCGGCACCCCCGAGGACTGCGCCGCCCTGGTCCCGTTCCTCGCCTCCGAGGCCGCCCGCGGTGTCACCGGCCAGGCCATCGGCATCGGCGGCGACAAGGTGGCACTCTGGTCGCACCCGCAGGAGATCAAGACGGCGTACGCGAACGGCGGCTGGACCCCCGAGGCGCTCGCCGACGTCTGGCCGACCTCGCTGGGCGCCGAGCCGCAGACCGTGGGCATCCCCGCCCCGAAGATCCCGGAGGCGTGATGAGCACCGCAGGTCCCGCCATGAACGTGGACGAGCTGGTCGCGATCGACGTCCACACCCACGCCGAGGTGTCCTCGAAGAAGGGCACGTCGTCGCTGGACGACGACCTCCACGACGCCTCCTCCGCCTACTTCAAGGTCGAGGGCAAGCGCAAGCCCACCCTGGAGGAGACGGCCGCCTACTACCGCGAGCGGAGGATGGCCGCCGTGATCTTCACGGTGGACGCCGAGTCCGCGACCGGCACCGAGCCCGTCCCCAACGAGGAGGTCGCCGAGGCGGCCGCCGCCAACGCGGACGTGCTGATCCCCTTCGCCTCCATCGACCCCTTCCGCGGCAAGGCCGGCGTGAAGCAGGCCCGCCGGCTGGTCGAGGAGTACGGGGTGAAGGGCTTCAAGTTCCACCCCAGCATCCAGGGCTTCTTCCCCAACGACCGCGCGGTGGCGTACGCCCTCTACGAGGTCATCGAGGAGACGGGCACCATCGCCCTCTTCCACACCGGCCAGACGGGCATCGGCGCGGGCGTCCCCGGGGGCGGCGGCATCCGCCTGAAGTACTCCAACCCGCTGCACGTGGACGACGTCGCCGCCGACTTCCCCCATCTGAAGATCATCCTGGCTCATCCGTCCTTCCCCTGGCAGGACGAGGCGCTGGCGGTGGCCACGCACAAGCCGGGCGTGCACATCGACCTGTCCGGCTGGTCCCCGAAGTACTTCCCGCCGCAGCTGGTGCAGTACGCGAACACCCTGCTCAAGGACAAGGTCCTCTTCGGCTCCGACTATCCCGTCCTCACCCCCGACCGCTGGCTCGCCGACTTCGAGAAGCTGACGATCAAGGACGAGGTCAAGCCGAGGATCCTCAAGGAGAACGCCGCCCGGCTGCTCGGGCTGACCAAGCCATGACCACACCGTGAGGGACATCCCCATGTGCAAGGACGGACAGGGGCACAGACATGCGCAATGAGGGACTGGGGTCGTGGCCCGCCCGGCGGGCCCGCAAGACCCCGCGGCGCACCGCGCTGATCCACGGCGACACGAGCATCACGTACGCGGAGCTGTACGAGCGCACCACGCGCCTCGCGCACGCCCTGCGCGCCTGTGGCGTCCGACGCGGCGACCGCGTCGCCTACCTGGGGCCCAACCACCCCTCGTACCTGGAGACGCTCTTCGCGGCCGGCACCCTCGGCGCGGTGTTCGTCCCGCTCAACACCCGCCTCGCCGGACCCGAGATCGCCTACCAGCTCACGGACTCCGGCGCCAAGGCCCTCGTGTACGCGCCCGGGTTCACCGGGCTCGTCGCGGGACTGCCGGGCGACACCGACGTCCGTACCTACGTCGAGACCGGCGGCGAGTACGAGGCGCTGCTGGCCGGGGCGGACGCCGACCCCATCGACCAGCCGGTCGCCGCGGACGACACCTGCATCATCATGTACACCTCGGGGACGACCGGCCGCCCCAAGGGCGCGATGCTCACGCACGGCAACATCATCTGGAACGCCGTCAACGTCCTCGTCGACCAGGACGTCATCGCCGACGAACGCGCCCTGGTCTCCGCCCCGCTGTTCCACACCGCCGGGCTGAACATGCTCACCCTTCCCGTGCTGCTCAAGGGCGGCACATGCGTCCTGGTCGAGTCGTTCGTCCCCGAGGACACCTTCGACCTGATCGAACGCCACCGGATCACGTTCATGTTCGGCGTCCCCACCATGTTCGACCAGGTCGCCCGGCACCCGCGCTGGGACGACGCGGACCTGTCGTCGCTCAGGATGCTGTCCTGCGGCGGCTCCCCGGTGCCGACCCCCCTCATCGCGAAGTTCCAGGAGCGGGGCCTCACCTTCCTCCAGGGCTACGGCATGACGGAGGCCGCGCCCGGCACGCTCTTCCTCGACGCCGAGCACGCCGTGAGCAAGGCCGGTTCGGCGGGCGTCCCGCACTTCTTCAGCGATGTGCGGGTCGTGCGGCCGGACATGACACCGGTCGACGTGGACGAGCCCGGCGAGGTCGTCGTGCGGGGCCCGCACGTCATGCCCGGGTACTGGGGCCTGCCGGAGGAGACGGCCGCCGTCTTCGCCGACGGCTGGTTCCGCAGCGGCGACGCCGCCCGCGTCGACGAGGACGGGTACGTCTTCATCGTCGACCGCATCAAGGACATGATCATCTCCGGGGGCGAGAACATCTACCCCGCCGAGATCGAGGACCAGCTCCTCGCCCACCCCGACATCGTCGAGTGCGCGGTCATCGGCGTACCCGACGACAAGTGGGGCGAGGTGCCGCGCGCGGTGGTCGTCCCCCGGGAGGGCGCCGCCCTGGACGCCGACGAGGTGCTGGCCTCGCTGGCCGGGCGGCTCGCCAAGTACAAGATCCCCAAGTCGGTCGTGCTCGCCGACGAGTTGCCCCGCACGGCCTCCGGCAAGTTGCTGAAGGCCCGCGTGCGCAAGCGCTACGGCAGCAGCTGACCCACCATCAACTCTTCTCGAAAGCAGGCAACATGAGCATCACCGTGAACGGCATCGACGAGCTGAAGAAGCTCGCCGGCAGCGACCTCGGCGCCAGTGAGTGGATCGAGGTCACCCAGGAGCGCATCAACACCTTCGCCGACGCGACCGGGGACCACCAGTGGATCCACGTCGACCCGGAGAAGGCGGCCGAGGGCCCCTTCGGCGCGCCCATCGCCCATGGCTACCTGACCCTGTCGCTGTTCATCCCGCTGTTCACCGAGCTGCTGGACGTCGAGGGCGTGTCGACGAAGGTCAACTACGGTCTGAACAAGGTGCGTTTCCCCTCCCCGGTGAAGGTCGGCTCCAAGATCCGCCTGGTCGGCACGCTGACCTCGGTGGAGGACGTCCCCGGCGGGGTGCAGATCACCGTCGACGGCACGATCGAGATCGAGGGCGCCCCCAAGCCGGCCGCCGTGCTGCAGAGCCTGTCGAGGTTCTACGCCTGACGGGGCGCCCCGCTGCGGGGCGCCTCCGCGACGCCGCAGGGCGGAGCACTCCCCCATGGGTGCTCCGCCCTGCGGTGTGAATTCAGCCACCGCCATCTGCTCACGGCGGACGGTGGCGCGTTCCTCGACGACCCGAGGCTGGCAATCGCCGGCGCGACGCCACAAGGGTTCCCGCGCAGCTGGGACGCTGGGACGGCCCTCCCGCGACCGGCCTGCGGGGTTCCGCGTCCGCTGGGACGGCGCTGGGACGGGATCAGAAACGGATCCCGGTCGTCCGCCCGGAAGTGGCTGGAGTTTGCCGGGTTCCGGCGGTCTGTTTCTGGCACAGTGTGCTCGGGCGCGTGGCATCGGGGGATCCAGGGGGGCGCCTCTCATCCATGAACACATCGCGCCGCCGTCCGACCCACGTGCGGCGCCGCCGTCACGCGCGGCAGCAAGGGGAAAAAGGGGGGACGCCCGTGTCCGAGTGCACGGAGTCCGAGCGGTTCGCCGCGTGTCTGCGCTCCCTCAAGGAGCGCTCGGGACTCAGTTACGCGGCCCTCGCCGCGAAGGCCGGAACCAGCGGGTCCAGTGTGCACCGCTACTGCCTGGGCGGTTCGGTGCCGCAGGACTACGGCACCGTCCACCGCCTGGCCGTGGCCTGCGGAGCCACCCCGGAGGAGCTGCGAACACTGCACCGCCTGTGGGCCCTGGCGGACGCGGCCCGGGAACCGGAGTCGACGCCGCCGACGGAGCCGGCCACGGTTTCCACGGGGCGGGCACCGGAGACGGCCGGGCCGCAACCGGAGACCGCCGGACCGCAACCGGAGACCGCCGGGCAGGAGCCCGGGCCCGCCGAGTCGGAACCGCTCGCCCCTGTGCCGGAAGCGAAAGCCGCGCGGCCGGCGCCGCAAACCGCCCGACCGGCCTCGGAATCCTCCCGGCCGGGGACGGAGGCCGAGTTGGAGCGGGGGGCGGAGGCCACCCGGCAGCGGCCGGGTGCCGGGGGCTCCGAGGCCCCGCACGGGACCGTGGTCGCGACCGGGGCCGGGACCGTGGTCGCGTCCGGGGCCGGGGCCGTGACCGCGACCGGGGCCGTACGGTCCGGGCGGCGGCGCAGACGTGTGGCCGTGGCCGTCGGGCTGGTGGTGCTGTTCCTCGGGGGGATGGCCTGGACGCTGCCGTCGCTGGGCTCGACCGAGGACGGCGAGGGCCCGGACAAGAACGCCGCCGCACCCGGGAAGAAGGACAGCCGCACCCTCTTCACCCCCGCCTGCCGCGAGGTGGTGGCCATGGGCCAGCACGACACCTGCGTGCGCGAGGTGCAGCGGCTCCTGGAGGACAGGGGCGCGGTCATCGGGGTGGACGGCGACTTCGGCCCGCAGACCCTGCGCCGGGTGACGGCCTTCCAGGTGATCGCCGGGATCGAACCGCCCAACGGCGTGGTCGGCGACACCACCAAGCGGGCGCTCTACACGTCCGAGGCGACCATGGACACCTGGACGCCGGACGAGGTGCGCGAGCGTATCCGCGAGGTGTTCACCGAGGCACCGGACCGCGCGGTCGCGATCGCCGACTGCCAGTCCTTCCTCGACCCGCTGCACATCCTCCCGAACACCAACGGCACCCGGAACTGGGGCCTGTTCCAGATCTCCGACGCCCGGCTGCGGGAGCTGAAGGGCACCCCGCGCCAGGCACTCGACCCGGAGTGGAACATCCGCGCGGCCAAGCGGCTGTGGAGCAAGGACCGGGACTTCCACGACTGGCCCCACTGCGACCGGGCGTTCAGCCCGAGCCCGTCACCCTCCCGGTAGGTCCGGCGCACCCAGGAGCGCGGGGCCCGTACGACCGAAGGACCACCGGTCGTACGGGCCCCGCGTCCTCAAGCGGACGCGACACTCACCGCACGTCCACGAAGACCGGGTTCGTGTAGAACCACGTGTCCAGCCACGGGTCGCCGTCGCCCGGCGCGTGCGGGACCGGGCCGTGCGGGTCGACGGCGGCGCCCAGACAGCCCGCTCCGTTGCGGTTGCCGTCGCTGCCCCGCAGCCGCAGGTAGAAGGGCTCGTCACCGGCCGTGATCGGCACACGCAGGGTGTACGTGCCCTTGCGGCCGCTGACGTCCTTGGTGTGGACCACCCTCGTGTCCGGGGCCCGCCAGGAGTCCCGGTCGGTCACCGGCCCCGTCACCGCGCCCCGGATGACGTCCACATGGGCCAGCGCCGGGAGGATGCCTCGCGGGTTGGGGCGGGAGGCCGTGGTCACGGTCACCGTCAGGGTGAGCTTCTCGCCCCTGCGGGCGTGGAGCCGTCCGCCGAGCGTGACGCCCCGGCCGGGGACGCGGTCCCGCTTCACGCGGACCTCCAGGCCGTCCAGCAGATGGCCGTGGTCCAGCCAGACGCGGCCCGCCCGCAGGCCCGCCATCACGGCACGGTAGCCGTACCGGGTGACGCCGACGTGGGTGCGGCTGAACTGGCCGGGCCAGAAGTCGCTGCCGGGCTGCGGGGTGTCCGTGTTCACGGGGTCGGGCAGCTTGCCGGTGGTGTCGAAGTTCTGCCCGGCGGGCCAGTCGCCGTTCTTCCAGGTGTCGAACACGATCCGGTGGGCGTCCGAGTTGGTGGTGACCGAGAACAGCCGGCCCTCGGCGAGCAGGGAGTCCCACAGGCCGCCCACGGTCGCCGTCGCCCAGTCGAAACCGCCGTACGTGAGGTACGCCTCCGCCGGGTAGCCGGGCCAGGACTGCGCGGACGGCTTGTTCTCGTACTCGCCCCGGACGGAGTTCGCGCCCCGCAAGCCGGGGATGGCGGCGCCCTGGGCGCCGGGCGCGCCCTCCATGCCGATCATGATCTCGGGGGCCGCGTCCCGCCAGGCGCGCAGCTCGTGCGGGGAGTCGATGCCCAGGCGCAGGGGGTGGTTGGCGAGGACCAGCACGTCGTCGACGTACCCCGTACGGCGCTGCTCCGCCAGCCACTTGACGGCCTTGACGGCGTGCGCCTCGTTGCGGGCCGTGTCCGCGCCGCCCACGGAGCCGTCGGTGTAGCCGAGCAGCTTGCCGTCGTAGGCCCGCTCGAAGCGGGTGAGCAGGTCGACCTCGTGGGGGCCGGGCGTCGTGAAGACCGTGCAGTGCTCGGCGGCCGGGATGTACCACTCCAGGCCCTGGAAGATCAGCTGACGCGGGTTCTCGGCGCGGGCCCGCAGGATCTCCTGGTGCTCCAGCGCGGCCCCGAAGTCGGCGTGCCCGACGTTGGAGTGCTCCGTGAACACCATCCAGTCGAGGCCGTACCTGGCGCCCGCCGCGGCCAGCTGGGAGAACGTGTACTTCGCGTCGTGGCTGTACACGGAGTGGACGTGGTGGTCGCCCACGAGATAGGCGAGACGGGGGTCGTCGCCCCCGTGGCGGCGCCCGGAGTCGGCGGCCGCGGGCGTCGCCGGGGACCCCAGGGCGAAGGCCGCGCCGAAGAGCCCCGAGGCGCGCAGGAGACCACGGCGCGACAGGCCCTGCGCGTCGAGGTCGGCAAGGGAGACGGACGGATCGGCCCAGAGGGGCAGGTGCTGCTCGGACATGGTCGTGCGAACCCTTCCGGGGTCTCAGTGGTTCATGAACGAGGTGACGGGCAGCGCCCGGCCGACGACGCGGACGTCACCGAGCCGTCCGTGCAGGATCTGGTCGATCTTCCCCGCGTACTCGTAGCCGCCGAGGATCCAGGGCAGCCCGACGGAGGTGAGGCCGACGGCCGCCGCCCTGGGGTTCCGTACCACCGGGCAGCCCTGGACGTACAGCGTGGTGTGCCGGCCGTCGTTGACGACCGCGAGGTGCCACCACGTCTCCAGCGGGGTCTCCTGGCCCCAGTTGGTGGCGATGCCCTGCTGGTTGAGCGGGCGCACCGCCCACTGCGGCTCGCGGTCGTTCGACAGCGACAGCGTGGCGAGCGGCTCGTCCGGGTCGTCCGCGGTCTTGCCCGCGGCGCCGCCCGTGCCGGTGCGGCCGAGGATGCCGGCCCACGCGTGGCGCGCCGGGTCCCAGTCGGCGGGCAGCCGGTAGAACGCCTCGATGGTGTAACCGTCCTCGAACGTCGCCGAGTTGAGGGGCGCCCCGTCGACCGTCCGCAGACAGGCGCCCTTCAGCGGCGGCTTCCCGCCGTGGAACTCCAGGCTGCCGTGGCCCGGCTGGTCCGGGTGGTGGTCGGTGGAGTAGGTGAGAGTGCCGCCTCCGACGGTGACGAGGGTGAGGTCGTTGCCGTGTCCGGAGCGGTCGCGCACCAGGCCGTCGACCCGCGCCCCGTCCTCCTGGCCGTCGAACCGCCAGTAGGCGAGGGTGCCGCGCACCAGCATCCGCGACACGGGCCGTGCGGGACGGGCCGGCATGGGGGCGAAGCCCGCGAACCGCTTCTCGAAGTCGATGTCGACGGTGAACCGGTCGGCGTCACCGGAGAGTTCCATCTCCTGCCGCTCCAGCTCGTTGAGGCCCTTCGCGGCCCGGCCCAGGATCCACGGGGAGACCGTCTCCACGTCGATCGCGTTCCGGTCGAGGTCGAAGTGGTAGAGGCGGATCATCGCGGCGCCGCCGAAGTACCGGTTCTGGTAGTTCGTGAGGTGCAGATGGACGTCGTTGCCCGCCGCGTTCCTCCGGACCGCGCGGGCCGCCGGCCAGTAGTGCCCATTGAGGGTGAGGAAGATCTGGTCGTGGTCCGCGATCAGCCGGTCCCACAGCTGCTGCCCGTACGGGGAGAGGGAGTCGTCCCCGTCGACCAGTTCGTGCGTGGTGAGCACGACCGGTGTCCCCGGGTGCTTCGCCAGGACCTGTTCGGCCCAGGCGTAGCCCTTCGCCGACAGCCGCCAGTCCAGGGCGAGCACCATCCACCGCCGGCCGCCGGCCTCGAAGAGGTGGAAGGAGTTGTAGCCGTCCGGGGAGGCGCCGCCGAACGTCGGCCGGCCCTTGAACCGGTCGGGGCCGAACACGTCCAGGTAGGGGGTCGGGCCGCGCTGGTCGTCGGTGGACGAGCGGACGTCGTGGTTGCCCGCGAGGACGCTGTAGCCGACGCCCTTCCGGTCGAGCAGCCGGAACGCCTCGCCGATCGCCGCGCACTCCTGCTTCGCGCCGTTCTGTGTGAGGTCGCCCAAGTGGGACAGGAAGACGATGTTCTCCTCCCGCCCGTGCTCCAGCAGGTACCGCAGGGACGCCTCCACGGGCGCCTTGTCGATGCTCGGCCCGTCGAAGAGGTACTGCGTGTCCGGCATCACCGCCAGCGTGAACCGGCGGCTGTCGGGATCGGGCCGCCGACGCGCCGCCGTCACGGGTGACTCGGCGGCGGCCCGCGCGGTGCCGGCCGCCGGGACGACCGCCGCCACCGCACCCATCAGCGCGGTCGCCCGCAGGAAGTTCCGTCTGCCGGCGCCGGCCTGTGGGGCCGCCTCGCCCTGGTCGTGCTCATGCGAAGTACACACCTGTGCTCCGTGGGAAGTCCGTGGAAGGTCCGAGGGAAGAAGAGGGGAAGGAGAGGGGGGAGGAGGGGGGAGGAGGGGGGTGGGGTTCAGAGCGCGCGCAGCGTCCACGACCAGCGGTGGACGCCCGGCGGGACGAGATACGACGGCGAGGTGTCGGGACCGCACGACGCCGTGCCGAGCCCTCGGTGTGCCGCGTCGATGTGCACCACACAGCCCGGCCGGGGCACCAGCTCGTCATGGTGCGCGACGGCCGCGAGATCCTCCGCGCGGTACCGGTTGACCGAGACCTGCCGGGGCCCGTCCAGCCGCACCGACAGCTCGTGCCCGGCCCCCGACAGCGTGAAGTGGCGTACGCCGTGCCGGCCCCCGCTCTCCTGCGGGCGCAGATACGGGGTGAACAGGTCGTCGACGGCGGCCGAGTGGTGCCCGACGGGAGCCCCGGCCGCGCGGTCCGGGTAGCTCTCCCAGGGACCCCGCCCGTACCAGGCGAGGCGGTCGAACCCTTCGGTGGTCTCGAACACGGTGCCGACGCGGGCGACGTCCGTCAGCTCCTCGGGCAGCACGGCGATCTCCTCGACCAGGATCCGGCCGTCCACCAGCGCCGTGAACGTCTGCTCGTGCTCGACGGCCCCGGCACCCGTCAGCCAGCGGGAGCGGACCCGCACGAGGGGGCCGTCGCGCTCCACGGACACCGCCTCGCGCGTCGGCCGGTCGAGGCCGAGGGCACGCCACCGCTCGGCCATGCCGCCGAGGACGTCGTTGTCGGTGGGGGCCCGCCACAGGCTCAGCACCGGCGGGGCGGCGAGCAGCGGATGCCGCAGCAGCCCGTCCTCGTCCGTGTCCGGCGGGGGCACATGGCCCTGGGTGTCGTCGGCGCCGACCACCGGCTCGCCCTCGTCCGCCTCGTACCACCGCACCTGCGGGAAGCAGACCTCGGTGCCGCGCGGCGCCCATGGCTCGTCGTCGGCCGTCGTGACCCGCAGCGTCAGCCAGATCTCGCCGGCCCCGTGCCGTACCTCGGGCCGGTCGATGACGGCGGAGCCGCCGGCCGGTACGTCGGGCAGCCGGGCCGGGACCGTCCAGGTGCCGCCGTCGGCCGCGGCGAACTCCCATTCGGCGGCGAGCCATGAAAGGTCCCGGAAGTGCTGCCTGTTGTGGACCCGCAGCACCCGCCAGGTGCCCTCGCCCTCGACGGACAGCCGTACCGGGGCGGCGATCTCGCGGTGCTCGTACATCACGGGCTTCGGGGTGCGGTCCGGGAGGACGACCCCGTCGGCGATGAACGCGCCGTCGTGGATCGTCTCGCCGAAGTCACCGCCGTACGCCCAGCGCAGTCCGGGGGCGGCGACACCGTTGTCATACAGCCCGGCGCCCCCACGCCCGACCGGTCTTCCGTCGTTCACACGCTGGAGGATGCCGTGGTCCCAGAACTCCCAGATGAACCCGCCCTGAAGACCCGGGGTCGCCTCGATGGCCGCCCACGTGTCGGCGAGCGTGCCGTTGCTGTTGCCCATGGCGTGGGAGTACTCGCACTGGATCAGCGGGCGGGTCTGCTCACCGGAGAGGGCGTGGGCCACGCAGTCCTCGATCGGCGCGTACATCGGGCAGGCGATGCCGGAGGCGTCGTCCGTGGCCCCCCAGTCCAGCTTCGCGGCGCCCTCGTACTGCACGGGCCGCGTCGGGTCGTGCCGTCGCAGCCAGCCCGCCGCCGCGTCGTGGTTGGCCCCGTAGTCGGACTCGTTGCCCAGCGACCAGATGATCACCGAGGGGTGGTTCTTGTCCCGCAGGACCATCCGGGAGACCCGGTCCACGAAGGCGTTGAGGTAGCGCGGGTCGTCGGCGATCTCATGGGCGTGGTCGTGCGACTCGATGTCCGCCTCGTCCACCACGTAGAAGCCGAGCTCGTCGGCGAGGTCGTACAGCGCCGGGTCGCCCGGGTAGTGGGAGGTGCGGATCGCGTTGAAGCCGAAGCGCTTCAGCGTGACCAGGTCGGCGCGCAGGTCGTCGTACGACACGGTCCGGCCGGTCAGCGGGTGGAAGTCGTGGTGGTTGACGCCCCGGATGTAGACGCGCTCCCCGTTGACCAGCAGGTCACGGCCGCGCACCTCGACGTCGCGGAAGCCGATCCGGTGGTGCGAGGTGTCGGCGACCGTGCCGTCGGCGCGGTGCAGCCGGACGATGAGGCCGTACAGCTCGGGCGTCTCCGCGCTCCAGGTCCGCACCTCGGGGACGACTGTCTCCAGCCGCGCCTCACCGAGGAAGTCGGAGACCCGCTCGTCCTCGGCGTTGGCCCGGTCGAACCCGGTGTCCTGGGCGAGAGTCAGGCCGTCCAGCTCCCCGCTGACGTACCACCCGGCGGGCAGCGCGCCCGTGCCCTCGGCCGTCCTGATCCGGCAGTCCACCCGCAGCGCGCCGTCGCGTCGGGCCCGTACGGTCACGTCGGCGAGATGGAGGGGGTCGGTGGCGTACAGCAGCACCGAGCGGGTGACGCCGCCGAGCCACCACTGGTCCTGGTCCTCGATGTGGGAGGCGTCGGACCACTTCACCACCGTGAGGCGTACCGTCGCGGACGTACCGGGGCGCACGAGGTCCGTCAGGTCGAACTCGGCCGCCAGATGGGAGTCCTTGGACACGCCCACGGGCCGCCCGTCCACGTGCACCAGCAGCACGCTCTCGGCCGCGCCGACCTGGAGCACGATCCGGCGTCCGGCCCAGTCGGCGGGGATGTCCACCTCGCGCTCGTACACCCCCGTCGGGTTGGCGGCGGGGGAACGCGGCGGGAACTCCGGCCACGGCATACGGACATTGGTGTACTGCGGGGGGTCCTCGGCCGCGTGCAGCGCCCAGGAACCGGGGAGCTCGGCCCAGGACCAGGCCGGTCCCGGCTCGTTCCCGGGTGACGGCAGCAGCTGGAACCGCCAGCGGCCGTCGAGCGACCGGGCCCGGGCGCGCCGGTCGACGGCGTTCATGGGCAGCCGCCCCCAGGAGGTCACCTCCGGTGCCTCCCAGGGGCGCAGGGCGATCAGCGGGTCGGCGGCGCGGGGTACGGGGCTCGACGGATCGTTCATCGGCGGTCGGCCTCCGTACCGAGGTCGCGGGCGGCGGGGCAGGCCGGGGCGGGGGCGGGGAAGAGAAGTGCGTCGGTCATGACCGTTCCGGGTTCGGGGGCGATATCGGGTCGGGGGCCGGCCGGGGCAGGACACGGCCGGCGAGGTTCCAGTCCGGGTCGACGGGGATGCCGAGCCGGTCCAGGGCGGTGGGGGCGATGTCGACGAGCCGGGGGTCGTCGAGACGGGTGCCGCCGGGCATGCCGGGTTCGGCGAGGACGACGAACACCTCGCGCTCGGCGTGGCTGTCGCCGCCGTGGCCGCCGGCGTCGCGATGCCCGTGGTCGGTGGTGACGACCACCGTCCACCGCTCGTCGGCGCGGCCCGGGTCGGAGCGCCGGGCCTCGATCGCCTCCAGCAGCCGCCCGAGGTGGGCGTCCTGGTCGAGGAGGGCCTGTTCGTAGGCGGGGGAGAGGGGACCGGTGTCGTGGCCGGCCTCGTCGGTGGCGCCCAGGTACACGAACAGGGCGTCCGGGTCCCTCTTGGTGAGCCAGCGCAGGGCGGTGCGGGCTACGAGACGGTCCGCGGTCGCGTAGCCTCGGCGCTCGCCGTTGAAGCGCACCCGCCGGCCGATGCCTCGGCCGAGGGTGCCGCGGCGGACCAGCGTCGGCCAGGACACCGCCGCCGCCGTGCGCAGGCCCGGCCGCAGGGCGGCGGCGCGGGTGAGGAAGTCGGGGTAACGGGCGTAGTCGGCGCCGGCGAAGTCGTTGCCGGTCACCCCGTGCCGGTCGGGCCACACCCCGGTCAGGATGCTCGACCAGCCGGGCCCCGAGTCGGTGTAGGCCATGCTGGTGGACGGCCCGTGTCCGGCCTGGCCGTCCGCCTCGCCGTACGGCAGCAGACTGCTGCCGTACGCGCCCGAGGCCATCAGGCCGTGCAGCACGGGCGCGGTGGACGGCGACCGCATCAACCGGTCGAAGCGCAGTCCGTCCATGCCCACGACGAGCACCTTCCCCCGCTCCGGCCGTCCCGCTCCGACGACATCCACCACGGTGCACCTCTCTCTCGACAGGGGTCGGGGCCGCGGACGTCGAAGACAGCACCCCCTACGTGCCTTGTACCGCACCCTCGGTGGCCCCGGCGATGAATCCGCGGGCGAAGACGGCGAAGACGATCACCAGCGGGAGGGACGCCATGAGGACGCCGGCCATGACCATGCTGTAGTCGGTGTTGTGGCCGACGTTGAGCTGCGCCAGCTCCACCTGGAGCGTCACGTGGTCGGGGTTGGTCAGTACGATCAGCGGCCACACGTAGTCGTTCCAGGCGCCGACGAAGGCGTAGATGGCGAGGAACGACATCGCGGGCCTGATCATCGGCAGGGCGACGTTCCAGTACTGGCGGAAGAACCCGGCACCGTCGATGCGCGCCGCGTCGAGCAGTTCGTCGGGCACGCCGTTCTCGATGTACTGGCGCAGCCAGAAGATGCCGAAGGCGTTGGACAGCGCGGGCCACACCAGGGCCTTGAGCATGCCGACCCAGCCGACCTCCGACATCAGGATGAACTGCGGGAGGACGGCCAGCTGGAGCGGCAGCATCATGAACACCAGCAGCGTGCCGAAGAGGATCCTGCGGCCGGGGAAGTCGAACTTGGCGAAGGCGAAGGCCGCGAGGGAGTCGACGAACAGCACCAGGACCGTGGTGACGGACGCGACGAGGACCGTGTTGAGCATCGACCCGAAGAAGTCGACCGTGTCGAGCACACCTCTGATGTTCTCCAGCAGGTGGGAGCCGAAGGTCAGCTTCGGGGGGCTCTTGTAGATGTCGCGGGTGGTGTTGGTCGCCATCACGATCGTCCACAGGAACGGGAAGACCGAGATCACGACGGCCAGGATCAGGAAGAGGTGGGCGGACAGGCCCTTGGGGCGACGTGGCCGCTTCGCGCCCGTGGCCGGCCGTGGCGTGACGGCTGTCGTCATGACTTCCTCCCTCGTTGCACGATGCGCCAGTTGAGGACGACGAGCACGATGATCAGCACGAAGAAGGCCCACACGATGGCCGCGCCGTAGCCGTAGTCGTTGTCGAGGAAGGCCGACTGGTAGAAGTACAGCAGCGTGGTCAGGCCGGCCTGGCCCGGGCCGCCGAGGTTCTGGTTGGCGGCGTTGCTGGCGAAGAGCACCTGGGGTTCGCTGAAGCTCTGCAGACCGTTGATGGTCGAGATGACGACCGTGAACAGGATGATCGGCCGCATGATCGGAACGGTGATCTGGAAGAAGGTGCGGACGGGGCCGGCCCCGTCCATCCGGGCCGCCTCGTAGACCGACTGCGGGATGGCCTGGAGACCGGCCAGATAGATGATCATGTTGTAGCCGGTCCACATCCACGTCATCAGCAGCGCGATGACCACCTTGATCAGCCAGGGATCGCTCAGCCACGGCACGGGAGCGATACCGGCCATGCCCAGGATCGCGTTGACCAGACCGAAGTCATTGCTGAACACCGCCCCGAAGAAGATCGCCACGGCCACGATCGAGGTGACGTTCGGTACGTACAGGGCGATGCGGTAGAAGCCCTTGAAGCGCCGCACCGAGTGCAGCAGCGTCGCGAGGACGAGGGCGCCGAAGAGCGTGGGAACGGTCGACAGGACCCAGATGATCAGCGTGTTGCGGATCGACAGCCAGAAGACCGGGTCGTTCCACAGGAACTCGAACTGCTGGAGTCCCACGAACTGCTTGGCGCCCAGGCCGTCGTAGCGCTGGAACGCCAGGTAGAGCGAGTAGAAGACGGGGCCGAAGGAGAAGACGGTGAAGATCAGGTAGAAGGGCGAGATCGCCAGGTACTGCCGCCAGAACGACAGCACCCCGCGCCGTGCGGGCCGAGCGGCGCCCGCGGGCGGGGTGCGCCGCGGGCGGAAGCGGGCCGGCCCCCCCCCGCCGCGGTGCTCGCGCACCGCGGCGGGGCCGGTGACCGGAGGTGACGACACCTCAGTTCACCCCCTGGCGCCTGGCGATCTGCTTGGCCTGGGAGACCGCGTCCTTCCAGGCGTCGTCGGGCTTCTTGCCCTTGGCCTCGATGCTGGTCAGCTCGGCCATGAAGGGCGCCATGACCGCGGAGTCGGCGGGGGCCTCGTAGCTCACCGGTATGGCCTCGGCGGCGGGACCGAACACCTCGATGATCTTCTGTCCGCCGAAGAAGGCGTCGGGGCCGGTCATGGCCGGCATGGCGTACGTGGCGGGGGAGGCGGGGAAGATCGTGGCGTCGGCGAAGCTCTTGGCGTTGTTCTCCGGGCTGAGGATCCAACTGATGATCTTGAAGGCTTCCTCGGGGTTGCGGCACTGCTTGGGCAGGGTCAGATAGGAGCCGCCCTGGTTGGCCGGCCCGCCCGGGGTCGCGCAGACCCGCCACTTGCCCTTGGTGGCGGGGGCCGCGGACTCGATGTCCAACGCATGCCAGGCCGCGCCGAGTTCGGTGGTCAGGCTCTTGCCGACGGCGGAGTTCCAGCTCTGGTCGTTGATCTTCGCGTCGAGGCCGAGCCGGTAGGCCCGGATCGCGGTGTCCCAGGCGGCACGGATGTGCTCCTGGTCGCCGATGAAGTGGTTGTCCTCGTCGATGAACCGCTTGGTGCCCTGGCCGACCGCGATGCTGAACACAGAGCCCATGTTGTTGACCAGGAAGGTGCCGGGCAGCGCCTTCCTCAGCTCGGTGCCGAGCGCGAAGTAGTCGTCCCAGGTCTTGGCCTCGGCGGCGACCTTGTCCGGCTCGCTGGGCAGCCCGGCCTTGTCGAACTGGTCCGCGCGGTAGAAGAGCGCAGTGGGTCCGATGTCGATCGGGAAGCCGATCTGCTTGCCGTCCTTGGTCTGGGCGAGCTTGGTCTTCCACTCCAGGTACTGGGAGGAGATCTTCTTGAAGCCCAGCTCGTTCAGGTCGAGGAACCGGTCGGCGTTGGGCAGGAACGAGGCGATGTCCTCGCCCTTGATGCCGGTGATGTCGGGGACGGAGGAGCCGCCCGCCGCGAGGGTGGTGGTCAGCTTCTGCTTGAAGTCACCGCCGATGGAGGCGCTGGTCAGCTTGATCCGGCCCTTGAAGTGCGTCTTGGCCTCGGCGACCACCTTGTCGCTGAGGGCGCCGCCCCAGTACCACATGGTCAGGTTCTTGCCGTTCCTGGTGCCGCCGGACTCCGAGCCGCCGCCACAGGCGACGGTCAGTCCGGAGGCTGCCGCGGTGAAGACGGCGGCCTGGAGGAAGCCTCTACGAGAAAGGTCCACGGGACACTCCTGTTTGTTCCTGTTCGTGGTGCTGAGGGGCTGTTTGCGCGGTTCTTCCGGGGGGTTCAGGTCAGTGGTGCGGGCGGGGTGACCGGAGCGTGGCGCACCGGGGGACCGGTGTCCGCCGGGATGCGGTCCGCGAGGAAGCCGTAGGTCTTCTTCAGACCGGGGTCGGTCAGCGAGCGCCACCAGCGCTCGACGCCGTACCAGCCGGGGGCGGCGAGCGCCCCGCCGTGGTGCCGTACCGACAGGCCGGCGGCCAGGACGGCGAACCGCAGCCGTTCCTCCAGCGGCCAGCCGCCGAGGGACGCCGCGACGAAACTCGCGCCGAACACGTCCCCGGCGCCGGTCGTGTCGAGGACGTCCACGTCGAGGGCGGGGGCCTCGGCGTACTCGCCGGTCGTCTGGTCGACGCCGATCGCGCCGGCTGCGCCGCGGGTGACGACCGCGACCGGCACCAGCTCGGAGAGCGTGCCGAGCGCGGCCACCGCGCTGTCGGTACGGGTGTAGGCCATCGCCTCGGTCTCGTTGGGGAGGAAGGCGTGGCACAGGGCGAGTTGGCCGAGGAGTTCACGCGACCACTCCTGGGTGGGGTCCCAGCCGACGTCCGCGTAGATGTGCGTGCCGTTCGCGGCCGCCTTGGCGAGCCATTCGCGCGGCTCGGCCTCGATGTGCACGAGCGCGGTCCGCGCCTCGGGAGGGTCGCCCATCAGCGTGTCCTGCGAGTACGGCGGCTCCTGGCCGTGCGTGACGAGGGCCCGGTCGTGGCCCTGGGCCAGGGAGACGGTGACGGGGGTGTGCCAGCCGTCCGCGGTGCGCGAGAGCGAGAGGTCCACGCCCTCCTGCCCGGCGAGGACCTCACGGCAGTACCCGCCGTAGTAGTCGTCACCGAAGACCGTGGCCAGGGAGGTCCGCAGGCCGAAACGGGCGGCGGCCACCGCCAGGTTGGCGATCCCGCCGGGCCCGCAGCCCATGCCGTCGGTCCAGATCTCCTCGCCGGGGGTCGGCGGCCTTCCCAGCCCCGTGAGCACGAGGTCGTAGAAGAGCAGCCCGGTCAGCAGCACATCGGGCCGGTCGTCGTCCACGCGTGCACCTCTCGTCAGAACTCTTCAAATTCGATGCCGGGAATCGTGCGCTGATCCGAGAGATTGGTCAATACCCGAGCAGAAGTGAGCATGGAAATGCTTGAGGATGACGAGTACTGTTCAGCGCGTGCTGGCAGAGAGACGACACCAACTCATCCTGCGGGCCCTGCGATCAGGCGGCCCCGCTGCCGTGACCGATCTGTCCGAACAGCTCGGTGTGAGCCCGGCCACCATCCGGCGAGACCTCGTCAAGCTGGAGGAGGAAGGGCTGCTCACCCGGGTGCACGGCGGGGCGGTCGTGGACGAGGGCGACCAGCCCTTCGCCGAGGTCGCCGAGGTCCGGGTGGCCGAGAAGGACGCGATAGCGGCGCAGGCCGCCTCCATGGTCCGCGACGGCCAGTCCGTGCTGCTCGACATCGGGACCACCGCCTACCGCCTGGCCCGGCAGCTGCACGGCCGCAGGCTCACCGTGATCACCAGCAACCTGGTGGTCTACGAGGAACTCGCCGACGACGAGGGCATCGAACTGGTGCTGCTCGGCGGCATGGTCCGCCGCGAGTACCGCTCCCTCGTCGGCTTCCTCACCGAGGACAACCTCCGGCAGCTGCACGCCGACTGGCTGTTCCTCGGCACCAGCGGGGTGCGGCCCGGCGGCCAGGTCATGGACACCACCGTCGTCGAGGTCCCGGTCAAGCGCGCCATGATCAGGGCGAGCGACAAGGTGGTCCTGCTCGCGGACTCCGCGAAGTTCCCCGGCACGGGGATGGCGCGGGTCTGCGGCCCCCGGGAACTCGACGTGGTGGTCACCAACGCGCCCGTGGACCATACGACCTGCTCCTCATTGGAGGAGGCCGGGGTCGAGGTCGTGACGACATGAACCGCGCACCGGGCACGAACCGCACCGCCGCGGGCATGATCCCGGCGTGCGGCGGCATGCTCCACCGGGGCGCCGGCGCGGTGCGCGACGACGGCCCGGCCCGCGTCCGCCACCGCGTCCACGGCGGCACCGGGGCGCGGCGGGCCGACACGTGTCCGGGCGGCCGGCACCCCCAACGCGCCACGGCGCGGGCCCTCCTCGACGGCCGGTCCCACGGCCGCACGGCGGACCCCGCGCCTGCCCGCACACATGCACGATCGGCAAAGGTGGTAGTTGCGTGAAGCTGACGATTCTGGGCGGCGGAGGATTCCGGGTGCCCCTCGTGTACGGGGCGCTCCTCGGGGACCGCGCCGAGGGCCGGGTCACCCATGTCGTCCTGCACGATCTGGACGCCGAGCGGCTCTCCGCCGTCACCCGCGTCCTCGCCGAGCAGGCCGCCGACATCCCCGACGCCCCCGAGGTGACCGCCACCACCGACCTCGACGAGGCTCTCACCGGCGCCGACTTCATCTTCTCCGCGATCCGCGTCGGCGGCCTGGAGGGCCGGGCCCACGACGAACAGGTGGCCCTCGCCGAAGGCGTCCTCGGCCAGGAGACCGTGGGCGCCGGCGGCATCGCCTACGGGCTGCGCACCGTCCCCGTCGCCGTCGACATCGCCCGGCGTGTGGCCCGGCTCGCCCCCGACGCCTGGGTCATCAACTTCACCAACCCGGCCGGCCTGGTCACCGAGGCCATGTCCCGCCACCTCGGCGACCGCGTCATCGGCATCTGCGACTCACCCGTCGGCCTCGGCCGCCGTATCGCCCGGGTCCTCGGGGCCGACCCCCGCGAGGCGTGGATCGACTACGTCGGCCTCAACCACCTCGGCTGGGTCCGCGGCCTGCGCGTCGCCGGCCGCGACGAACTCCCGCGCCTGCTCGCCGACCGCGATCTGCTCGGCTCCTTCGAGGAGGGCAAGCTCTTCGGCGTCGACTGGCTGCGGTCCCTGGGCGCCATCCCCAACGAATACCTGCACTACTACTACTTCAACCGCGAGGCGGTCCGCGCCTACCAGGCCGCCGAGAAGACCCGCGGCGCCTTCCTCAAGGACCAGCAGGCCCAGTTCTACGAGGAGATGCGCCGCCCCGACGCCCACGCCCTGAAGGCATGGGACCGCACCCGCGCCGAGCGCGAGGCCACCTACATGGCGGAGAACCGCGAGACGGCGGGCGCCGGCGAACGCGACGCCGACGACCTCTCCGGCGGCTACGAGAAGGTCGCCCTCGCCCTGATGCGGGCCATCGCCCGCGACGAGCGCACCACCCTCATCCTCAACGTCCGCAACCGGGCCACCCTCTCCGCCCTGGACACCGAGGCCGTCATCGAGGTGCCCTGCCTGGTCGACGCCAACGGCGCCCACCCGGTCGCCGTCGACCCGCTGCCCGGCCACGCCACCGGCCTGGTCTGCGCGGTCAAGGCCGTGGAGCGCGAGGTCCTGGCCGCCGCCGAGTCGGGCTCCCGCACCACCGCGGTGAAGGCATTCGCCCTGCACCCCTTGGTCGACTCGGTCAACGTCGCACGACGCCTGGTGGAGGGCTACACGGCGGTGCACCCTGGCCTGGACTACCTGAAGTAGGCTCCTCCGCGACAGGCGCGGGAAAGCGCTTTCCGTCCTCCTGTCGTCCCACGGCCCCGTCCTTCCCGACTCCTCGAACCGACTCCTCGACCGCCCGCCCTCCCCCCCCTGCTCCGCCCTCTTCCTGGAGACCTTTCATGCATGACGAACGCCGCCGGATCGAGGAACGCGTAGAGCGCGTCCACACCCAGCGCATCAAGCCCGCGATCTACGCGGCCTCCGTCCCCTTCACGGTGGAGGCCTGGCAGGCGCCGGGGGAGCCCGTCCCCTTCGAGGAGGCCGCAGCCGCCCCGTACACCCCCTTCGCGATGGACACCCCCTGGGGGCCGCCCTGGGGCACGACCTGGTTCCGGATGCACGGCCGGGTGCCCGCCGAGTGGGCCGGCCGCCGGGTGGAGGCCGTGATCGACCTCGGCTTCGTCGGCGACTGGCCCGGCAACCAGGCCGAGGCCCTCGTCCACCTCACCGACGGCACCCCGCTGAAGGCGGTCAACCCGCTCAACCAGTACGTCGCCGTCGGCAACCCGGTCCGCGGCGGCGAGGTGATCGACTACCTCGTCGAGGCGGCCTCCAACCCGGACATCCTCGCCGACAACTTCTCCAAGGTCACCCCGCTCGGCGACATCCTCACCGCCGGCGACAAGCCGCTCTACACCTTCCGGCGCGCCGACCTCGCCATCCTCGACGAGGAGGTCTTCCACCTCGACCTGGACCTCCAGGTGCTGCGCGAACTCATGGTCCACCTCGGCGAGCACGAGCCCCGCCGCCACGAGATCCTGCACGCCCTGGACCGGGCCATGGACGCCGTCGACCTGGACGACGTCTCCGGCAGCGCCACGGCCGTCCGCGAGATCCTCGCCCCCGTCCTCGCCAAGCCCGCCCACGCCAGCGCCCACACCCTCTCCGGCGTCGGCCACGCCCACATCGACTCGGCCTGGCTGTGGCCCATCCGCGAGACCAAGCGCAAGACGTCCCGCACCTTCTCCAACGTCACCTCGCTGGCCGACGAGTACGAGGACTTCATCTTCGCCTGCTCCCAGGCCCAGCAGTACGAGTGGGTGCGCGACAACTACCCGCAGGTGTGGGAGCGCATCAAGAAGGCCGTCGAGAAGGGCCAGTGGGCGCCCGTCGGCGGCATGTGGGTCGAGGCCGACGGCAATCTGCCCGGCGGCGAGGCCGTCGCCCGCCAGTTCGTCCACGGCAAGCGGTTCTTCATCGAGAACTTCGGCATCGAGACCAAGGGCGTCTGGCTACCGGACTCCTTCGGCTACAACGCCGCCTACCCGCAGCTCGCCAAGCTCGCCGGCAACGAGTGGTTCCTCACCCAGAAGATCTCCTGGAACCAGACCAACAGGTTCCCCCACCACACCTTCTGGTGGGAGGGCATCGACGGCACCCGCATCTTCACCCACTTCCCGCCCATCGACACCTACAACGCCCGCTTCAGCGGCGAGGAGATGGACCGCGCCGTCCGCAACTACCAGGAGAAGGGCGCCGGCACCCGCTCCCTCGCCCCCTTCGGCTGGGGCGACGGCGGCGGCGGCCCCACCCGCGAGATCATGGAGCGGGCCCGGCGCCTCGCCGACCTCGAAGGCTCCCCGAAGGTCGTCGTCGAGCACCCCGACGAGTTCTTCGCCAAGGCCCGCGCCGAGTACGAGGACGCCCCCGTCTGGAACGGCGAGCTGTACCTGGAGCTGCACCGGGCGACATACACCTCCCAGGCCCGCACCAAGCAGGGCAACCGCCGCAGCGAGCACAAGCTCCGCGAGGCCGAGCTGTGGGCCACGACGGCCGCGCTCCACGCGCCCGGCTACGCCTACCCCTACGAGAAGCTCGACCGCCTGTGGAAGACGGTCCTCCTCCACCAGTTCCACGACATCCTGCCCGGCTCCTCGATCGCCTGGGTCCACCGCGAGGCCGAGGCCGAGTACGCACGGGTCGCCAGGGAACTGGAGGAGCTGACGACGCAGGCGGTCACCGCGCTCGGCGGCGGGGACGCCCGCGTGTTCAACACCAGCCCCCGCGACCGCGCCGAGGTCATCCGCACCCCCGAGGGCGCGCCGGTGTACGTGGCGGTCCCGGCCAACGGCAGCGCGCCGCTCACCCCCGCCGAGCCCCCGCACCCGGTCACCGTCGACGGCCTCGTCCTCGACAACGGCCTGGTCCGGGTGGAGGTCGCCGAGGACGGCACCCTGGCCTCGGTCCGCGACCTTCTCGCCGACCGCGAGGTCCTCGGCGAGAAGGGCAACCTCCTCCGCCTGCACACCGACCTCCCCAACTACTGGGACGCCTGGGACGTCGACAAGCACTACAGGAACCGCTACACCGACCTGTTGGACGCCGAGTCCGTCACCGTCGTCGAGTCCGACCCGCTGCTGGGCGCCATCCGCGTCGAGCGGTCGTTCGGCAAGGGCTCCCGCATCGTTCAGACGATCACCGTCCGGGCCGGCAGCCGCCGGATCGACTTCGAGACGGACATCGACTGGCACGAGGCCGAGAAGTTCCTCAAGGCCGGCTTCCCGATCGACGTGCGGGCACCGCACTCCTCCGCCGAGATCCAGTTCGGCCACATCCAGCGCCCCACCCACACCAACACCAGCTGGGAGGCGGCCCGCTTCGAGGTCTCCGGCCACCGCTGGGTGCACGTCGCCGAGCCCGGCTACGGCGTCGCGGTGATCAACGACTCCACGTACGGCCACGACGTCTCCCGCACGGTCCGCGAGGACGGCGGTACGACCACCACGGTCCGCCTCAGCCTGGTCCGCGCCCCCCGTATCCCCGACCCCGAGGCCGACCAGGGCAAGCACCGCCTGACGTACGCGCTGCTGCCCGGCGCGACCATCGAAGACGCGGTCGCCGAGGGCTACGCCCTCAACCTGCCGCTGCGGGTCGCCGACGCGGCGGGCGCGCCCGAGCCGGTGGTCTCCGTGGAGGGCGAGGGCGTGACGGTCGAGGCGGTCAAGCTCGCCGACGACGTTTCCGGCGACGTGGTGGTCCGCCTCTACGAGTCCGGCGGCGGCCGCGCCCGGGGCGTCCTGCGCACCGGTTTCCCGCTCGCCGGTGCCCACCTCACCGACCTGCTGGAGCGCCCCCTGTCGGAGGCGGCCACGGACGGCGACGGCGTCCCCGTGACACTGCGCCCGTTCGAGGTGCAGACCCTGAGGCTCAGGGTGGGAAACCGCTGACGCCCCCGGGGCCGCCCCGCACCCCCTGAGCAGCCGCACACCCGGTCGCGGCGGGCACGTCGCCCGCCGCGACCGGGTTGTTTCCCGGGGCGGGGGACGACCGCCCTGCTCCCCGGCGCCGTATCGTGACCCGGGCGGTCACGGTGGACAGTGAAGACGGCGAGAGCGTCGGCCCCCGGCCGGCGGCGTGCCGGGCCGTGACACGGCAGGAGGGCGGCTGTCGGTCAGGACAGCCGCCCTCCTCCGTCGTAGTCGTAGGGGAGCGGTGGGAACCTCAGACGGCCAGGGGCCGGTCGGCGGCCGAGGTGCAGGCCGTGGGCGACGAGGCGCGCGGGGGAGCGTCCGCGGGCGACACGGCGAGCGACCGGGTCTCCACGGGCTCCACCGCGCCCACCGGCACCTCGACCACCACCGGCAGACCCACGGCCCCCGGCCCCTCGACGGCCCTGGGGATGTCCGCGGCGGCCGGCGCGGCGCCCACCACCGGCGCACTCGCACCCTGGCCCACGGGAGCACCCGCGCCCTGGCCCACCGCCGCCTGCGCGGCCACCGCGTCGTCGGCCTGCTGGGGCAGTGTCACCGGACGCACCGGACGGGTCCCCGACACCACGGTGTAGTCCTGTCCGAGGCGGGTGGGCAGCACCTCACCGGTCTCCTCGCCGAGCGCCAGCCGCACCGCGGCCCAGGGCGCGTTGATCCCGCACAGCGCCAGCTGGTGCAGCCCGCCCGCGGGACGCGTGTTCACATCCATCAGCACCGGCCGGTCCCCGTGCATCCGGAACTGGATGTTGGTGAGGTAGTGCAGGCCGAACGACTCGGCGAGCCGCCGGGCCGGCTCGATCCACGCCGGGTTGAGCGAGAAGCCCCGGCGCCGTCCGTTCTTCGTGCGGCCCACCGCCATCCGCACCCGCCCGTCGGTACCGGTGAGGCAGTCGACGGACACCTCCGGCTGTGCGAGGCGCGGCATCACCAGCCAGTCGACGGGCTCACCGGCCTCCCGCAGGGCGGCGACCACCATGTCGAGCGACACGTACGGGCCGGGGAACCCGCTGAGGTGGTCGAGCGAGAAGGGGGCGCGGGTCACCACCCGGAAGCCCACACCGCCCGCCCCGGCCGCGGGCTTGAAGCACGCCCTGTGCCCCTGGGCCTCCAACTCCTCGACAGCCGCGACGAGTTCCTCGGCGTCCGTCACCCGGAACCACGGCGGCACGGGCACCCCGTACGCCTGGACCGCCTCGTACGCGGTCACCTTGTCCTCGAAGACCTCGATCGACTCGGCGGGCGGCGCCAGCAGCGCCGTACCGACGGCCGTGAACTCCTCGCGGTGCGCCGCGATGGCCGCCTGGTGCAGCCGCGGCACGAACACGTCGATCCCGCGCTTGGCGCACTGGTCGAGCGCGTACTCGACGTACGCGGCGGGGGAGAGACCCTCGGGCTCCAGGTCGGCGGTGTCGGCGGCGGCCAGGACGGGGGAGTCGGCGTCGCCGTGCGTGGCATGGATCTCCACCGGACGAGCGTGCGGATTATGCCGCAGCTGATCCATGAAGAAGACGTTCTCCGCGTACGTGCGGTTGAGCCAGACGCGTACGCGAGAGACCATGCAGGCCGCCTTTCTACGGTTCGCGGGCACGGCGGAGCAGGCCGTGCCCGGCCAGGGGGGATGGAGGTACGCCGAACCGCCGACGCGAACGACGGGCGTGACGGTGGTGTTGGGGCAGATCATAAGGCCACCGGGACCCCTGTTGCTGTCACGCGCGTGTTAATCCTCGTGCCACGGGCGCGCCGGAGCGCGGGCAAGCGCTCAGCCAGTCACTCTTGTCCGTCGGTGCGCACTTGTGTTCTCGTGTTGCCATTCGGTGTCGCGGAGGGAGTGAGGGTGGAGTCGACGGTGGACCGGCCCGGGAACCTGCTGGCCATCAGCGATCTGCACATCGGCTATCCCGAGAACCGCGCACTGGTCGAACGGATGCGCCCGGAGACGGACGACGACTGGCTCCTCGTGGCCGGCGACGTCTCCGAGAAGGTCGCCGACATCCGCTGGGCCCTGGAGACGCTCGCCGGACGCTTCGCGAAGGTGGTGTGGGCTCCGGGCAACCACGAACTGTGGACCCACCCCAGCGAGACCATCCCCCACCGCGGCGTCGCGCGGTACGAGCATCTCGTGGCGCTCTGCAGGGAGTTGGGCGTCGTCACCCCCGAGGACCCGTACCCCGTCTGGGAGGGCCCGGGCGGCCCCCTCGTCGTCGCGCCGCTCTTCCTGCTCTACGACTACTCGTTCCTGCCCCAGGGCTGCGCGACGAAGGCCGAGGGCCTGGAGTACGCGCACGGCACCGGCGTGGTCTGCACCGACGAGCACGTCCTGCACCCCGACCCGTATCCGAGCCGCGACGCCTGGTGCCGCGCCCGGGTCGCCGAGACCGAGCGCCGGCTCGCCGAGATCCCCGCCGACCTGCCCACGGTGCTGGTCAACCACTACCCCCTCGACCGGCACCCGACGAACGTCCTGCGCTACCCCGAGTTCGCCATGTGGTGCGGCACCGACCTGACGGCCGACTGGCACCGGCGCTTCCGCGTCGAGGTCATGGTCTACGGCCATCTGCACATCCCGCGGACCACCTGGCTGGACGGGGTCCGCTTCGAAGAGGTGTCCGTGGGTTACCCCCGCGAGTGGCGCCCGCGCCCGGAACCCCCGGGAAGGCTGCGCCGGATTCTGCCGATGGAGGTCGGAACCGTTGATCGAGGAGCTGCTCCCGGAGTCGGTCGTGGCCGTGGAGGCGTACGCCGATGACACGGCCGGGGGAGCCGACGAGATCGAGCTGTACCCGGAGGAGGCGGCGATCGTGGCCCGCGCCGTCGCCAAACGGCGCCGTGAGTTCGCCGTCGTACGGGCCTGCGCCCGGCGGGCCATGGAGAAGCTCGGCGTCCCGCCGCGGCCGATCCTGCCCGGTGAGCGCGGCGCACCCGGCTGGCCGGAGGGTCTGACCGGCAGCATGACCCACTGCGACGGGTACGCGGCCGCCGCACTGGTCCGCGCCGCCGACCTCGCCTCCCTCGGCATCGACGCCGAACCCCACAGCGCCCTGCCCGACGGCGTCCTGGAGGCCATCGCGCTCCCCGCGGAGGAAGCCCGGCTGCGCCGACTCACCGCCGGCCACCCCTCGGTCCACTGGGACCGGCTGCTGTTCAGCGCCAAGGAGTCCGTCTACAAGGCGTGGTTCCCGCTCACCGGTCGCTGGCTGGACTTCTCCGAGGCCGACATCGAGGTGTCCGTCGACCCCGACGGCCACACGGGCGGTCTGCGCGCCGAACTGCTCGTCCCCGGACCGCTGGTGGACGGCCGGCGCCTGACCGCCTTCGACGGACGCTGGTGCGTCCGGCGGGGGCTGGTGGTGACGTCGGTGTCGGTCCCCTTCCCGGAGAACGAGGCACACCGGTGAGTGCCCTCGCGTACGCCCTCACGTAGCCGGTGCCGCACGGCCCGCCGGGCCCGCCGGCGGACCGTGCGGCGGGCGGGTCACAGCCGCGGGCACCAGCTCCGCAGCAGCCGGAAGAACTCCTCCTCGTTGCCCGCGAGACCGGCCTCGGCCAGTGCCCGCTCCGCCTCGGCGAGCGCGGCGGTCGGCACCACGGGTGGTCGCCTGCCCTCCGGCGGCCCGTCGAACGCGGCTCGTACGGTCCCCAGCAGCCGCAGATATGCCTGGACGGCGGTCCGCTCGCGGTCGGTCAGTACGGCGGTCGGCATCGGACGGCTCTCCCCTCGTTGGATGAGTGACACGCCCCCAGCTTGCCGCCCGGCACTGACAATCCCGTTCCGGCGCAGGCCGGTTCGCCCGGCCGGCGGACGGCACGACCGCCCTACCGCGCCGCCCCCAGCACGGTCTCCCGCTCACGGTCCGTCAGCGGTGGCGCCGCCAGCGGGTCCTTGACCGGGCCCCGCAGCACCGCGAGGACGACCTCCGGCCTGACCAGGGCGGCAGCCGGGGCGGAGAGGGTGATCACGCCGAGGAAGGCCCGGAAGACCAGGGGCCGCCCCACCGCCGTACGCATCAGCCGGTCCACATACAGCCCGAAGAGCCTGCGCAGGGCGTTCGGACGCTTGCCGATGGCCTCCGGATAGCGGATGTCCGTGGCGGTGGCCAGCTCCCAGGCGAGCGCCACCGGTACGGCGACGGCCCGCTGGATCCGGCGCGCCAGCCCCGGCGCGGTGATCCCGTGCTCGGCGACCTTCTCCCGCAGCCCGAGGGCGCCCTGCGCGGCGACCGACATCCCGTGCCCGTAGATCGGGTTGTACGTCGCCACCGCGTCGCCGATCGCCACGAACCCGTCCGGCCAGCGGGACACCTTCTCGAAGAAGCGGCGCCTGTTGATCGTGCTGCGGGTGACCACCACCTCGGTCAGCGGCTCGGCGCGGGATATCAGCTCGCCCACGACAGGATGTCTGACGCCGCGCGCGAACTCCTCGAACTCCTCCGCCTTCGCGGTCGGTTGACCGCCGCGGGTGCCCGACAGGGTCACCAGCCAGCGTCCGCCCTCGACGGGCACCAGCGTCGCGCTCCGCGCCGGCACCGGGTCCGCCGCGTTCGGCTGGACGTTCACCACCGGGTAGTCCTCGGTGCCCTCGGGCGCCCGGAAGAGCCGGCTGGCGTACACCAGCCCGGAGTCGACCTCCTCCATCGGCGCGGGCGGCACCCCCAGCGCGTCGAGCCAGGCCGTGCCCCGCGAGCCCCGCCCGGCGGCGTCCACCACCAGGTCGGCGGGCAGCACCCGCTCCTCGCCGTCGGCCATCCGCACCCGTACACCGGTCACCCGGGACGCGTCGCCCGCCAGGCCCAGGATCTCGGTGCGCTCCAGCACGGTCACCCGGGGACCGGCCAGCAGCCGGGCACGGACCACCGACTCCAGCAGATCCCGGCTGCACGCGATCATGAACTCCATCTCGGGCCAGCGCCGGATCCAGCCCTGCGCCGACAGCGATACCAGCCCCGTCGGCAGCGGGATGCGCCGGGCCCCGGCGGCCACCCACGCCTCCGTCACCCCGGGCAGCAGCTCCTCCATCGCGCGGGCCCCGCCGGACCACAGCAGATGGGCGTGCCGGGCCTGCGGGACGCCCTTGCGGGCCTCGGGGCCCTCGGGCAGCGCGTCACGCTCGACGAGGGTGACCTCGGCGTGGTCGCGCAGCGCGGCGGCGGCCAGCAGGCCGGCCACGCCCGCGCCGACGACGACGGCACGCCGTCCGGCGAAGACCGCCGACTCGTGTGGACCGCTAACGGGTTCGCTCATGGAAGTCGCTTCCTGACCTGGTCGCGGCGGCCCATTCGCGGGCGGCCGCTACGACGGGGGACTGACGCAGGGCGATGGACATCCGCACCAGGTCACGGGGGTTCTCGGCGGGCAGCGTGGGCGTGTCGGCGACCGCCGAGCTGATGACCCGGCCCTCCGGGTCGTCCTGCCGGGCCCGCACCGCCGCCGTCAGCATCGCCGCGTCGGCCTCGGCCCGCGCCTGCACGGGCTCCGAGCCCGCCGCGACGGCCGCCTCGTAGGCCCTCGCGCGCACCTCGGAGTCGAAGTACGGGTAGAGGCTGAGCATGCCGTCGTGGATGTCGGACTCCCGCTGCGTCATCTGCAGCTGCGCGGGCGCCCACCAGGAGATCCGCACCTCGTGGCCGGCCTGGGCCCACACCGGCCGCAGCTCCCGCCACAACGGGCCGAGCCTGCGGTACGTGGACCAGGTGGTCCAGGCGTCGCCGATGCGCTGCCCGGCGAGCGGCAGACAGAAGCCGACCGCGCTGACCTGGGCGCCGATCGACGCCAGCGCGGGGGCGAGATAGGTGCTCAGGCCGTCCAGGTCGTCGCCCTGCCAGCGGGCGGCGACGGCGACCAGCTTGGCCGCCGCGAAGGAGACGTTGACGAGGTAGCCGAACGTGATGATCAGCAGGCCGGCGCGCAGCCAGCCGCTCACCTGGAGCGCCCAGCGCCAGCACATGACGTGCATGGCGACGCCCGCGACGGTGAGTCCGACGAGATACAGCACGATCATCTCGCGCAGGAACGGTGTGTTGGCGTAGTACGTGTCGAAGTCCCGGACCCGCTCCAGCGGGGCGTTCCCGAGCACGAACAGCACCACGATCGCCGCGCACACCGCGGCGTAGCCGGCGATCCAGCGGCGTGACAGCCGACGGGTGACCTCGGGCGGGCCGCCCCGCCAGTTGGTGATCAGCACCAGACAGGAGCCGCTGAACGCGCTCAGCAGGACGTACACCAGGGCGGCCGACAGGTTGGTGATGCCGGTCAGGCGGTTGACCTCGGTGATCGTCGGGGGCGCGGCGAAGAAGAAGACCAGGGTCGCCAGGGTCATCAGGGCGCACACGGACCTGATCAGGGGGTCGCCCCAGTTCCGCAGCAGCGCGGGCATCTTCAGGGCGAGGGCGACCGCCATCGCGGCGGCCGGTACGTAGTAGCTGTGCCCGTCCATGGTGTCGGCGGCTGCCTCAGCCCTGCGGGCCGCGGTAGCCCAGCGAGGCCCCGATCCGGCCGGCCAGGTGATCACGCCGCACGGGCCCGCGCAGCGCGGAACCGGCCAGCCACGTACGGCACTTGCTGGCGAGCAGCAGACCGAAGCTCTCCGCCTCCTGCTCGTCGGTCTGGTCGAAACGGGTGCGCGCGGCCACCTTCAGGACCGTCGCCTGGAGGTCGGCGTCCACGTTCGATAAGCGCGCGGCGACCGCGGCGCCCTCCGCACCCTCCACGGGGTGGCCGCAGTGCCCGGCCTGCATGTGCCACAGCTCATGGCCGAGAATCACCAACTGGTGGTCGGGGGCGGTGCGTTCCTCGATGACGACGAGGTCCTGGTCGGCCATGTCCAGCCAGAGGCCGCTGGCCGTGCCCGGCGGGAAGACGGCCGTACGGTAGTGCACGGGACGGCCGCGGCGTCTGCTCATGGCGTCGCACAGGGCGCTGTAGAGGTCGGCGGGGTCCGCCGGCGCCGGGAGCGTCAGCTCACCGACCAACTCGCCGCACAGACGGCGCATTTCCTTTCCGATGCCCACAGATCTTCCCCCGGTCAGGACTCGGGCCGCTTGACGCTCTCCAGCAGCATGTCCAGCCACTCCGCCACCTTGTCGCGGTGCTGGTCGGTGGGCAGCTGGGCCGCCCGCCAGGCGATGGAGCGCACACCGTGGTTCTGCAGCAGCCGCTGCAGCGGGTCGTCGGCGGCCTCGGCCGCCGCCCGCTCACGGTCGGCGAGCTGCTGGAGGAGCTCCTGCTCGGTGCGCATCAGCGCGCTCGCCAGGGCCTCCGGGTCCTCGGCGGTGAGGAAGCCCGCGTGGACCCGGAAGAAGCGCTGGATGGCGTCGCAGTGTTCCATCGTGGGCCGCCGGTCGCCGTTGATCAGGGCACCGGCCTGCTGGCGCGACATCCCCGCGCCGTCGGCGATCTCCTGCTGGGTGTACTTGCGGCCGTTGGGCTTGAGCCGGGTGCGCCGCAGCAGGTCCAGACGTTGCAGGAAGCGGGCCTGGATGTCGGGCTCACCGGCGCGCTGCCCGCTCAGCAGGGCCTTCACCACCGCCTCGGGGACACCGGACGCCACCGAGAGCCGCCGGGGGTCGAAGACCTCCGCGTGCGCCACGTCCAGCTTGTCCGCCAACGCGGTGACGCGGGCCACGACGGCCGGCAGCAGAACCGTCGCCGTGGCGTCCGGAACCTCGAAGCCATCCGTCACCGACAGATCTCCTACGTCTCTCTCAGGCCAATTTCGCGGTACTGCGGAATCCGTGGATCCAAGCCTGGCGCGAGACCCTGGTCCCGGCAAGTACACCGTGAACTGCGGGGAGACTAGCCGCTTCGTCGAACTCACATCCAGGTCTCGCCACAACTGTGGCGAGATTCAGCCGTCAACCGACGCCAAATGCCACGATAGTTGACATGGCTCCGCCGGGGGCAGGAGGATCAAGGCGCCGCGTGAAGGCCGCATAGGCAAGAGGGGTGACCTCCCGATGGCATATCAGGCAGGAGGGCAGCGGTCGGTGCCGCGGCCCGTCCCCGACACTCTCGAAGCCCAGGAAGCACAGGCGTATCTCCAGGACTACGCCGTGATGCTGGACTCGGTCCTCTTCCCGTCGGTCGTGCTCGACCACCGCTGGGACGTCGTCCTGGCGAACGCCGCGTTCCGGGCGGTCTTCACCGGAGTGGGACCGCACCCGACGGCCATGCCGGACGACAACTTCCTCCGCTTCGTGCTCTTCCACCCGGACGCCGCCGCGGTCCTCGGGGACCACGAGTCCAGTTGGTGCCTGCCGATGCTCGCCCACTTCGCCGCCGCCGTGGAGCGGCACGCCCAGGACCGGGGCCTGCAGTCGATCCGCCGGGACATCGCCCAGGACCCCATCATGGACGCCGCCTACCGGCACGGCCTGCCGCACTGGCTGCGCACGGTCGGCCCCGCCGCCGTACGGCACGACGGCGCCGTCCGCCCGCTCGTCCACCCGGACCCCCGCTGGGGCGCCACCCACTGCCGCGTGGTCGACGAGACCCCGGACACCCTCCGCGACCTGGGCTACACCCGGATGACCCTCGTCCTGCGCGAGACCAGTCGGCAGCCCGACTCCCCGCGCCGGCAGCGACGCTCCCGGCGGGCCTCCGCGGGCCATCTCAGCGTGGTGCCCTCACCGGGCCGGTGAGCCGCACCCCCTCCGGTGCCGCCGGCGTTCAGGTCGCCGACGGCACCGGGGTCAACCCTTCTCCGGCACGACGTCCGGCACGACCTCCGGCCGGGCCGCGTCCGCCGGGGCGCCCCGCTTGGCCGTCTGGATCTGCTCGTACACCTGTGTGCGCAGTTCGGCGAAGCGCGGGGCGGCGCGGGTGTGGAGCTGGTCGCGGTCCGCGGGCAGGTCGACGGAGAACTGCCGTTGGACGACGGTCGGGGAGGCGGACAGGACCAGGACCCGTTCGCCCAGGTAGACGGCCTCGTCGATGTCATGGGTGACGAACAGGACCGTGATGCCCCGCTCCCGCCACAACCCCCGGACCAGGTCCTCCAGATCGGCCCGTGTCTGCGCGTCGACCGCGGCGAACGGCTCGTCCATGAGCAGGACGTCCGGCTCGTAGGCGAGAGCGCGGGCGATGGCCACGCGCTGCTGCATACCGCCGGACAGCTGCCAGGGGTACGCGCCCGCCGCGTCGCCGAGGCCGACCGACGCGAGGGCGTCGTCGACCAGCTCACGGCGCCGGTCCCCGGCCAGTTTCTTCTGCTTCTTCTGCCTCAGGGGGAGTTCGACGTTGTCGCGGACCCTCATCCAGGGGAAGAGACTGCGCCCGTACTCCTGGAAGACCACCGCCATGCCCGGTCGCGGGCCGCTCACCGGCCGCCCCTCCAGCCGCACCTCACCGGAGGTCGCGGCCAGCAGCCCCGCCACGCACTTCAGCAACGTGGTCTTGCCGCAGCCCGACGGCCCTACCAGGCAGACCAGTTCACCCCGGTCGACGGTGAAGGTGAGGTCCCGCACCGCCTCCACGCGCCGCCCGGAACCCTCGTAGACCTTCCTCAGGCCCGACACCTCCAGGAGGGGCCGCACGTCCCGCCGCTCCCCGCCGCCTGTCACGACGGCCTCCGGTCGGACGCGCGCAGGCCGTGGTACCAGCCGAGGACCCGCCGTTCGACCAGGCGGAAGGCGACGGACAGCAGGAAGCCGAGAACACCGAGGACGAGGATGCCGGTCCACATGTCGGGGATCGCGAACCCGCGCTGGAACCGCACGATGGTGTGGCCGAGGCCGTTGCCGGCCGCGGTCATCTCGCTGATGACCATCAGGATGATGCCGATCGACAGGGCCTGGCGCAGCCCCGCGAAGATCTGCGGGCCCGCGGAGGGCAGGACGACGGTCCGCAGCCGCGCGACCCCCGTGACGCCGTACGACCGGGCCGTCTCGGACAGGACCGGGTCCACCGCCCGTACCCCCTCGACCGTGTTGAGCAGGACCGGCCACACGCAGCCGCAGGCGATCACCAGGATCCTCATCGTGTCGCCGATGCCCGCGAACAGCATGACGACCGGCACCAGGACGGGCGGCGGCACCGCCCGCAGGAACTCCAGCACCGGCTCGCACACCGCCCGCACCCGCCGGTGCGTGCCGATGACGGTACCGAGCGCGATCCCGGCCACGGCCGCACCGGCGTAACCGGCCGCCAGCCGCAGCAGACTCGGCAGGACGTCCTCGCGCAGCCGCTCGGCGGTCCACACGTCGGGGAAGGCGGTGAGGATCGTGCGCAGCGGCGGCCAGTAGGGGTCGACGCTGTCGTCCGACGCCAGCCACCACACGGCGACCAGCACCAGCGGCAGGGTGAGGGCGAACGCCGCCCGCAGCAGCACGGCCCTCACACCGTCACCTCCCCGCGCACCGACTGGTGCCAGGACAGCGCGCGCCGTTCCACCGCTCGCGCGCCCACATTGATCAACAGCCCCAGCACCCCGGTGACCACCACCAGCGCGTACATCTCCGGCACCGCCTGCGAGGTCTGCGCGACCGCGATGCGCTGCCCCAACCCCGGCGCTCCGATGACGAGTTCGGCCGTCACGGCCAGGATCAGGGCCACGGCGGCGGCCAGCCGGACCCCCGTCATCACATACGGCAGGGCCGTGGGCCACAGCACGTGCCGGACCCGCGCCCAGGTGCCGAGCCCGTAGCAGCGGGCCGTCTCCTCAGCGACCGGGTCGACGTCCTGGACGCCGTACAGGGTCTGGATCAGGACCTGCCAGAAGGACGCGTAGACCACCAGCAGCAGCACCGACCGCAGTTCCGTGCCGTACAGCAGGACCGCCAGCGGGATCAGGGCGACCGACGGGATGGGGCGCAGGAACTCGATCGTGGAGGCCGTCGCCTCGCGCAGCCACGGCACGATCGCGATGACCACGCCCGCCAGGACCCCGGCGGTCACCGCGATCAGCAGGCCCACCGCCCAGCCGGTGAGCGTGTCGCCGAGCGCGGTCCAGAACGTGCCGTCCGACAGTTCGCCCGCCAGCGCGCCGGCGACCCGGCTGACCGGCGGGAAGTACGCGTCCCCGACGACTCCGAGCCGTGGGACGGCCTCCCACAGCGCGAGGAATCCCGCGAACCCGGCCGCGCCGAGGACGGTGTCCGCACCTCTCACGGCAGCAGCTCGTCCAGGTCCGGGGCCTTCTCGAACAGGCCGTCCCGCTGCCCCAGTCCGGCGAGCCGCTCGATGGAGGCGCGGTTCGGTTCGGCGGGCCAGCGGGGCAGGACGACCGTGCTCAGCAGACTGTCCGGGATCTTCGTGTACGTCGTGATGATCTCGCGGACCTCGTCCGGATGCCTGTCGGCGTAAGCGAGCGACTCCGCCGTCGCCTCCTGGAACTTCTTCACCACCTCCGGGTTCTCGCGGGCGTACTCCCGCGAGGTGAAGTACATGGCCACCGTGAGGTCCGGCGACACGTCGACGAAGTTCGAGGCGAGGACCGTGCCGCCCTGCGACTTGATGGTGGCGAGGGCCGGCTCCACGGCACAGGCCGCGTCCACGTGGCCGCCGGCGAGCGCGGCCGGCATCTGGTCGAAGGGCAACTCGACGTACTCCACCTTCGAGGGGTCGCCGCCGTCCTTGCGTACCGACTCGTTGACGGAGGTGTCGCAGATGTTGCCGAGGGTGTTGACCGCGACCTTCCGGCCCGCCAGGTCCTTCGCTGACTTCAGCGGGCTGCCCTTCTTCACGGCGATCCCCGCGAAGTCGGCGCCCTGCTTCCCCGTGGAGGCCACCCCGTTGGCCACGGCCTCGACCGGCATGTTCTTGGACCGCGCGACCAGCAGCGAGGTCATGTTGCTGAACCCGAAGTCGACCTGCCCGGCGACCACGCCAGGCAGGATCGCCGCGCCGCCCTGCGCGAGGGTCGGCTCCAGCTTCAGGCCGCGTTCGCTGTAGAAGCCCTTCTTCTGGCCCAGGTAGATCGGGGCCACGTCGATGATGGGAATGACGCCGATCTTGACGGTGGTGGTGCCGCCGGACCTCGCGTCGCCGTCCCCGTCCCCGGACGAGTCGGACGAACCGCAGGCCGCCGCGGAGACACATAAGACTCCGGCCGCGAGACCGATGAGCAGACGACGCATGACTCCCCCTGACGGGACCGCTCTTCGACGGACCGTGCGCAGACCGCACAGAAGTGCTCAGCGGGAAGGTAGAACGCGGCTGGTTGGCGGGTCAATGCCCTTGCTCTGCATGGCCGTTGACGGTCGCGTACGCCGCGACCCGCTCCCGCACCTGCTGGCCGCGGTCGCCCGCATCGAGGCCGACCTGTGCGCGGCGGGCAGGGCCGCGGGCCGCGCCGGAGCCCCGGTCGGGGTCGCCGGCGCGGCCGGTGGCGGTGGCGATGGTGCTACAGGTCGAGCACCAGTCGGGGGCCCCGGCACCGGGACACGCAGATGAGCATGGTCTCCCCGGCCTCGCGCTCCTCGTCGCTCAGCACCGAGTCACGGTGGTCGGGGGTGCCGTCCAGGACATCCGTCTCGCACGTCCCGCAGGTGCCCTCCGTGCACGAGTACAGCACCTCGACCCCGGCGGCCCGCACGGTGTCGAGGACCGATACCCCGACCGGCACGGTCACCGTCCTGCCCGACCGCTCCAGCACGACCTCGAACTCGCTGTCAGGGCCGGTCTCCTGCTCCTTCGGCTGGAACCGTTCCACCCGCAGCGCCCGCCCCGGGCACCGCTCCTCGACCGCGTCGAGCAGCGGGCCGGGGCCGCAGCAGTAGACGAGGGTCTCCTCGGGCAGTTCGTCGAGCACCGGGCCGAGGTCGAGAAGTCCCGTCTCGTCCTGCGGGGCGACGGTCACCTTGCCCCCGTACGCGGCCAACTCGTCCTGGAACGCCATCGATCGGCGGCTGCGCCCGCCGTACAGCAGCGACCACTCGGCTCCCGCGGCCTCGGCGGCGGCCAGCATGGGCAGGATCGGCGTGATGCCGATGCCTCCGGCCACGAAGCGGTAGCGGGGCGCGGGCTCCAGGGCGAAGTTGTTGCGCGGCCCGCGCACCCGTACCTTGTCTCCCTGGCTCAACTCCGTGTGCACGTACGCCGATCCACCACGTCCGTCCGGCTCCCGGAGGACCCCGATCCGCCAGGTGTACCGGTCCGCCGGGTCACCGCACAGCGAGTACTGCCGCTCCAGCTCGGGCCCGAGCAGCACATCGATGTGCGCTCCCGGCTCCCATGAGGGGAGTTCCTCGCCGAGCGGGTGGCGCAGGGTGAGGACGAGGACGCCGTCGGCGGCCAACTCCCTTTTCTCGACGACGAGTTCGGCCCCGTAGGACGACGCGGGTGACGACGAGGGCGATGTCGAGATCATGAGCTGCTTCCCTGGGGCTCGTGTCCGTGCGGCTCGTGTGCGTGCGGCTCGTGTCCTTGGGGGTGGGCGAGCATCCACTCCCACATCTCGATCGGGTCCTGCGAGGTGTGCTCGCGTCCGCAGTGACAGGTGCCGTGCAGCACGTCGGTGCCGGGCAGCCAGTCGACGCGGTAGATCTCACCGGTCCGGAACGGAGTGGCGGAGGAGGCGCTCACTGGACCTTCTCCACCGGCTTCGCGCCCTCCTCGACCAGCCGGGCGAGGATACGGCGGGCGGCCAGACCACCGGTGTCGATGTTGATGCTCAGCTCCTGGTAGCCCGTGCGCTCGGTACCGAGCGTCTTCTGCAGCAGGTTGAGCGCGTCGACGTCCTGCATCACGACGGTGTGGTTGTTGGTCCGCAGGAACTCGGTGACCTCGTCATCGTCGGTCGCCCAGTCACGCGAGACCATCCAGAAGTCGTACACCTTGCCGTCGGTCGAGGGGGTGATGGCGTACGTGACCTCGGTGTGGAAGCCGTTCGGGTCGCTGCCGTCCGCCTCGGGGACCACACCGACCGGGGCGACCCGGCTGTGCAGCAGGTACAGGCAGGGGGCGAAGTACTCGATGTCCTGCCAGCGGGTGATGCGGCCGGAGATGCCGGTGGACCTGGCGTAGAACGGCGGGCACTCGGCGTCGTCCATGTGCCGGCTCACCCGGACGATGCCGGCGCCCTCGTCGACCTCGGTGGTGATCGGTGTCTCGGCGACCTCCGGGGTGCCGATGTAGCCGCCGTGCAGATACGTCTCGTGCGACAGGTCGAGCAGGTTGTCGACGAGCAGCCCGTAGTCGGCGTCGATCGGTTCCATGCCGCGCACGGTGACCCAGCCGGGGGAGTCCAGGTGCTTCGCCCGGGGGATCGTCTGCGGGTCGGCGAGCGCCGGGTCGCCTATCCACACCCAGATCAGGGAGTCCTGCTCGACCACCGGGTACGAGGCGAGCCGCGCGGTCCGCGGAACGCGCTTCTGCCCCGGCACGTACACACAGGTGCCCGTCGTGTCGTACGTGAAGCCGTGGTAACCGCACACGATCCGGTCGCCGTCGAGCCGGGTCGGGGCCTCGGACAGCGGGTACCGCCGGTGCACGCACCGGTCGTGCAGCGCGACGGGCGTGCCCTCCTCCTCCGTCCGGTAGAAGACGAGCGACTCACCGAGGATCGTCCGGCCGAGCAACTCCCGCCCGACCTCATGGGCGTAGGCGGCCACGTACCACTGGTTCCTGGCGAAGGCGGTCATGTGAGGCATGGGGTTCCCGTCCCTGTCGGCGGGGCGCCCTCGCCCCGCGTGCCGTGGTTGGACTCAGGGTCCTGACGGGCGTGGTTGCCGCGCAAGGCGGCTTCTGTCAGACGGAAGCGTCTTCACGAAAGAGCACCTGAGACCCGCTGGCCCGGTCCACCCGCCACCGCACAGCGGGCACGTCCGGTATGTCGATGGCGGCGATACGGTCGGACAGTCCGCGGTCCCCGAAGCGGGCCGCGTCCACCGCCAGGATCTGGCGCCGGGCGGCCCAAAAATGAAGATCACCGGCCGTGATCAGGACGGTAGCCGTGCCCACCGACATCCACGGCGGGTGCACGCGCCCCCTAGGCCCTGTCGTCGAATTCCCACCTACCCCGCGACGACAGGGCCTAGCGAATCCCGCCAGCCGACATCGTCCGGGCGCACGCTCCACTGCGCGGGCCACCGGTTCTCCCCGCGGAAGACCAGTTGTCCGTCCTCAAGGTCCAAGGCTTAGGTGCGTGGGAGCGCTCAGCCGTCCGTTCCAGCAGCACCTGGGCCGGGCTGGTATCCGCACCCGAAGTACACGAACTGCCCGGGCTGGACACGTACCTCGGTACGCTCCCAGCGGTAGATCCCGCTCTGCTCGCCCTCGTAGGCAAAGGTGTCTCCCGCCTCTATGGTGACGACCGGGTCTGCCGTCACGTCGCCGAAGGTTCCCCACTCGTCCTCGTCCGGGTATCCGTCGGCGAACCAGCGCTGTTGCAGTTGAGCGCGGACGGCGTACGACGAGGTGTTGTGGACCTCGACGCTGTACGAGGCCGTGTGAATCAGGTCGTCGCCCGACTGTTCCCCGACTGAGGCTGTCACCTCCAGGGCGTGGGCTGACGGACAGTCTTCTTCCTGTTTGGTCGGCACCGGTTCGCTGTAGACACCGTCGGTCACCGCTGCCATCTGGGCAGGGCAGTAGAACGTGGTTGCCTCCACGATGAACCCGGCCTGGTCGACCGGGTCGGTCAGGGGAAGTCCCACGGCGTCGGGCACGTCATTCATGTCCGTGCCGTTGGTGAGCGCCGTGCAGACGGCTTTCGCGTCTTTGATGACGGCCGTACGGAAGTCGGATACGTCGCTGCCGCCAGGCATGGACGACATGACGCCGTAGGACACGGTGCCGCTGGGCCAGGTCGAGAACGATGCGACGTCACCGACAAACGCGGTGTCGCGCGCGGCATGGGAAGTGAACTGCGGAACCGCGACATATGGCGGCCCGTCACTCGGCGAGGCCACGCTCTCCGACGCGGAGGTCCTCAGCGGAGCGGGGCCGGGCTGTGGACGGGCGTCGTCGGTGTGTCGGTCGACGACCATGGCAGCCCCGGCGACGAGCGCGAGAACAGCCGCCCCGGCCCCGGCGACCCACCGCCGGCGGTGTCTGGCGCCGGTCGACACCGAGGACTCGGCGGCGCCAGGAACGCTGCGGGTTGGTTCTGCCTCGCCCGGTCCCGGTCGCCCGTCAGACATGATCGGCGTTTCCCCCTGTGACCTCACGGCTCCCACTGGCCGAAGGCGATCATCCTAACCTCGAGGTTTCGTGACGGTCCGCCGACGGAGTCGGTGGACCGTTTTCGTGCCGCGGGCTGAGGTTGTGCATGCCCAGGACCCGGGTGTCGGGCTCGGGGTGGCGCCGGGTTCCACTGTTCCGGGTGTTGGGGTGCTGTCGTAGGGACGGGAGTCCGTCGGTCAGCCGGGGTTCGGCAGGAGTGTTGCACGGAGTGCCGTTGACCGAGCAGGTCATCGAGGTGGTGCGGCGTGATCCGACGGCCGCCGCGCTGCCGTACCTGCTGCCGCACGTGAACGTGCCCTGGGTGGAGGACGGCGTCCCCCGGCCGATGCCCGAGGACGTACTCGCTGACTTCGTGTTCCCGTCCGGTCGCCCGCTGCCGCCCAGCCTGCGCGCGTGGTTGGCGTACGACATCACCCTGCTTGAGCGCCACCAGTGGTTCGCCCCGGACGGAGGGTTCGTGCCACGGCCGCTGGACCAGGTCGTCGCGGACGAGATGGGTGACTTCTGGGGCACGGAGTTCTCCTGGCTGACCGGGCACTTTCCCGAGTGCTTCCTCCTCCCCGGCGGCTCGGACTCCCGCCGCGTCCTGGCCGTCACCGAGCCGGACGAGGAGGGCGAGTACCCGGTGTTCGCCCTCGACCTGGACGACATGCCGTACCTGGGACTCATGTACCCGGGCTTCGACGTCTACCTGGCCGACACGGCGGGGCTGCTGGACCTGGGCAAACGGCAGACCTACACGGACCTGATCGACCACGGGACCTACGGCCCCCGGATGCGCCGGCACGCCACCCAGTGCTTCGTGGGGGAGACCTGCGTCGAGTACCCCTTCGAATCCACTCCGCTGTTCGCGCGGCTGTACCCCGAAAAGGCCCTGCGCAGCCCCCGGCGCGGAAACACCGCAGGCTGAGGCTTTCAGCCACTGCCGGATGGCCTGTTCTCCGGAAGCCGTCACGAAGAAGTGACACCACGGAAACCGGCCGCCGGTGTCGGTTCGACGGGCGCGGCGGGGCTGAAATCCTGCTCGGACACCCCGGGAAGACCGTGCGGTGGGCTGGAGAACCCCCCGCGCATCCAACAGCCGGCGGCGTGCCGAGCCGTCGGGCGGCAGTCCGCGGAGCCCGCCTGCCTCCCCGGAAGCCCCGGGAGCCCCAGGAGCCCCGGGCGGTCCGGGCGGTCCGGCTCAGGCCTCCAGGCGTTCGGTGTATGCCTCGGTCGGCGGGTAGGGGCTGGGGCTCGTCATGCCGACCGAGAAGAAACCGGCGGTGCCCGGGACGGGCGTCACGTCATTGAGGTACGGCCCCGGAGCCGTACCGGCCGAGCCCCGGACCACGGTCCAGGCGTCGCCGTCCCGGCGCAGATACGTGCTACGGCCCTGGTCCTGGAAGTTCCAGCCCGAGATCCAGGCGGCGCGGCCCCGCGCGTCGCCCGCGATCCCGCTCAACGACCCGAGGGCGAAGCCCACTTCGGGACGGGTCCAGGCGGCGCCGTCCCAGTGGGCCAGGACGGGGTTGCCCGACCGTCCCGGCGGTCCGCCGACACCCGCCTCGGTGCCCACCGCCCACACGTCGTCCGGGGCGGCCGCGTGGACGTCGGCGATGCCCAGGCGCAGGCCCGCGATCGGAGGGAGGACCGTCCATGCCCCGTCCCAGCGGGCCACGAGGCCGGACCAGCCACCGCCGCTCGACCGGTCGCCGCCCACCCAGACCTCGCCGGGCGCGCGCACGAGGACCCGGTACACGTGGGAACTGCCGACGGGCAGCGGGTCCAGCCATCGCCACCGCCGACCGTCCCCGTGCAGCAGCCGCGGGGCGCCGCCCCGGGTGCCGCAGACCCACACCTGCCGATCGGGGCCGACCGCCACCGACGTGAGCCGGACGTCCGGTTCGCCCCGGCCGGGGAACGAGGCCTCGCGCCAGGTGGTCCCGTCCCAGCGCAGCAGGGGGCTGCCGTTCCCGGCCGGCTGGGCCACGCACCAGGCGGAGGCCGAGCAGACCCCGGCGACATCCCACAGCCGGGTGTGCGTGAGAGGGGACAGGTCGGTCTTCGTCCAGCCCGCCCCGTTCCACAGCATGGCCAACCCTCGCTGCTGTGCCTGGGCGGCGAGGTTCTCCTCGCCCACGGCCCAGGCCAGCCGGGGCCCGGCGACGGCGATACGGCGCAACTGCGCGGCGGGAGTGCTGCCGGGGGCCGGCACAGCCTGCCAGCCCTCGGCGCGGGGCGGCGGTACGGCACGCCGTTCCTCGGCGCGGGGCGGTGGTGCCGCGGCCGGTGACGGGGCGGGGCCGAGCGCGAGCCCTCCGAGTGTGCCGACGGTCCCCGCCACGAATCGCCTTCGCCTCACTGCTGGCCCCCTCCGAACGGATCGGACACACAGGAGGCACCACCGTGCAGCAGCGGACCTGTGACGGCTAGCCATGCGGATGACAAAGCGTGCGATCCGCCGCAGCCGCACGCCCGGGTTGCAGCCGCAAGCCGGGGCCGGGCACGCGCCCCCTCGTGGTGTTCCCCAACCGCCCGGTGGCCCCGCGCCCTTGGCACCCCCGTGACCTTCCCGCCCGGCGCTGTTCGCGCGGCGGCCCCCGCTCGGTCACACTCGCGCCACGGCCCCTTCCCCGGCATTCGTTCCTCTTGGACCATTCCCCGGGGGTGCTTGAGAGCCCCGCACGGCACCCCCGGCGCGCAGGTCACATCCGACGCACCACGTCAGGACAAGAGGTCATCCACCCATGCCTGAAGTCAACCGGCGGCGATTCCTCCAGGTCGCGGGCGCCACAACGGCGTTCACCGCTCTGTCGGCCAGCATCCAGCGGGCCGCGGCGCTCCCCGCGCACCACCGTTCCGGCACCATCGAGGACGTCGAGCACATCGTCGTCCTCATGCAGGAGAACCGGTCCTTCGACCACTACTTCGGCTCACTGAGAGGCGTACGCGGCTTCGGCGACCCGCACCCGGTCACGCTGGACAACGGGAAGACGGTGTGGCACCAGTCGGACGGCACCAAGGACATCCTGCCGTTCCACCCCGAGGCCGACGACCTCGGCATGCAGTTCCTGGAGGGCCTGCCGCACGGCTGGCCCGACGGGCACGCCGCCTACAACGGCGGCAAGTACGACAAGTGGGTGCCCGCCAAGGGCACCACGACGATGGCGTACCTGACCCGCGAGGACATCCCCTTCCACTACGCCCTCGCCGACACCTTCACCGTCTGCGACGCCTACCACTGCTCCTTCATCGGCTCCACCGACCCGAACCGCTACTACATGTGGTCCGGCCACACGGGCAACGACGGCACCGGCGGCGGCCCCGTCCTCGGCAACGACGAACTCGGCTACGGCTGGACCACCTACCCCGAGCGCCTCGAAGCGGCCGGGATCTCCTGGAAGGTCTACCAGGACATCGGCGACGGCCTGGACGCCGCCGGTTCCTGGGGCTGGATAGCGGACGCCTACCGCGGCAACTACGGCGACAACTCCCTGCTCTACTTCGACAAGTACCGCAATGCCAAGCCCGGCGACCCCTGGTACGACAAGGCCCGCACCGGTACGAACGTCAAGGCCGGCGACGGCTACTTCGACCAGTTGAAGGCGGACGTCAAGGCGGGCCGGCTGCCGCAGATCTCCTGGATCGCCGCGCCAGAGGCGTTCTCCGAGCACTCCAACTGGCCCTCGAACTACGGCGCCTGGTACATCGCCCAGGTCCTGGACGCGCTCACCTCCAACCCGGACGTGTGGGCGCGGACCGCGCTGTTCATCACGTACGACGAGAACGACGGGTTCTTCGACCACGTCGTGCCGCCGCTGCCGCCGCGCTCGGCCGCGCAGGGCAAGTCGACCGTCGACGTCGGCCCCGACCTCTTCGCCGGGAGCGCCACGCACGTGGCCGGGCCGTACGGGCTCGGACCGCGGGTGCCGATGCTGGTGGTGTCGCCGTGGAGCAAGGGCGGCTTCGTGTGCTCCGAGACGTTCGACCACACCTCCATCGTGCGGTTCATGGAGCGCCGGTTCGGGGTGCGGGAGCCCAACATCTCGCCGTGGCGGCGCGCCATCTGCGGTGACCTGACCTCCGCGTTCGACTTCTCCCGCGAGGACAGCCGACCGGCCGCGCTGCCCGACACGGACGGTTACCAGCCGCCGGACCGCGAGCGGCACCCCGATTACCGGCCGACCGTGCCGGCCGACCCGAGCATGCCGCGGCAGGAGCGGGGACCGCGGCCCGCCCGGCCGCTCAGGTACGCGCCAAGAGTGGACGGTGCGGCCGACCCGGCCGCCGGGACCCTCACCCTCACGTTCGCCTCCGGCGCGAAGGCCGGCGCGGCGTTCCTCGTCACCTCCGGCAACCGCACGGACGGGCCGTGGACGTACACCACCGGGGCGGGCCGGACGCTCTCCGACACCTGGGACTCCGCGCACTCGGGCGGCTCCCACGACCTCACGGTCCACGGCCCCAACGGCTTCCTGCGCGTCTTCAAGGGACCGGCCAAGGGCCCTTCGGCGGGTCTGGAGGTCACCGCACGGCACGTCGGCGGCGACGTGGAGCTGACCTTCACCAACAAGGGTTCCGCGGCGGTGACCCTGAAGGTCGCCTGTGGTTACGGTGCCGACCGGGGCCGTACGGTCAGGGTGCGGGCCGGGGCCACCGTCCGGCAGGTCGTGGACCTGCGGGCGAGCCACCGCTGGTACGACCTGACGGTGACCGCGCAGGCGGCCCCGGACTTCCTCCGCCGCTTCGCCGGCCACGTGGAGAACGGCCGCGCAGGCGTCAGCGACCCCGCGCTGGGCCGGGGCCCCGGGGGGTGACCGCTCTGAGAGGGCGCCACTGAGCCCGGGGGCCGGGCGCCTTACAGGGAGGTCAGTTCCGGGAGCAGCGGCGGTTCCGTGGGGGCCCGTCGGGGTTCCAGGGACAGGACGGCGGCCACCGGGTGGGGGTCGTAGGCCCGGGGATCGTCGGCCCGGGGCGGGGCGGTCGGAGGGACGCGGGTCAGGCCGGTGCAGCAAGTCCACGCTCTACCGGCAGTGGAAGAACAAACCCCAGTTCGTGGCCGCGGCGCTGCGCGCCCGCCGCAGCGTGCGGTTCGGCGGCATCGACACCGGGTCCCTCCGCGGGGACATGTGCGAGGTGGCCCGGCAGGCGAGCGAGGGGTTCGCCCTGGTGGGCCGCATCCATCAGGCGCTCGGCCAGGCCGTCGTCCAGGACGAGGAGCTGCGGGCGGCCCTGCGCGACGCCCTGGTCGAGCCCGAGATCGACGCCCTCAGGGCGATGATCGACCGTGGTGTCGCGCGGGGCGAGGTGCCCGCCGACCATCCGGCGCTGGAGTTCGTCCCGGCCCAGATTTTCGGTGTCCTACGCGCCCGCCCGGTCCTGGAGGGGCGGGACGCGGACGAGGCGTACATCATCAGATTCATGGAGGCGGCCGTGTTCCCGACGCTCGGCCTCACCTGATGCTCGGGCCGCCGTCCACCGGATGACCGGGCGGCGACCCGACCGCGCCGCACCGTGGGGACGGGGGCGGCGCGCACCCCCCGGCCGGGTGGGGTTCCTCTGGAGCGGAGAGGAACCCCGCCCGGCCGAACCGCGCCCGGCCCACTCACACGTCCTGGCCGTCGCCCCCGCCGCTGGTGATCGCCGCCTTCTTGATGCCCTTGGTGATCTCGTCGATCACGGACTGCTCGGGCGCCTCGTCGCTGACGTCGATGCCGAAGCGCACCACGACGAGCCGGGAGGCGTCGGCCGGGGACGGGAACGCGAGGGACTCGACGTACCCGTCGTCCCCCTTGCTGGTGACCACCTTCCAGCGGACCAGGTAGCCCTTCTCGCCGGCCACGGTCACCGCCTTCGACGCCAGCTCCTTGTGCGAGCTGATCTTGCCGTAGCCCTCGGTGCCGTAGGCGTCCTCGGCGTTCTTGGCGATGTCCTCCTTGGCGGCCGCCTCGGCCGTGGTCGCCTTCAGGTCCAGTTCCTTGGCCGGCATCGAGTAGGCGCCACCGCGCGTGCAGGTCTTCGAGGGGTCGGCGGGGCACTCGTACGACGCCTTCGTCACCACCTGGGCGCCGATCGGCAGCGGAGAGGTGATCCATCCGTCGGGCACCGGGATGCTGATGCCGTTGGTGGAGTCGGTGGCGTACCCGTCCTCGGTCTGCGGTGGCCGCCCGGACCCGTCCGGCGCCGGTGACTGCCCGCCGGAACCGCCCGAGCCGCCGGAGCCCCCCGAGCCGCTGGGGCCGCCGTCGCCGCCCCGGCCGTCCTGACCTCCGGAGCCCTGCGACGTCGTGCTGCCGTCGCCGCCGCCGTCATTGCCGACGAGGGCGTACGCGCCGATCCCGATGGCCGCCAGGACCGCGACGGCCACGGCGACGGCTATGCCCGTGCGCAGCCCGCGCTTCGGCGCCGGGGCACCGTACGCCGGGTATCCGGGATACGCCGGTGCGGCGTGGGGCGGGTACGGTCCGGCGGCCGGCGGGAAGGCCGGAGGGCCGAACGCCCCGGCCGGGCCCGCGGGCCGGACCTGGTCCGTCCACGCCCTGCCGTCCCACCAGCGCTCGGTGGGCGGCGCGTCATTCGTCTGGCCGGGATCGGGGTACCAGCCGGGAGGAGTCACCTGCGTCATGACGCCACCGTATGAGGCCGGAGTGAAAACCGGATGAGAGGGGACCGGAATTCACCACGCCCCACACCGCTCTGCCCCCTTGGCGCACTTCCAAGCGATAACCCGCTTTTGCCCCGATGTCGGAGGTTTCCTTCGTGAGGGGGGACGATGGCCGGTCTCGTCAGGAGGCGGATCGGCGGATCGGCGGATCGGCGGGTCGGCGGGTCGACGGGTGCGTGGCGGTCAGTGGTGGTGGGAGGAATCCCGCTCGTCAGGGGGTCACCGATAGACCCCGGCGACCGTGGTGGACGCCGGGGGAAGAGGCTGTGCCGGTTCCGCGCGCGGGCCCTCGTCGTGCGGGCGGCTGACGAGCCCGGGCTGTCGCAGCGTGAGCGTGTCCCCGACGAGCGTCAGATCGGTTTCCGCCGCGTCGACCCCGTCGACCGCGCCGTACGACGTCCCCGACGTCAGCGCCATCACCCGCACGCCCCTCAACTCCCTTACTCACCGCCCGGCTTGCGGACGGCCCCCGCCGGCCCGGCGGCGCGAACCCCGTCACCACCGACACCGCGCCCCTGCCGCCGCCCGCGCGACGTCGTGGCCCTGCCGTCTCCCGAGCCGCGCCCGTCACTCGGGAAAGGGGCGTCCCGTCACGGGCAGTTGACTGGTCATCACTTCCAACACGGCAGGTGGGCGGCCGGAAGCGTCGTCCTGCGGCGGCCCGTTGTCACCCGACACGGCAATAGGTGTCCCGACCCGCCTCCACTTCGGCAGTCGGACGGCTACGCTCGATGACCTGTACGTCGTTTGGGCGACCTCGGGAGGTAACGGGATGACGGAGGCACGGCCCGATACGGCCGCCTCGGCTTCCCTGTGGGAGCGCGACGCGGAGATCGCCGCGATCACGGAAGCGATCGACGAGCTCCGCGCCGACCAGGCGTCCCCGGGCAGGGTCCTGGTCTTCAAGGGCGAGGCGGGCATCGGCAAGACCGCCCTGCTCACCGAGGCCCGCCGCATCGCCCAGGAACGCGGCTGCACGGCCTGGTACGCGCGCGGCGGCGAGACCGTCACGTCCGTCCCCTTCAACGTCGTGCGCCAGTTGCTCCAGCCCGCGCTGCTGGAGCTGATGGACGGCGAGACCCGGGACTACCTGGGCGACTGGTACGACATCGCGGGCCCCGCTCTCGGCCTCGCCGAACCGGGCGGGACGCCCGCCGACCCCCAGCACGTGTGCGACGGCCTCGTCGCCGCCGTGGGCCGGCTCGTCCGCCGGACCTGGCCCCTCGTGCTGCTGATCGACGACGCCCACTGGGCCGACCAGGAGACCCTGCACTGGCTGACCGCGCTCACCGGGCGGCTGGCCGAGATGTGCGTCCTCGTCGTGGTCGCCCGCCGCCCCGGCGAGGCCACCGGGGAACGGGCACGCTGTCTGCAGGACATCGCCGCCGCGGCCGGTCCCGTCACGAAGATCAGCGCGCTCACGCCCGACGCCACCGCCGGGCTCACCCGCTCCGCGGTCGGCGAGCACGCCGACGACGCGTTCTGCCGCGAGGTGTGGGCGGTCACCGCGGGCAATCCCTACGACACCGTCGAACTCCTCGCCAAGGTCAAGGACCGCCAGCTCGACCCGGTCGAGGACTCCGCCGCCGAACTGCGCGCCCTCAACAAGACGGCACGCGGCGACGGGCTCGTCGCCCGCCTGGAGAAGCTCGGCGTCGAAGCCACCCGGTTCGCCTGGGCGGCCGCCATCCTGCACACCGGCATCACCGTAGGGATCGTCGCCCGCCTCGCCGGCCTGCCCGCGGACACGGCCCAGGAGTGCGCCGAACTGCTCACCCAGGCCCGCATCCTCACCGCGCCCGATCCGGCCAACCGCCAGCCGGACGACGGTGACCTGGTGTTCGTCCACCCGCTGATCGCGACCGCCGTCTACGACTCCATCCTGCCCAGCGTCCGCACCGCGTTCCACGGCGTGGCCGCGACCGTCGTCACCGAGTCCGGGCGCGGTCCGGCGGCGGCCTCCCGCCACCTCATCGAGGTCCTGCCGGATGGCGAGTCCGAACTCGTCGAACAACTCCGGGCCGCCGCGACCGAGCACCTCGCCGTCGGCGCGCCCGAAGCGGCCCGGCGCTGCCTGGAACGCGCCCTCCAGGAACCGCCCCGCCCCGACGTCCGCGTACGCGTCCTCTACGAACTCGGCTGCGCCACCCTCCTCACGGCCCCCGCCAAAACAGTCGAATACCTCCGCTCGGCCCTGGCCGAACCGGGCCTCGACAGCGCGGAACGAGTAGACGCGGTCTTCCGCCTCTCACAGGCGCTCGTCCACAACGACCAGCTCGGCGAGGCCATCCGCACGGTCGACGCGGAGGCGTCGCGGCTGGAGCCCGGGCCCGCCCGGATGCGACTCCAGGCCGCGCGCTACATGTGGGAGGGCATCCACGCGGGCGAAGAGGTGTCCCCGACCCATTCCCAGGAACTCGCGGACCTCGCCGCCACCTGCACCGGCAGCGACAACTCCGAACGCGCGCTCCTCATCCTGCGCGGCTTCGACGCGATGGCCCGCGGGGAGAACGCCGAGGTGGTCGTCGAACACTGCGACCGTGCCCTGGTCAACGGCAGGCTCGCACCCGGACTCGGCTGGACCGACACCGAGTGGGGCATGGAACTGCTGCTGATGCTCACCACGGCGTACGCCTACGCCGATCGCCTCGACCGTGCGGAGAGCCTGTGCACCGAGGCCCTGCGCACCTATGAGTCGGCGGGGTGGAGCGGCGGCCACCTGGCCCTGGCCCACGCCTATGTGGCGCTCGCGCACCGCAGGCGGGGCCGCCTCAAGGAGGCCGAGGAGTCCCTGCGCAAGTCGCTGGTGTTCGCCGAGCGCGTCGGGCGGGGGCTTCCCCTGTTCTGGACGTCGACCTGCAACCTCATCGACACGCTGCTCGCCCGCGGCCATGTCCAGGAGGCATGGGACATCGCCGAGAAGAACGGCTTCGCACCCCCGTACCCGTCGCCCATCGTGCTGCCCGACCCGCGTTCCGTGCGGGGCCGGCTGCTCCTCGCCGTCGGCCGGACCGAGGAGGCGATCAACGAACTGGAGGCCGCGGAGAAGGCGGCGGACGCCCGCGGGCACCACAACACCCTCCTCGTCCCGTGGGGCGGCGATCTCGCCCGCGCCCTCGCCAACGAGGACCCGCGGCGCGCCATGGAGATCGCCGGGCTGATCCGGCGCCGCGCCGAGCGCTACGGCACGGACACCGCCATCGGTGAGGCCCTGCGCGTCGAGGCAGCGCTCGCCACCGGCAAGCAGGCCGCCAATCTCTACGCCAAGGCCGTCACCTACCTCGACGCCTCGCCCTCCGCCTACGAACACGCCGCGGCGCGCGTCGAGTACGGCATCGCCATCCGGTCCGCCACGGAGCTCAAGCGAGGGCTCACGCTCGCCGAGTCCTGCGGCGCGGACGGTCTCGCCGAGCAGGCCCGTGAGGCACTCGTCGCGCTCGGCTAGGCCCTGTCGTCACATTCCCGCCGTCGCCCGGAGGGGGGCCCCGCGGCGTCGGGTGCGTGCTCTCGGCGTGCCGGGCCCTGACCCGTGTACTGGACGTACTCGGGTCGGGGCCCGGTGCGTCGAGAGCGCGTGCATGGCGTCGCGGG
>NZ_JBVIBK010000023.1:0-106331 GCF_055573455.1 Streptomyces sp. NPDC030183
AAACCCGGCAGCGAGGAGTACCTCGACTCCGAGAAGTACCAACTCCGCCCCCGCGACTGGGAAGCAGCCGAACGCGAAGGACGCACGATCGCGCCGCTGATCGGCAAGCTCAACGAGATCAGGCGGCGGAGCCCGGCGCTGCGGCAGCTGCGGAACCTGCACTTCCACCACGCCGACCAGGAAGCGGTGATCATCTACTCGAAGCGGTCGGGTTCGAACACGGTTCTGGTGGTCGTGAACCTCGACCCCCACCACACCCAGGAGGCCACGGTCTCGTTGGACATGCCGCGACTCGGTCTCGACTGGCACGAGTCGGTGCTGGTGCGCGACGAGCTCACCGGCGAGGTCTACACCTGGGGCAGGAACAACTACGTACGTCTCGAACCGGGCCGCACACCCGCCCACGTACTGACCGTCCTGCGACCGTCCAACCCGCAGATCGGGGGGTCACCCACACGATGATCGTCAACGAGCCCGTTCCCGACACCTTCGAGGACACGCCGCAGAAGGACCGGGACCCGGAGTGGTTCAAACGCGCCGTCTTCTACGAGGTCCTCGTCCGTTCCTTCCAGGACAGCAACGGCGACGGCATCGGCGACCTCAAGGGCCTGACCGCGAAACTCGACTACCTGCAGTGGCTGGGCATCGACTGCATCTGGCTCCCGCCCTTCTTCAAGTCGCCCCTGCGCGACGGCGGCTACGACGTCTCGGACTACACCGCCGTCCTGCCCGAGTTCGGCGACCTCGCCGACTTCGTGGAGTTCGTCGACGCCGCCCACCAGCGCGGCATGCGCGTCATCATCGACTTCGTCATGAACCACACCAGCGACCAGCACCCGTGGTTCCAGGAGTCCCGCAAGGACCCCGACGGCCCCTACGGCGACTACTACGTCTGGGCCGACGACGACAAGCAGTACCAGGACGCCCGCATCATCTTCGTCGACACCGAAGTCTCCAACTGGACCTTCGACCCCGTCCGCAAGCAGTACTTCTGGCACCGCTTCTTCGCCCACCAACCGGACCTCAACTACGAGAACCCGGCCGTGCAGGAGGAGATGATCTCGGCGCTGCGGTTCTGGCTGGATCTGGGCATCGACGGCTTCCGGCTCGACGCGGTGCCGTACCTGTACCAGCAGGAGGGCACCAACTGCGAAAACCTTCCGGCGACCCATGACTTCCTGAAGCGGGTCCGCAAGGAGATCGACGCCCACTACCCCGACACGGTGCTGCTGGCCGAGGCGAACCAGTGGCCGGAGGACGTGGTCGACTACTTCGGCGACTACACCAGCGGCGGCGACGAATGCCACATGGCGTTCCACTTCCCCGTCATGCCACGGATCTTCATGGCGGTCCGCAGGGAGTCGCGCTACCCGGTCTCGGAGATCCTCGCCAAGACCCCCGCGATCCCGTCCAACTGCCAGTGGGGCATCTTCCTGCGCAACCACGACGAGCTGACCCTCGAAATGGTCACCGACGAAGAGCGCGACTACATGTACGCGGAGTACGCGAAGGACCCGCGTATGCGCGCCAACATCGGCATCCGCCGCCGCCTCGCCCCGCTGCTGGACAACGACCGCAACCAGATCGAACTGTTCACCGCCCTGCTGCTGTCCCTGCCGGGCTCGCCGATCCTCTACTACGGCGACGAGATCGGCATGGGCGACAACATCTGGCTCGGCGACCGCGACTCCGTCCGCACGCCGATGCAGTGGACCCCGGACCGCAACGCCGGGTTCTCCTCCAGCGATCCCGGGCGGCTGTTCCTGCCGACGATCATGGATCCGGTCTACGGCTACCAGGTCGCCAACGTCGAGGCGTCGATGTCCTCGCCCTCGTCGCTGCTCCACTGGACCCGCCGCATGATCGAGATCCGCAAGCAGAACCCGGCCTTCGGACTCGGCACCTACACCGAGTTGCCGTCGTCCAACCCGGCGGTGCTGGCGTATCTCCGGGAGTACAAGGACGACCTGGTGCTGTGCGTGAACAACTTCTCGCGGTTCGCGCAGCCCACGGAGCTCGACCTGAGCGCCTACGAGGGACGCCACCCTGTCGAACTCATCGGCGGAGTGCGCTTCCCCGCCATCGGGGAACTCCCCTATCTCCTCACCCTCGCGGGCCACGGCTTCTACTGGTTCCGCCTGCGGAAGGACGCCGTGTAACCGACCGGAACCCCCGGGCGGGCCGGTTTCCCCCGGCCCGCCCGGGGCACGCAAACAGGAACACCCCGCCCCCCGGGGAAAGGACGCGACGCCATGTCGGAAGCCGCCACGCACTCCACTGCGACAAGTCCTGGTCCGCTGCACGCCGCACCACCCGTGCCGGGGCTGCTCACCTCGCTGGAGCCGCTCCTGCGGGAGTGGCTGCCACGGCAGCGCTGGTTCGCGGGGAAGGGACGGCCGGTCACCGGGTTCGGGCTGGTGGCGGCCACCGAGCTGCTGCCGCCGGTCGCCCGGCAGGACGACTCCCGGCCTGGCGGTTCCAAGGCCGGTCTGCTGCACCTCCTCGTCCGCGCCCATCAGCCGCTGGTGCCGTCGCAGGGCGCGCCCGTACAGCCCGGCGACTGCTACCAACTCCTGCTGGGCGTCCGCGAGACCCTGCCGCCCCGCCTCGCACCGGCGCTCATCGGGCACGTCACGGAGGGGCCGCTGGCCGGACGGACGGTCTACGAGGCACTGCACGACCCGCGCCTCGCCGACGTCCTCCTCGAAGCGCTCCGGACGCAGGCCCGCATAGGGGATCTGCGCTGCTCGCGGGACGCGCGGCTGGCCATACCCGAAGGACTGGTGCCCCGCCTGGTGACCTCGGAGCAGTCCAACTCCTCGGTTGTCTACGGGGATACGTTCATTCTGAAGCTGTTCCGCCGGGTCGTGCCCGGAGCCAATCCCGACCTCGAACTCCCGCTGGCGCTGTCCCGCGCGCGGTGCCCCCGTGTGCCGGCGCCCGCCGCCTGGATGATCGCCGACCTGCCGTCCGCCGACCCGGAGCCCCATGTCCTCGGCGTGCTCCAGCCGTACCTCAAGGGCGCCGCGGACGGGTGGGAGCTGGCGCTGAGCATGCTGGCCAAGGGCGAGGACTTCACCGGAGAGGCACGGGCGCTGGGCCGGGCCACCGCCGAGGTCCACGCGGCCCTGGCCGAGGCCCTGCCCACGGTCACCCTCGGCCGGCCCCAGGTGGAGTCGCTGGTCGACGTGATGACCGAGCGTCTGGAGGCCGCCGCGCAGGCGGTACCGGCGCTGCGCCCGTACGCCCCCGGGTTGCGCACCGCCTTCGACGCCCTCGCCGACCTGGCCGCGGAGGGCCACACCTGGACGGCCCAGCGCATCCACGGCGACCTGCACCTGGGCCAGTGCCTGCGGTCACCCGTCGAGGTCGGCGCACGGCGCGCCGGCGGCGGCGAGTGGTCGCTCATAGATTTCGAGGGCGAACCGTCGAAGCCGCTGGCCGAGCGCCGGATGGCGCAGCCCGTCGCCCGTGACGTCGCCGGGATGCTCCGCTCCTTCGACTACGCCGCGTACTCCCTGCGGCCGCCGGCCGGCGACTGGGCGTCCGCCTGCCGGGCCGCGTACTGCTCCGGGTACGCGGAGGTCTCGGGGGCGGACCCGCGGACCGACCCCGTGCTGCTGCGGGCGTACGAGACCGACAAGGCGGTGTACGAGGTCGTCTACGAGGCCCGGCACCGCCCCGACTGGCTCTCGGTGCCGCTCGCGGCGGTCCACCGCCTGGCCACCGACACCGGCCCGGCCACCGACCTGACCTGACACGCAACCCCCGTCCGAGGGCCGAGCACACGCTCCGCCCACCCCTCACCACCCTGCACAACCCGCCGAGGAGGCCGTCCCTGTGACTCCCCGCCCGCCGTCCGACGACAGCACGCAGAACACCGGCAGCGACGCCGCAGAAGGGTCCGCGCCGGAGAAGAAGACGGCTGCCCGGAAGACGGCCACGAAGAAGACCTCGGCCAAGAAGGCGCCCGCGAAGAAAACGACGGTGACGGCGAAGACCGCGAAGAAGGTCCCGGCCCAGCGGACGACGAAGGCCGCGGCCGCCGAGGCGGCGGACGCCCCGGCCCCGGCCCCCGTCAAGAAGACCGCTGCCGGCCGGGTGACGGCGAAGAAGGTGGCGGCCACCGCCGGCTCGCCGGACGCGCCCGGGAAGACGGCGGCGAAGAAGGCCCCGGCCCGGAAGAGCGCGGCGCGGAAAGCCCCGGCGAAGAAGACTCCGAGCACCAAGGACGGCATCGACCCCGGCGTGGGCGTGGAGCAGACGGAGGCTGTCGCGAGGGCCGCCACCAGAAAGACCTCGCCGACGAAGAGCACGGCTTCCGAGACCTCGGTCCCCAAGGCGCCGGCCTCGAAGACCCCCGCTCCGAAGACCCCGGCTGCTTCCGAAGCGACAACCGAGAAGGCCATCGCCAAGAAGGCACCCGCCAAGAAGGCACCCGCGAAGAAGGCGGTCGCGAACAAGGCGGTCACGAAGAAGGCCGTGGCCAAGGCGACCGAGGCCGAGACAGCCGTGTCGACGACAGCCGGTGCGGAGACCGCCGCGCCCAAGACGGCCGTGACGAAGAAGGCCGCAGCCAAGAGGACCGCGGCCAAGAAGTCCACGACGAAGAAGACCGTCACGAAAAAGGCCGCCGCGAAGAAGGCCGTGACGAAGAAGGCCGCCGCCAAGAAGGCGGTCGGGGTGGTACGGACTCCGGCGGAGCCGGAGAACACCGCGGCGGCGCCGGTCGTCCCGCCGCAGTCGAGCGCCGGTGCCCAGCCCGCCCCGGCCGTTCCCGCGCAGCAGGCGACGGCACCGGATCTGCCCGCGTCACCCACCGAACCCCCGGCCCCGGCCGAACCGCCCGTCTCCGCGCAGCCGTCCGTACCGGCCCAGCCCTTCGCCGCCACCGCCGAGTCGGCCTCCCCCACCCCGTCGGACACCGGCATCCGGTCGGCCTTCTCGCCCGCCGTGGACGGGGCCGACCGGGAGCGGCTGCTGGCCGGTACGCATCATGAGCCGCACGCCGTGCTGGGGGCGCACCCGGTGGCGGAGGGTGTCGTGTTCCGGGCGTTCCGGCCGTTCGCGCTGGGCGTGACCGTCGTGGCGGGCCCGCTGCGGGCGGAGCTGCACGACGACGGCGAGGGCTTCTTCTCAGGGCTGCTGCCCCTGCGGGACGTGCCGGAGACATACCGGCTGCTGATCACGTACGAGGGGAACACCCAGGAGACCGAGGACGCGTACCGTTTCCTGCCGGCCGTCGGGGAGCTGGACCTGCACCTGATCAACGAGGGCCGCCACGAGGAGCTGTGGCAGGCGCTCGGTGCCCGGCCGATGACCCACCAGGGCGTGACCGGCACCCGCTTCACGGTGTGGGCGCCGAACGCGCGCGGCGTACGGCTGGCCGGGACCTTCAACTTCTGGGACGGCACGGGCTACCCGATGCGCGCGCTGGGCTCCTCCGGTGTGTGGGAGCTGTTCGTGCCGGAGATCGGCGAGGGCGAGCTGTACAAGTTCGAGATCACCCGGCCGGACGGTACGAAGACCCTGCGCGCCGACCCGTTGGCCCGTCGTACCGAGGTCCCGCCGAACACCTCGTCCGTGGTGCACGCGTCGGACTACGAGTGGGGCGACGAGGAGTGGATGACGCGCCGGGCGGAGGTCCCCGCGCACGAGGCGCCGTTCTCCGTGTACGAGGTCCACCTGCCGTCGTGGCGCCCCGGACTCACGTACCGCCAGCTCGCCGAGCAGCTCCCGGCGTACGTCAAGGACCTCGGGTTCACCCATGTCGAGCTGCTGCCCATCGCCGAGCACCCCTTCGGCGGCTCCTGGGGCTACCAGGTCACCGGGTTCTACGCGCCCACGGCCCGCCTCGGTGACCCGGACGACTTCAAGTACCTGGTCGACTCACTGCACCGGGCCGGGATCGGGGTGCTGATGGACTGGGTGCCGGCGCATTTCCCACGGGACGACTGGGCGTTGGCCGAGTTCGACGGGCGTCCGCTGTACGAGCACCAGGACCCGGCGCGGGCCGCGCACCCGGACTGGGGGACGCTGGAGTTCGACTACGGCCGCCGCGAGGTGCGCAACTTCCTCGTGGCGAACGCCCTGTTCTGGTGCGAGGAGTACCACATCGACGGGCTGCGCGTGGACGCCGTCGCCTCCATGCTCTACCTCGACTACTCGCGCGAGCCGGGCCAGTGGACGCCGAACGAGCACGGGGGCCGGGAGAACCTGGACGCGGTGTCCTTCCTCCAGGAGATGAACGCGACCGTGTACCGCAGGGTGCCGGGGGTCGTCACGATCGCGGAGGAGTCCACCGCGTGGGACGGCGTCACCCGCGCCACTCACCACGTCGGACCGGGCGGTTTCGGCGGCCTCGGCTTCGGGCTGAAGTGGAACATGGGCTGGATGCACGACTCCCTCGGCTACATGGCGAAGGAGCCGGTGCACCGCAAGCACCACCACAACGAGATGACGTTCTCGATGGTGTACGCGTACAGCGAGAACTACGTCCTGCCGATCTCCCACGACGAGGTCGTGCACGGCAAGCGTTCTCTTGTGTCGAAGATGCCGGGCGACTGGTGGCAGCAGCGCGCCAACCACCGCGCGTACCTGGGGTTCATGTGGGCCCACCCCGGCAAGCAGCTCCTCTTCATGGGGCAGGAGTTCGCGCAGGGCGCCGAGTGGTCGGAGGCGCACGGCCCGGACTGGTGGCTCCTCGACCCGGCGTACGGCGCCGAGGCCGACCACCGGGGGGTGCGCGACCTGGTCCGCGACCTCAACGCCGTGTACCGCGACACCCCTGCCCTCTGGCAGCGCGACACCGACCCGTCCGGCTTCGCCTGGATCACGGGTGACGCGGCCGAGGACAACGTGCTGGCCTTCCTGCGGCTCGACGCGGACGGCACGCCCCTGCTGGCGGTCTCCAACTTCAGCCCGGTGATCCGCCAGGACTACCGGCTGGGCGTGCCCGACGACTTCCCGGCCTGGCGGGAGGTCCTGAACACGGACGCGGCGTCGTACGGGGGGAGCGATGTCACGACACCGCACCCGGTGAAGTCGGAACCGACACCGTGGCACGCCCGCGCGGCGAGCATCCGCGTCACGCTGCCGCCCCTGGCGACGGTCTGGCTGCGTCCCGCGTAGGGCAGAAAAGCGACCGGGGCTACGCCCCGTGCTTTTCAGGCCGAAGGGGTGGGCCGCAGGCCCACCCCTCCGTGGGGAGGGACGGGCCGCAGGCCCACCCCTCCGTGGGGAGGGACGGGCCGCAGGCCCGTCCCTCCAGGGGCGCGGGGAACTGCGCGAGAAACCACGACGCACCCGCACCCGCCGACGAACCCCGCACCCCCGAGCCGTACCGCGATCACCCCCCACCCCTCCGCCCACCCGACATCATCCGCCGCAACGCCCCCAACAACCCACTCCCACCCCGCCCGGACACCCCCGCCGCCACCGCGGCGACCTCCCCTTCGCCCCCCATCGACGCAGCCGCACCCGACCCCCCGGCCCGGCTCGCCACAGGCGCCCCCCCGTTCAGTTCGTACCGCACCGGCAGCAGCCGCAGCCCCCGCACCACCGGACCCGTCCGCCACGGCAACTGGTCCGGCGGCAGGGTGAGTTCCGCGCGGGCGAAGTGCTCGAAGATCCGCCCCACCGCCGTGGTGACGATCGTCCCGGCCAGCTCGCGCGCCGCGCTCGGGCACTGGTGCGGTCCGGCGCCCCACGCGAGATGCGCCCGCGTGCTGACCGCGGAGTCGACGAGGTGGGACGTGCCGATGGCGAGCAGGTCGCGGTGCGCGGCGGCGACGGACGGGGAGACGATGTCGCCGGCCCGGATCCAGAAGTTCCCCAGCCGCACATCCCGCCCGGCGAACCGGAAGCACAGGTTGGCGGTCGGCGGGTTCACCAGCGCCGCCCGGTTGACGGTCTCCCCGATCTGCCCGCTCGCCACGCTGCGCCGGACCGTCGCGTTGCCCCGCAGGACCTCCAGCAGGGTGTTGCAGACCATGTTGCCGGTGATGTCGTTGAGGTAGACCGCGTTCATGAACAGCTCACGGCCCAGCTGTTCGTCGGAGAGCGAGGGGTCGGACAGCAGCATGTAGGACGTCAGGTCCTCCCCCGGCCGCTCCCGCCGGTGCGCCGCGAGCCGGGTCATCGCGGCCAGCGCGCGCCCGGTGGCCGGTCCCGCGTCCGGCCCGCCGTCGAGCATCCGCCACATCTCCATGACCATCTCGTCGCCGAGGTCGACGGGGCAGCCGAACAGCTTGGTCGTGACCATGAGGAGCAGCGGCCGTGTGTACTGCGCCGCGAGATCGGCGAAGCCGCTCGTCCCGGACTCCGCGGCGAGCATGCCGATGAGGTCGTCGGCGTACTTGGCGACGGCCGCCCGCAGTTCCCAGCCCTCGGGGCTGTGCCCGTCCTGGAAGGGCCGCATGGCGGAGTGGTAGGTCAGCCGCGCGGCCCGATGTTCGTCGTCGTCGAAGAACATGGTCTGCCGCACCTCGTACCCGGCGAGCAGCGGCCAGTCCCTGGGCAGCCGCCCCTCCGCCCGCGCCCGCCAGTGCCGTACGTCGCGCCGCCAGACGCTGTCGTTGCGCAGGACTTCGAGCACCTCGCGGTAGTCGAGGACCAGCCATGCCGGAACGCCCATCAGCCCCACCGGGGCCACGGGGCCGTAGGTACTCCGCAGTCGCTCGTAGACGCTGCCCGGGTCCGCGTCGAACTCCGAGGTCAGCAACGGCTCCACGGGCAGCGAGTCGAGCGTGGGGCTGCCGGCCGGAGCGGCCGCGAACGGATGAGTTTCCATGAGCGACACGCATACCGCATGGCACCGGCACGAACAGTGACGACGGCATGAACTGTTACGGCTTGGTGATCCCCGATGCACATGTGGTGACGGTGGCCCCCACCTGGCCTTACCGGTAGCACCCCCCTGGGTGCGCGGGCCGCCCGGGCCGAGTGCGCCCCCTCCGCCCGGGCGCCCCGGTCCGGGTCGCGCCCGCCCGGTCCGGGCGGTGACGGGGACTCACCGGCGGGGCGCCGCGCCGGCCGCCGGTCAGGCGGCTGCCAGCGACTCCCCCAGGGCCCTGGGCAGCGCTTCCGTGTGGACGACGCCGAGTGCCTGGGTGGCGCGGGTCAGCGCCACGTACAGATCGCTGGTGCCGAACCGGTCCGGCTCCACCACGAGGACCGAGTCGAACTCCAGGCCCTTGGCCTGCCGGGGGTCGAGGAGGACGACGGTCCGGGTGAGGTCCGGTTCCGCGCCGGCCGTGACGCCGTCGAGGCGCGCGGCGAGCGCCCGGTGCAGCGCGCGGGGCGCGATCACCGCGAGCCGCCCTTCGGCGGGGGTGAGTTCGGCGGCCGCCTTGGCCACCTCGGCGGGCAGGTCGCGGGCGGCCGCGCGGCGCGCCCAGGGCCGTACGCCGGTGGACCGCACGGAGCTGGGCGGCTCGAAGTCCGGCTGCTGGGCGCGGACGACACCGGCCGCGACCTCCATGATCTCGGCGGGCGTGCGGTAGTTGACGCCGAGCCGGGTGTGCTTCCAGCGGTCCTCGACGTACGGCGCGAGGATGTCGGACCAGGAGCCGACGCCCGCGGCCTCCGCCGTCTGCGCGGGATCGCCGACGAGGGTCATCGAGCGGGTCGGGGAACGGCGCATCAGCAGCCGCCAGGCCATCGGCGACAGCTCCTGCGCCTCGTCGACGATGATGTGCCCGAACGCCCAGGTCCGGTCGGCCGCCGCCCGCTCGGCCGCGCTGCGGTGGTCGTCCTCCTCGTGCCGCTCGGCGAACCGCTCGGCGTCGATGATGTCGTGCGCGGACAGCACCTCGGAGCTCTCGGGGTCGCTGTCCTCCTTGTCCTCGAACTCGTACGTCCGGGACGCGTACGACACGTCGAGGACGCCCTGCGCGTACGCGATCTGGGTCTCCCGCTCGCGGTCGGCCCGGGCGCGTGCCACCCGGTCGTCCTCGCCGAGCAGTTCGGCGGCCTCGTCGAGGAGGGGGACGTCGGCGACGGTCCAGGCGCGGGTGACCGGGCGGCGTACGGCGTCGGCGTCCGCCTCGGGGAGGAAGCCGTCGGGCTCGGCGAGGAAGTCGGCGATCAGGCGGCGCGGGGTGATCCGGGGCCACAGCTGGTCGATGGCGGACCAGACCTCGGGGTTCTCGGCGAGTTCGTCGCGGATCTGGGTGATGTCGCTGGCGTCGAGGAGGTTCGAGCCGTCGTAGGGGTCGGTACCGATGCGCTCGGCGACCATGTCGGTGAGCGTGTTGAGGATGTGGCCCTCGAAGTGCTCGCGGGCGACGTTGTGCGGCAGTCGCGCCTCGCGGGTGCGCTCGCGGGCGACCCGGACGAGGTCGTCGTCGAGCATGAGGATCTCCCGGTCGTGCTCGATGGCGATCACCGGGTCGGGCAGTGCCTGCCGGTCCCGTACGACGGCGGCGAGCACCTCGGCCATGTCGGCGCGGCCCTTGACCCGGGCCGCGTCCGGGGTGTCGGTCGCGGTGGCCCGGACGCCGGGGAACAGTTCGCCGACCGTCGACAGCAGGACGCCCGTCTCGCCGAGGGAGGGCAGCACCTCGCCGATGTAGCCGAGGAAGGCGGGGTTGGGGCCGACGATGAGGACGGCGCGCTTGGCGAGGAGTTCCCGCTGCTCGTACAGCAGGTAGGCGGCGCGGTGCAGCGCGACGGCGGTCTTGCCGGTGCCGGGGCCGCCCTCGACGACCAGGACGCCCTGGTGCGGTGCGCGGATGATGCGGTCCTGCTCGGCCTGGATGGTCTGCACGATGTCGCCCATGCGGCCGGTGCGGGCCGAGTTGAGCGCGGCGAGGAGGACGGCGTCGCCGGTGGGGTCCTCGTAGCCGGTGCGGGTCTCGTCGCCGATGTCGAGGATCTCGTCGTGCAGGGCGGTGACCCGGCGGCCCTCGGTGGTGATGTGCCGGCGGCGGCGCAGCCCCATCGGGGTGTGGCCGGTGGCGAGGTAGAAGGGCCGGGCGACGTCGGCCCGCCAGTCGATGAGGATCGGGGTGCGCTCGGTGTCGTCCTCCCGCAGGCCGATGCGGCCGATGTGGTGGAGGCCGCCGTCGGCGAGGTCGAGACGTCCGAAGCACAGGGAGCCGTCGACGGCGTTCAGCGCGGCCAGCAGACCCGAGCGCTCGGCGACCAGGATGTCCCGCTCCAGCCGGGCCTGCATGGGCGTGTTGCCCTGTGCCAGGGCGTCGGTGACGGAGTCCTCGGTCTCACCGCGCAGCGCGTCGACCCGCCGGTACAGCGCGTCGATGAATTCCTGCTCGCGCCGCAATTCATCGTGCGAAAAGCCGGTGTTTGACAATTCCACTCCCGCCCGGATATACTGTGCTCACTGAACTTCTTTGCGACCCAATCTCCTTGAAGTCGCGAACCAGTAAATATACGCAAGAAAAGCCCCCGAGCGCAATTACTCGGGGGCTTTTCTCATCGGGTCGTCAGAGCACGTCGGCGATTTCTTCGAGCAGCCGCCGCCTGGGCCGCGCCCCGACCATCGCCTTCACCGGCTCACCGCCCTTGAACACCATGAACGTCGGCATGGACAGCACCCGGTAATGGTTGGTCGTCTCCGGACTCGTGTCCACGTCCAGCTGCACCACCTTCAGCCGCTCCCCCTCCTCCGCGGCGAGGGCGCTCAGCACCGGCCCCATCTGCCGGCACGGCGGACACCAGTCGGCGGTGAACTCCACCAGCACCGGCAGTTCCGCGCCGATCACCTCCGCCGCGAAATCCGCGTCCGTCACCTCGGCCACACCGGCAGCCCTGATCACAGCCCGCCCCCTCCCAGTTCGCACTCCGGCTCCGGACCGCCCGGAACCTCCGCCTCGGCCGCCAGCCGCTCCCGCGCCGACTCCGCCCGCGCCAACTGCTCGCCGACCTTGGCCCGTACGGCCGCCAGCTCGCCGATCAGCGCGTCCAGCTCGTCGAGCTTGCGCCGGTAGACCGCGAGCGACGCCGGGCACGAGTCGCCCTCCGGGTGCCCGGCCCGCAGACACTCCACGAAGGGGCGTGTCTCCTCCAGGTCGAACCCGAAGTCCTGGAGCGTCCGGATCTGCCGCAGCAGCCGCAGATCCCCCTCGTCGTACGACCGGTACCCGTTGCCGCTGCGCCGTGCGGGCAGCAACCCCCGCGTCTCGTAGTACCGCAACGTCCGTGTCGTGGTCCCGGCCCGTGCCGCCAACTCACCGATGCGCATGCCCCGACGCTAATCCTTGACCCCCACGTCAAGGAAAGAGCGGCGTCAGGAAGAGAAACGAAAAGAGCCGAGCGGCCAGGTCCACAGGGGGAGGACCTGACCGCTCGGTGCATCGGGGTGCGTATGCGGTTGTGGTGCCCGTACGGCCGGGACTACGGGGGGAGGACCCGGCCGTACGGGGTTCGATGGGGGCCTGCGGGTCTGTCAGGGGCACAGGCCCGTCGGGGGCGCAGGCCCGTCAGGGGCGCGGGGAACCGCGCGACCGGCCACACTCGACCGGTGGTCGGGAGCCGGCCTCACAGCCCAGCGGTGCTCCCGCCCGGCGCCCCCAGCGGAGCGCTTACGCGCTCACGCCTTGGCGAGTTCCTTCTCGCCCTCCGGCTCGGCCTCGGCCGGCGCTGCCGCCCCGTGGTCGTCCAGCAGCGTCGCCTCGTCGAACGGCGCGTTCCCGGCGAGCACCTCGTTGACCCGGTCCTTGTCGATCTCCTTGGTCCACGTGCCGATCAGCACCGTGGCGACCGCGTTGCCCGCGAAGTTCGTCAGGGCGCGGGCCTCGCTCATGAAGCGGTCGATGCCGACGATGAGGCCGACGCCGTCCACCAGCGCGGGCTTGTGGGACTGCAGACCGCCCGCGAGGGTGGCGAGACCGGCGCCGGTGACACCCGCCGCACCCTTGGAGGCGACCAGCAGGAAGAGCAGCAGCGCGATCTGCTCGCCGATGGCCATCGGCGTACCCATGGCGTCGGCGATGAACAGGGACGCCATGGTCATGTAGATCATGGTGCCGTCGAGGTTGAAGGAGTAGCCGGTCGGGACGGTGATGCCGACGACGGGCTTGCTGACACCCAGGTGCTCCATCTTCGCGATGAGGCGCGGCAGCGCGGACTCGGAGGAGGAGGTGGACAGGATCAGCAGGAACTCACGGCCCAGGTACTTGAAGAGCGTGAAGATGTTCAGCCCCGCGACGATCTTCAGCAGCGCGCCGAGCACGATGAAGACGAAGAGGAAGCAGGTGATGTAGAAGCCGATCATCAGCACGGCCAGGCTCTTGAGGGCGTCCAGGCCGGCGGAGCCGGTGACGGCCGCGATGGCGCCGAAGGCGCCGATCGGGGCGGCCCACATCACCATCGCGAGGATGCGGAAGACCAGGCGCTGGATGTGCTCGATGCCGCGCAGGATCGGCTGGCCGGCGTTGCCCATGGCCTGGAGCGCGAAGCCCGCGAGGAGCGCGACGAGCAGGGTCTGCAGGACCTCGCCGCCGGTGAACGCGGAGACGATGGTGGTCGGGATGATGCCGAGCAGGAACTCGGTGGTGTCCTTGGCCTCCGGCGAGACCTGCGCCTGGCCGGTCTCCTTGATGGCGTCGGTGACCGCGAGGCCCGTGCCGGGCTCGACGATGTTGCCGACGACCAGACCGATGCCGAGGGCGACCAGCGACATGATCAGGAAGTAGACCAGTGCGATGCCGCCGACCGCGCCGACCTTGGCGGCCTTCCGTACGGAACCGATACCGAGCACGATCGTGCAGAAGATGATCGGCGAGATCATCATCTTGATCAGGTTCACGAAGCCGGTGCCGATGGGCTTCAGCTCGACCGCGAAGTCGGGGGCGATCAGGCCCACGGCGATACCGAGCGCCACGGCCACGATCACGGCGATGTACAGGTAGTGGGTGCGGTCCCGCTTGGCGGGTGCGGTAGGTGCCGTATGGGTGGTGCTGGCCACGGCTGCCCTCCTCGTCGACGACGTCGTCGGCTGATCGTCCGGCGTGCGGCTCACGTCCGGGGGATGGCGGGAGACGGTCTCCCGGGGGTGGGAGCGGGGGCTCCCGGGGGGAGTGGCTCCCGGGGGTCGGGGAGCCGGTCTCCCGGCGGCTCGGGTGTGGGGTCCCGGAGGGGAGTCGTACTCCCTCTGCCGTCCATGTGCTGGACATGTTCGATGGGGTGACTATCTCCCGCTCTGTGAGGGCGGTCACCCTTCCGTTCATTTAGTTCACGCCAACCCGTCCATGCAGACTGTTGCCATGCGCGTCGCGTCCCTCCTCAGACCCCGCAGCCTGGCCGGTCAGCTCTTCGCCGTGCAGGCCGTGCTGATCGCGGTCGTCGTGGCGGGATGCGCGCTGTTCACGTACGTCAGTGACCGCAGCCAGGCCGAGGACGCGGCGGGCCGCCAGGCCCTGGCCGTCGCCGCCGCGGTCGCCGACGCGCCGTCCGTGCGGGACGCGATCCACACCGACGATCCGACCGCGCGGCTCCAGCCGTACGCCACCGAGGTGCAGCGGCACGCCGGCGTCGACTTCGTGACGATCATGACGCCGGACGGCATCCGCTGGACGCACCCCGTCCCCGCCCGGATAGGCAAGCGCTTCGTCGGCCACATCGAGAGGGCCCAGCGGGGCGGCACCATCACCGAGACCTACACCGGCACCCTCGGCCCGTCCGTGCGCGCGGTCACCCCGATCAAGGAGGACGGCCGGGTCGTCGGCCTGGTCAGCGCCGGTATCAAGGTGCAGGCGATCAGCGACCGGGTCCAGGGCCAGGTGACGGCACTCCTCGGGGTGGCCGCCGGCGCCCTCGCCCTCGGCGGCATCGGCACCTATGTCGTCAACGCCCGGCTGCGCCGCCACACGCACAACATGAACGCCGCCGAGCTGAGCAACATGCACGACTACCACCAGGCGGCCCTGCACGCCGTGCGCGAGGGGCTCCTCATGCTGGACGGGCAGTACCGGGTGGCACTCATCAACGACGGGGCCCGCGAGCTGCTGGGCGTCACCGAGGACGTGATCGGCCGCTCGGTGGCCGACCTGGGCCTGCCGGCGCCACTGACGGGTGCGCTGCTGTCGTCCGAGCCCCGGGTGGACGAGGTGCTGCTGACCGCCGAACGGGTCCTGGTCGTCAACACCTCCCCCGTGTCGGGCGGCCAGCGCCGGGGCACCGTGGTCACCCTGCGGGACGTGACCGAACTCCAGTCCGTGATGGGTGAGCTGAACTCCGAACGCGGCTTCACCCAGGCCCTCCGCTCCCAGGCCCACGAGGCGGCCAACCGCCTCCACACCGTCGTCTCCCTCATCGAACTCGGCCGCTCCGACGAGGCGGTCGACTTCGCGACCGCCGAGCTGGAGCTGGCGCAGGCGCTGACCGACCAGGTGGTGGCCGCTGTGACGGAGCCGGTCCTGGCGGCGCTGTTGCTGGGTAAGACGGCACAGGCGAACGAGCGGGGCGTGGAACTGGTGGTGTCGCAGGACAGCCGCATCGACGACGGTCTGCTCCCGCCCTCCCTGCCGGCGCGGGACCTGGTGACGGTGCTGGGCAATCTGATCGACAACGCGGTGGACGCGGCGCAGGGGACGACGGGGGCACGGGTGACGGTGACGGCGTACACGGACGAACCGGCCGAGGCGCCGGACGGCCCGGCGGACGACCCGGCAGACGCCTCGGCGGGCGGCCCGGCGGACGGCCCGGTGCTGGTGCTGCGGGTCAGTGACACCGGCGCGGGCGTCGACCCGGCGCACCGGGACTCCGTCTTCGAGCGCGGCTTCTCCACGAAACCGTCCGGACCCGGCGGCCGGGGCCTCGGGCTGGCCCTCGTCCGGCAGACGGCGCGCCGTCACGGGGGCACCCTGACCGTGGCGGAGGCACCCGGGGGCGGCGCCGAGTTCGAGGTGCGGCTGCCGCTGGGCGCGACCGGGCCCGCCCGGGCCGACGCGGCCGGTCCCACCGAGGTCGCCCGTACCCTTCCCGGCCCCCGGGCCGCTGTGGCCGAAGCCGTGCCTGGAGGCGACGACGTATGAGCGGTGCCGATCCCATCAGAGTCCTCGTCGTGGAGGACGACCCCGTCGCCGCGGACGCCCACATGATGTACGTCGGCCGCGTCCCCGGCTTCACGGCGGTCGGCAAGGCCCACACGGGCGCGGAGGCACGCCGTGCGCTGGAGCGCATGCCGGTGGACCTGCTCCTCCTCGACCTGCATCTGCCGGACGTGCACGGTCTGCAACTGGCCCGCTCGCTGCGCGCCGCCGGGCATCACGCCGACGTGATAGCGGTGACCTCGGCCCGGGATCTGACGGTCGTCCGGGAGGGCGTCTCGCTGGGCGTCGTCCAGTACGTCCTCAAGCCGTTCACCTTCGCGACGCTCCGCGACCGGCTGGTCCGCTACGCCGAGTTCCACGCGGCGGCGGGCGAGGCCAGCGGCCAGGACGAGGTGGACCGTGCGCTGGCGACCCTCCGCGCCCCGGGCCCGGCGGCCCTGCCGAAGGGGCTGAGCGCGCCGACCCTGGAGCGGGTCACCGTGGCCCTGAGGGACACCACGGAGGGTCTGACGGCCGCCGGCATCGCCGAGGCGGTGGGCATCTCCCGGATCACGGCCCGCCGCTATCTCGAACACCTGGTGGACGCGGGCCGCGCCCGCCGCGAACCGCAGTACGGGCAGGTGGGACGCCCGGAGCTGGTGTACCGCTGGGTCCGCAAGGAGTAGGCCGCCCAAGTCCCCGCCGCCGCACACGCATTGACCTGACCAGACCACTCCTCGTACCGTCACCGGGCACCCACCCAGGCCACAACGTCGTAGCCAGCAGGAGGTCGTGCCCCGTGCGCCCCACCGCACCCCCCAGCTCCCGCCGGTCCCCCCTCCGCCTCCTCCTCGCCGGGGCCCTCGCGGTCACCGCGCCCGGTGTCCTCGCCGCCTGCGGCAACGGGTCCGGGAGCGATCCGGACACCGTGGAGGTGTCGTACAAGCAGTCCACGGACAACTCGGTCCGGGTCATGGACACCTTCCTCGGGGACGTGAAGGAGCAGTTCGAGAAGGCGAACCCCGGCAAGAAGGTGAAGCTCGTCCCGATCAAGGCGCCGGACTCGGAGTACTACACCAAGGTCCAGCAGATGCTGCGGTCCCCGAAGACCGCCCCCGACCTGGTCTACGAGGACACCTTCCTCATCAACTCGGACATCACCAGCGGCTATCTGAAGCCGCTGGACGACTACCTGGCCGACTGGAAGGACTGGGACCGGTTCATCGACACGGCCAAGGCCGCGGCGAAGGCCGAGGACGGCAGGACGTACGGCGTCCCGGACGGCACGGACACCCGCGGCCTCTGGTTCGACAAGGCGATCTTCGCGAAGGCCGGCCTCCCCGCCGACTGGCGGCCGAGGGCCTGGGACGACGTCCTGTCCGCCGCCCGCACGATCAAGCGGAAGGTCCCCGGCGTCATCCCCCTGAACGTGTACACGGGCAAACCCGCGGGCGAGGCCGCCACCATGCAGGGCTTCGAGATGCTGCTCTACGGCACGCGAGGGGCCACCGACGGCGGCGGTGACCCCCTCTACGACGAGAAGTCCAAGAAGTGGAAGGCCGGAACCCAGGGCTTCAAGGACGCGCTGGCCTTCGTGGAGACGGTCTACGAGGAGAAGCTGGGCCCGGACGTCTCCGACGCCCTCGACCCGAACATCGCCACCCGGGTACGCGGCGAACTCCTCCCCGAGGGGAAGCTCGGCATCAACCTCGACGGCTCCTGGCTCCCCCAGGACTGGCTGCCCGGCAGCGGCCACGAGTGGCCCGACTGGTCGGAGAAGCTCGGCCTCGCCGCCATGCCCACCCAGCACGGCCAGGCCCCCGGAAAGGTGAGCATGTCCGGCGGCTGGACCTGGGCGATCCCCGCCAAGGCCGCCAACCCGGATCTCGCCTTCGCGTTCATCAAGGTGATGCAGTCGAAGGCGAACGCCCGGAAGTGGTACATCGCCAACTCCGGTATCGCCGTCCGCGAGGACGTCGCCCAGGACCCGGCCTACGCGAAGGGCCGGCCCGGCATCGACTTCTTCACCGACCTGGTGGCCCACACCCACTACCGCCCGGCCTACCCGGCGTATCCGAAGGTCTCCACCGCCATCCAGGAGGCGATGGAGTCCGTGACGACGGGCGACGCGTCGGTGGCGGAGGCGGCGCGGAACTACGACGAGGAACTCGCGGCGGCCACGGACGACCAGGTGACCCGCGGATGACCCGCGGATGACCCGCCGCCCATGACCCGACGACCGGGCCGCGCCCCGCACCCCGCCCTCCGCGCCCTCACCCGAGCACTCCCCGTCGCCCCCGCCACCCTCCTGCTGCTGCTCTTCCTCGCCGGGCCCATCGCCTACTGCGCCTCCATCGCCTTCACCGACCTCCAGCTCACCGGCCAGGCCGAGGACTCCTTCGTCGGCCTGGAGAACTTCCGGACCGCCTTCGGCGACGAGGCGTTCCGCAACGCCGTCTGGCTGACCCTCGTCTTCACCGTCCTCTCGGCGCTGCTGGGCCAGAACACCCTGGGACTCGCCCTGGCCGCGCTGATGCGGCGCGCCTCGAAGCCCGTCCGCACCCTCGTCGGCGGCATCGTCATCACCGCCTGGGTGCTGCCGGAGGTGGTCGCGGGCTTTCTGCTGTACGCCTTCTTCCGCCGCGAGGGCACCCTCAACGCCGTCCTGGACTGGCTCGGTCTCCCCGCCCAGAACTGGCTGTACACGCTGCCGATCCTGGCGGTGTCGTTCGCGAACGTGTGGCGGGGGACGGCGTTCTCGATGCTGGTGTACTCGGCCGCGCTCGACGAGATCCCGAAGGAGATCACGGAGGCCGCGGAGGTGGACGGCGCGGGCGGCCCGCGGCGCCTGTGGCACATCACCCTCCCGATGATCCGCCGCTCCATCGGGACGAACCTCATGCTCATCACCCTCCAGACCCTGTCCGTCTTCGGTCTGATCTGGGTGATGACGAGGGGCGGCCCCGGAGGCAGAAGCCAGACGCTCCCGCTCTTCATGTACGAGGAGGCGTTCCAGAAGAGCATGATCGGCTACGGCACGGCGGTCGCGCTGCTGCTCCTGGTGGTGGGCTCCCTCTTCTCGGTCGTGTATCTGCGGCTGCTGCGAACGGAGGTCTGACCCGGTGCCGACCAGAGACCGGACGCCCGCCTCGCGCCGGACCCTGCGGCGCCGGCTGACCGCCGACGCCGGACTGCTCGCGGTGGCCGCCGCGTTCGTCCTGCCCCTCGCCTGGGTGGTCCTGTCGTCCGTGGACGCGCGGGCCGACCTCAGGGTGCGGCTCCCGGACGCCGTGACCCTCGACAACTACGAGGCGGTCCTCACCCCGGACATCACCGTCACCCCGCTGCTGAACAGTCTGCTGCTGTGCGGCGGCGGCACCGCGCTGACCGTGGTGTGCGCGGCCCTCGCCGCCTACCCCCTGTCGCGTTTCCGCTCCCGTCTGAACCGCCCCTTCCTCCTGACGATCCTCTTCGCGACGAGCCTCCCGATCACGGCGATCATGGTCCCGGTGTACGCCCTGTTCGTGCGGGTGAATCTGATCGACACCCACGAGGGCACGATCCTGTTCTTCGCCGCCTCCCAACTCCCGTTCGCCATCTGGCTGATGAAGAACTTCATGGACGGCGTACCGAAGGAGCTGGAGGAGGCGGCGTGGACGGACGGCGCCTCGCCCCTCCAGTCGCTGCTGCGGATCGTGCTGCCCCTGATGGGGCCGGGCGTCGCGGTCGTCACCGTGTTCTCGTTCGTGATGATGTGGGGCAACTTCTTCGTCCCCTTCATGCTGCTGCTCACCCCGGACCAGATGCCGGCCTCGGTGAGCGTCAACGAGTTCTTCGGGAACAAGGGGACCGTGGTCTACGGGCAGTTGGCGGCGTTCTCGGTGATCTACTCGACCCCGGTGATCCTGCTGTACGTGGCGGTGGCCCGACGCCTGGGCGGCGGCTTCGCCCTGGGCGGCGCGGTCAAGGGCTGACCCCGGGGGCGACCCGGCCCCATGCATACCACGTCACTCCGGCCACAAGGATCACAGGACCCGTAGGTTCCTACAATCCGTGATTGTGGCCGAACAGCCTGTAGTCACGGCAGTCCCGCACCCCTACGTTGTGCGCGTGCACCGACGCTCAGCCCGTGAACGGCAGCCCCAGCACCCCCACCGTCGACCGACACATCCGAGCCCCGATCCGATCCGGACCCCGGCCCCCGATCCCGGGCCGTACGGGCAACCGGACCTCCAGGCCCCCACCCCACCGTTCGACGCCTCCGCCGCCCGCAGACTCCGCGCCGCCCTCGGCATGGGACCCGAGCACGTCGCCTACGGGATGCGGTCCTCGTACGGTCTGCCCTACGTCACGCCGGACCTGGTGAACGCCTGGGAGCGCGGCACGGTGGCGCCGACCGGCCCCGAACTCACCGCCCTGGCGGGTGTGTTGTGGTGCTCCCCCGGCGAACTCATCGGGGCGCCGCGTACCTTGCGCGAGCACCGCATGGCCCGGGGGATCGCCCCCGAGGACGTCGCCCACGCGCTCGGCATGGACCTGACCGCCTACCTCCAGCTGGAGGAGAGCGGTGAATGGCGCGGCACCGAACGGCAGGCCACCGCCCTCGCCGAGCTGCTCGACCTCTCGCTCCCCGAGCTGGTCGTCGTCACCGGACGCCAGGCGCGCCTCACCGAGCTGCTCCACGACGCGGTGGCCACCCGCTGGCAGGCGTACGTCCGGCCGACCGCCAAGCTGCTCTCCCTGGACCGGCGCCTCCTGGGGGACGTCCTGCGGGAGATGCACCTCGACTACCAGGAGAGGATGAGCGCCGGCCTCACCTGGGCCAACGGCACGGCCGCGACCGACGCGGGCGACGCCGGCCGCGACTACCTGGACGGGATCACCGACCACTTCTGGTCACTGGTCCGCCGGGCGGCCGCCTACTAGCTCGTGTCCGCCGGACAAGGCGTCTAGAAGACCGACTCCGCCTCGTCCATCCGGTCCTTCGGGACCGTCTTCAGCTCGGTCACGGCCTCCGCGAGCGGCACCATCACCACGTCGGTGCCGCGCAGCGCGGTCATCCGGCCGTACTCGCCCCGGTGCGCGGCCTCGACCGCGTGCCAGCCGAAGCGCGTGGCGAGCACCCTGTCGTACGCGGTCGGGGTGCCGCCCCGCTGCACATGACCGAGGATGACCGGCTTGGCCTCCTTGCCGAGGCGGCGCTCCAGCTCGTACGCGAGGGCGGTGCCGATGCCCTGGAAGCGCTCGTGGCCGAACTGGTCGATCTCGCCGTGGCCGTAGTCCATCGAGCCCTCGGCCGGGTGGGCGCCCTCGGCGACGCAGATGACGGCGAACTTCTTGCCGCGTGCGAAGCGCTCCTCGACCATCTTGACCAGGTCGGCCGGGTCGAACGCGCGCTCGGGCAGACAGATGCCGTGCGCACCGGCGGCCATCCCGGACTCCAGGGCGATCCAGCCCGCGTGCCGGCCCATGACCTCGACGACCATCACCCGCTGGTGGGACTCGGCGGTCGTCTTCAGGCGGTCCATCGCCTCGGTCGCGACCCCGACCGCCGTGTCGAAGCCGAAGGTGCGGTCCGTCGACGAGATGTCGTTGTCGATCGTCTTCGGCACGCCGACGACCGGCAGCCCGGCGTCGCTCAGCATCCGCGCCGCGGTGAGGGTGCCCTCGCCGCCGATCGGGATCAGGACGTCGATACCGAACTGGTGCGCCATGTCCTGCGCGTTCTCGCACGCCTCGCGGAGGCGGTCGCGCTGAAGGCGGGAGGAGCCGAGGATGGTGCCGCCGCGGGCGAGGATGCCGCTGACGGACTCCAGGTCGAGGGTGCGGTAGCGGCCGTCGAGCAGACCGGCGTAGCCGTCCTCGAAGCCGATGACCTCGTCGCCGTACTGGGCGACCGCTCGGTGCACGACCGACCGGATCACTGCGTTCAGGCCCGGACAGTCGCCGCCTGCGGTCAGAACTCCGATACGCATCGTGCTGTGTCTCCTGCTCGTCCTGCTGGGTGCTGGTACTTGTGAGCCGATCCGATTGTTTCACGCCTCGCAGAGGGCTGCCGCGCCCGCCGAATCCGCCTCCGGCCGCCCGGAGAGCCGTTGCCCCGCCGTCGGCCGCCGCTCCCCGCCCTGGCCACCTGATGGGCGCCTTATCCACCCCCAGAGGTATTGTCAAGAGGGTTTCCGTCCGCCGCGGCGGTGATTTCCGCACACCCGTCCCACCCCTGCGGAGACACTGCTCGAAGCCCCTGAAGCGGCGCTTGCGGCACCACCGAGGCACCCACCGCAGCACCCACCGAACCCGACATGAAACGGAGAGCACACGTGACGCGCAGCGTGTACGTGACCGGGATCGACCGCGGCGACGGCCGCCAGGTCGTCGAGCTGGGGATCATGGAGCTCCTGACCCGCCAGGTCGACCGGGTGGGGGTGTTCCGGCCGCTGCTGCACCACGGCCCGGACCGGCTCTTCGACCTGCTGCGCGCCCGGTACCGGCTCTCGCAGGACCCGGCCACCGTGTACGGCATGGACTACCACGAGGCGTCCACCCTCCAGGCCGAGCACGGCACGGACGAACTGGTCTCGACCCTCGTCGACCGGTTCCACACGGTGGCGCGGGACTACGACGTCGTCCTCGTCCTCGGCACCGACTTCGCGGACACCCAGTTCCCGGACGAGCTGTCCCTCAACGCCCGTCTCGCCAACGAGTTCGGCGCGTCGGTGGTCTCCGTGGTGGGCGGGCGCAAGCAGACCGCCGATTCGGTGGTCGCCGAGACGCACAACGCGTACCGCGCGTACGAGGGCCTCGGCTGTGACGTGATCGCGATGGTGGTGAACCGGGTCGCGCCCGCCGACCGCGACGAGATAGCCGAGCGGCTCACGGACTCCCGGCTCCCGCTGCCCGTGCCCTGCTACGTGGTCCCGGACGAGCCCGCCCTGTCCGCGCCGACGGTCGCGCAGATCACCCACGCGCTCGGCGGCAAGGTGCTGCTCGGCGACGACTCGGGGCTGGCGCGTGACGCGCTGAACTTCGTCTTCGGCGGGGCGATGCTGCCGAACTTCCTCAACGCCCTCACCCCCGGCTGCCTGGTCGTCACCCCCGGTGACCGCGCCGACCTGGTGGTGGGCGCCCTCGCCGCGCACAGCGCGGGCACCCCGCCGATCGCCGGTGTGCTGCTGACCCTCAACGAGCGGCCGAGCGACGAGGTCCTCACGCTGGCGGCGCGGCTCGCGCCCGGCACGCCCGTGGTCGCCGTGGAGAGCGGCTCCTTCCTCACCGCCTCCGAACTCTTCTCGATGGAGGGGAAGTTGAGCGCGGCGACCCCGCGCAAGGCGGAGACCGCGCTCGGTGTGTTCGAGCGGTACGTCGACACGGCCGAGCTGCGCACCCGGGTCTCGGCGCCCAGCAGCGACCGGATCACCCCGATGATGTTCGAGCACCAGCTGCTGGAGCAGGCCCGGGCCGAGCGGCGCCGGGTCGTCCTCCCCGAGGGCACCGAGGAGCGCGTGCTGCACGCGGCCGAGGTCCTGCTGCGGCGCGGGGTCTGCGACCTCACCCTGCTCGGCCCGGTCGACCTGATCCGCAAGAAGGCCGCCGACCTGGGCATCGACCTCGGCGACAGCATGCTGGTGGACCCGGCGACCTCCCAGTGGCGGGACTCCTTCGCGGAGAAGTACGCGCGGCTGCGCGCCCACAAGAACGTCAGCGTCGAGCTGGCCTACGACGTGGTGTCCGACGTGAACTACTTCGGCACCCTGATGGTCCAGGAGGGGCTCGCCGACGGCATGGTGTCGGGGTCCGTGCACTCCACGGCCGCCACCATCCGGCCCGCCTTCGAGATCATCAAGACCAAGCCGGACGCGGACATCGTCTCGTCGGTGTTCTTCATGTGCCTCGCCGACAAGGTGCTGGTCTACGGCGACTGCGCGGTGAACCCGGACCCGAACGCCGAGCAGCTCGCCGACATCGCCGTCCAGTCCGCCGCCACCGCACAGCAGTTCGGGGTGGAGCCGCGGATCGCGATGCTGTCGTACTCCACCGGGACCTCCGGTTCGGGCGCCGACGTCGACAAGGTGCGCGAGGCCACCGAGATCGTCCGCTCCCGGCGGCCCGACCTGCTGATCGAGGGGCCGATCCAGTACGACGCCGCCGTGGAGCCGAGCGTCGCGGCGACCAAGCTGCCGGGCTCCGAGGTCGCCGGGCAGGCCACCGTGCTGATCTTCCCCGACCTCAACACCGGCAACAACACCTACAAGGCGGTGCAGCGCTCCGCCGGCGCCCTCGCGGTCGGCCCGGTGCTGCAGGGCCTGCGCAAGCCGGTCAACGACCTGTCCCGGGGCGCCCTCGTCCAGGACATCGTGACGACCGTCGCCATCACCGCCATCCAGGCCCAGACCCCCGCGGCCCCGTGACCCCCACCGACGACAGAAGGCATACCACCACCGTGACCGCCACCCGCGTCCTCGTCCTCAACTCCGGCTCCTCCTCGGTGAAGTACCAGCTGCTCGACATGCGGGACAGCACCCGGCTGGCCGTGGGCCTGGTGGAGCGCATCGGCGAGCAGGGCTCCCGGCTGAAGCACACCCCGCTGACCGACGGCGGCCAGACCCGCGAGCGCACCGGCGCGATGGCCGACCACGCGGCCGCCCTGGAGGCCGTCGCCGAGGAACTCGCCAAGGACGGGCTCGGCCTCGACTCCCCGGAACTGGCCGCCATCGGGCACCGGGTGGTGCACGGCGGGCAGAGCTTCACCGAGCCGACGGTGATCGACGACGCCGTGCTCGCCGAGATCGAACGGCTGATCCCGGTGGCGCCGCTGCACAACCCGGCGAACCTGACGGGCATCCGCACGGCTCAGGCGCTGCGCCCGGACCTGCCGCAGGTCGCCGTGTTCGACACCGCGTTCCACACGACGATGCCGGAGTCGGCGGCGCGCTACGCGATCGACGTGGAGACCGCCGACGCCCACCGGGTGCGCCGCTACGGTTTCCACGGCACCTCGCACGCGTATGTCTCGCGGGCCACCGCCGAGTTGCTGGGCAAGGCCCCGGAGGACGTGAACGTCATCGTGCTGCACCTCGGCAACGGGGCGTCCGCGTCGGCCGTGCGCGGGGGCCGGTGCGTGGACACCTCCATGGGGCTGACGCCTTTGGAGGGGCTGGTGATGGGTACGCGCTCGGGAGACATGGACCCGGCCGTCATCTTTCATTTGATGCGCGTTGGCGGAATGTCCACGGACGAGATCGACACTCTCCTCAACAAGAAGAGCGGTCTCATCGGGCTGTGCGGCGACAACGACATGAGGGAAATAAGCCGGCGTATCGACGAGGGCGACGAGCGCGCGAAGCTGGCCTTCGACATCTACATTCACCGGTTGAAGAAGTACATCGGCGCCTACTGCGCGGTGCTCGGCCGGGTGGACGCGATCGCGTTCACCGCGGGGGTCGGCGAGAACGCGGCACGCGTGCGCGAGGCCGCCCTCGCGGGCCTGGAACCGCTGGGCCCGGCGGTGGACGCCGGCCTCAACGCCGTGCGGAGCGACGAGCCCCGGCTGATCTCGCCGGCCGGCGCCCGGGTCGCCGTCGCGGTCGTGCCGACCGACGAGGAACTGGAGATCGCAGCACAGACGTACGCCCTGGTCGACAAATGAGCAAGGAGCAGTCGGGAAATACACGCCGGTAACACGATTGAGCGCATAGCCGCCCATGTGCATTCCGCCAGACGGAATATTCCGCAGTGAAACAAACCGATAGGATCGCCCCATGCGCCGTTCGAAAATCGTCTGTACTCTCGGCCCCGCGGTCGACTCCCACGAGCAGCTTGTCGCCCTGATCGAAGCCGGCATGAATGTCGCCCGCTTCAATTTCAGCCACGGCAGCCACGCCGAGCACCAGGGCCGGTACGACCGGCTCCGGGCCGCCTGTGCCGAGACCGGCAAGGCCATCGGTGTCCTCGCCGACCTCCAGGGCCCCAAGATCCGTCTGGAGACCTTCGCCGAGGGCCCGGTGGAGCTGGTGCGCGGTGACGAGTTCACCATCACCACCGAGGACGTGCCGGGCGACAAGCACATCTGCGGTACGACGTACAAGGGCCTGCCCGGTGACGTCTCCGCCGGCGACCAGGTCCTCATCAACGACGGCAACGTCGAGCTGCGGGTCATCGAGGTCGACGGCCCGCGGGTGCGCACGGAGGTCGTCGAGGGCGGCGTCATCTCGGACCACAAGGGCATCAACCTGCCCGGCGCCGCGGTGAACGTGCCCGCGCTGTCCGAGAAGGACGTCGAGGACCTCAGGTTCGCGCTGCGCATGGGCTGCGACCTGGTGGCCCTCTCCTTCGTACGGGACGCCGACGACGTGCAGGACGTCCACAAGGTGATGGACGAGGTGGGCCGCCGGGTCCCCGTCATCGCCAAGGTGGAGAAGCCGCAGGCGGTCGAGAACATGGAGGACGTCGTGATGGCGTTCGACGGCGTGATGGTCGCCCGTGGCGACCTGGCCGTCGAGTACCCGCTCGAGAAGGTCCCCATGGTGCAGAAGCGGCTCATCGAGCTGTGCCGCCGCAACGCCAAGCCGGTGATCGTGGCGACCCAGATGATGGAGTCGATGATCACCAACTCCCGCCCCACCCGCGCCGAGGCGTCCGACGTCGCCAACGCGATCCTGGACGGCGCGGACGCGGTCATGCTGTCGGCGGAGTCCAGCGTGGGCGCGTACCCGCTGGAGACGGTCCGCACGATGTCGAAGATCGTCGCGGCGGCCGAGGAGGAGCTGCTCTCCAAGGGCCTCCAGCCGCTGGTGCCGGGCAAGAAGCCGCGTACGCAGGGCGGTTCGATCGCCCGCGCGGCCTGCGAGATCGCCGACTTCCTCGGCGGCCGGGCGCTGGTGGCCTTCACGCAGTCCGGTGACACCGCTCGCCGGCTCTCCCGCTATCGCGCGTCGCAGCCGATCATCGCGTACACCACCGACGAGTCGACCCGGAACCAGCTGGCGCTCAGCTGGGGCGTCGAGTCGCACGTCGTGCCGTTCGTGAACAGCACCGACGAGATGGTCGACCTGGTCGACCACGAGATGCTCAAGCTGAACCGCTTCAACGAGGGCGACATCGCGGTCATCACCGCCGGCTCGCCCCCCGGCGTGCCGGGCACCACGAACATGGTCCGGGTGCACCACCTGGGCGGCGGCGCCCGCGACTGACGCGCCGACGCCGTACGACAGCACCGAGGGCGCCTCCTGCGAGCAGGGGGCGCCCTCGGTGTTGTTGCGGCTCCCGGACGGGTCCGTGCGGCGCTCGGCGGGCCGTGCGCGGTCTCAGTCGGTGGTGAACTGGTGCAGCCCGGGGACCGTGAGCGTCCCGCCGAACTGGCCCGCCTGGACCACCTTCACGTTGGTGAAGTAGATCAGCGGGATGTTCAGCGGCGGCGGGTGCTTGGGGTCGAAGGTCACCGGGATCAGACCGAGCAGATTGCCCGAGATGCTCTCGGTGTACATGATCGTCTTGCCGTCGCGGATCGTGGACGTGCTGCCCTTGCGTGCCTGCACGTGGTAGGTGACGCCGGCCTGCTTGTCCTCGACCGTCTGGTGGAGGTCGCCGATGTCGGTGCCGTCGGAGATGACGTACTTCAGCACCTCCTTGACCGAGCCGTCGGCGGTCCGCACCTTGACGATGCCCTTGTAGTCGGCCCCCTTGAGCAGCAGGGAGCTGGCGTTGAGGTACCAGGGGTCGTTCGGCAGCGCGGGTATGCCCTGCTCGACGCCGCTCTCGTCCTCGGTGGCGACCGGGCAGTCGTCGGCGTTCACCTTCTCGCTCGGCGACGGGGTCGGGCTCGGGGTCGCGGTGGCGTCGCCGGCCGTGTCGTCGGCGTCGTCGGCGGTGTCCTTCACCGTGTCCGTGACGTCCTTGGCCGTGTCGGTCACCTTGCCGGTGGCGTCGTCGGCCGTGTCCTTGGCGTCCTTGCCCGAGTCCTTGCCGGTGTCGGAGCCCGTGTCACCGGCGGTGTCGTCGGAGGCGGAGGGGGACGGGGTGGTGGACGGCTCGGGGGTGGTGTCCTCGGTGTCCTTCTCGGGCACGAAGATGTCCTCGAGCGCGTCGCCGATGTCCTCCAGGACGTTGCCGCCGCCCGCCTCCTCGGCGGAGGGCGTGGGCGACGGGGTGGCCGTCGCGTCGGAGGCGGACTTGTCGGCGGGGTCCGTGGTGGACCCGTCCGCGTCGCCCTTGTCGTCGGAACCTGAATCCGGCGAAGAGGTGTCGTCGTCCGCGGAGTCGCCGCCGGTCGCCGTGTCGCCGTCACCGTCGCCGGTGGAGGTGTCGCCGGTGGAGGTGTCCTCGTCCTGCGCGCCGTCGTCCGAGGACGTGTCGCCGCCCTCCGGTGCGGAGGCGGACGGGGTGGGGGTGGGCGAGGCGGACGTGTCGGTGTCCTCGTCGGCGGCCTCCAGGGCGGCCACGCAGTCCTTGTACTCGTCGGCCGTCAGGCTCTGCTTCGTCGGGTCCTCGGCGCGGGCCAGGGTGGGCGTGAAGCCCATGCCCATGAGGACCGCCGTCGGCATCGCCGCCAGGGCTATCGCCTTGCCCGCCGGCACGTTCAGCCGGGTGAGAAGGGGCTTCTTGGGCGCCGCGTGCCGCGGTCCGGTTCTCGCACGGGACTCTCCCACCGAAGTCCCGTGGGTCACCTTGTCAGCCGGCACTGTGCCTCCCGTTCGTCCCGTTCGTGGGGGTGGTACCTGACAGGTCGTCGCCCTCGCCGTAGGCCGCCCCGCTCGTCGAGTCCGCCGTCGCGGGCTCGGGGGCGTCGCCCTTGACCAGGGGGACCGCACCTGGTTGTGCCGTGTTCTCAGAGGCCGTGCCCTGGGGAGCCGTGTCCGGCGCGGCCGCGGCGCGCGACGGGGTCTTGTAGGTGGACGACACCCGCTCCTCCTCGTGACCGGGCGCCCAGGCGATGGCCAGCGCGCCGCCGATCAGGGAGAGCATGAAGCCGACACCGAAGCCACCGAAGTTGGAGACCGGGATGGACACGAGCGCCAGGAGGATCGCCGCCGTACCGGCGAAGGTGCGTACGTGCCGCTGGAACCACAGACTGACCCCGAGCACCACAAGCAACACGCCGATGATGAGGGAACCCGCGCCGGCCGTCGTCGACATGGCGAGCGTGAGGTGACCGAGCTGCAGGTTCGCGTACGGCAGGTACATGATCGGGAAACCGCCGAGCAGTACCAGAAGGCCCGCCCAGAAGGGACGAGAGCCCCTCCAGTCGCGGAAGCGCCGCCGAAAGGCGCGGAGATAGTCTTCGTTCTGCCCCGTTGACTCGGCGCTCATGGACAACAGCTCCCTGGAACGGTGTTGCTGTGAGAAGTTCGCGTACGACGCGTAGTACGAGGCGCGCGTACGGGACTTCACGTACGGACGTCGCGCGCGGGGTGACCCGCGCCGCGAGAGGGACGGGCGGGCGAAGAAGCACAGGCCCCCTCACCCGCCCAGGGAGTGCTCAGTAGCACTCCACGGTGCCCTTGTGGAGCGACATCTTGAGGTTGCTCAGCTTGAAGGTTCCGGCGGTGGTCGCCCACGCCGTCTGCTTCACGTCGCTCAGCGTGGCCGAGTCGGCCTGCTGGGCGAACCCGTAGGGGTTGGCCTGCTCCGAGCCACCCTTCATGCCCGGACCCTTGTTGGCGTCCTTGGCCGCCACACCGATGTCGATGCCCTTGAAGACGGCATCGGCCGAGAGGTCCTCGACGTCGATGTAGAGGTTCTCGGCCTCGACCTTCTTGCCACCGGTACCGGCGGTCAGCTTGAGGCTGACGCTGCCGAGCAACGGGACACCGGGGGTCACGACCGACTGGCACATGTTGGTGATCTCGGCCTTCTTGAAGGCCGAGACGGCGACGGGGTGAACCGTCTTCTCACCCTTGAGGGTGTAACCCTCGTCGAGCGCCCCGTACTGCGAGAAGCCCTGACCTTCGAGCTGCCCCGCCGTCACCTTGAAGGACTGGCCCGACACACTGAACGACGCGGCGAGAGCGCCCTGCGCGAGGGCGACACCTATCGCTGCCGTGGCGGCGACGCTGGGCACCATGACCACAGCGAACCGCTTCCATCTGGTCCCGCCACGCACCTGGGACTCCATATTTCCTCCTTCTCGGACGTACATCTCCTGGCACCGGCTCGCCCCTTGACGGCGGCTCGGCCGGGCAGGGATGGGAGAAGTGCTACGTCCTCGGGAATGGGGAGCGCCCGCGCTCGGTGGCGCCTAAGCGTCCGAATCACCGGCGATCACCCCCGAGCGACAACCACTGGTCGCGCCTGACACGCATCACGCACAACCTGCTGGACAGGCTCCGCGGTTGGCGGAGACCCCCCTGTCCAAGAGACGACGCCACTGTCGCCGGCTCTACTCGGTGGGGACCCAGAAAACCCGTTGACCCGACTGGCCGGCGGGGTACGGGATTGGACCGAGCGTCGCCGATCGTGGTGCATTCTCGCCGCCCCCGCAAGGGGGTTCGTTACTCGCTAGTAACGGACGGATAACCGAACAACGACCCATTGGCATCGGGCAGCGACCCTGGGTCGCCCCCCGTGAGGCGACAGAGTGGTTGACAGTCGGACAGATTCCGACACATCGACGCCGTTCTCTTACTGCCAGTAACAGCGCCTTGGATTACCAAGATTTGGTAAAGCGCGGCCGGGATGTCGCTGTGTCGCCAAATCTCTCACTCCGGCGACACGCGTTCCGGCACCTCACAGCCGTGCGCCCACGCCGAGGCGTGGGCGCATAAGGAGAACCGGAACGCGTCTGCGCGACGCGCTCCGGAACCCGTCTCAGAACAACGCCCGCGCCAGCGCCCGGCGGGCCGCGGCCACCCGCGGATCGTCGGACCCGACGACCTCGAACAGTTCGAGCAGCCGCAGCCGGACGGTCTCCCGGTCGTCGCCCGCCGCCCGCTTGACCGTCTCGACGAGCCGCCCGAAGGCGTCCTCCACATGCCCGCCCACGAGGTCGAGGTCGGCGGCCGCGATCTGCGCCTGCACATCGGCGGGCTTCTCCGCCGCGGCCTTGCGCACCTCCTGCGGGTCCATGCCCTGCACCCGCTGGAGCAACTCGGCCTGCGCGAGGCCCAACTTGGCCTCGATGTTGCCCGGGTCGTCGCTCAGCACGTTCTTGTACGCCTGCACCGCGCCGCCGAAGTCGCCCGCGTCCAGGGCCTGTACGGCGGCGGCGAGCAGATGGTCGTAGGGGCCGGCCGGGATCTGCGGGGACGGCTCGACGGCGCCGGGCTCGGCCTCGGGGTCGACCACGAGGCCGGTGAGGCCGAAGCGCTGCTCGGCGACCTGCACGAGCTGGTCGAGGGTGGCGCGGATCTGCTGCTCGGGGGCGGCTCCCTGGAAGAGGGGCAGCGCCTGCCCGGCGACGACGGCGAACACCGCGGGGATCCCCTGGATCCCGAACTGCTGCATCAGCATCTGGTTCGCGTCGACATCGATCTTGGCGAGGACGAACTTGCCGTTGTAGTCGACGGCCAGCCGCTCCAGCACCGGGCTGAGCTGCTTGCAGGGCTGGCACCACTCGGCCCAGAAGTCGATGACGACGGGCACTTCGGTGGAGCGCTGGAGGACCTCCCTCTCGAACCCGGCCTCATCGACGTCGATGACCAGGTCGGCCGGGGAGACCGCTCCTCGGCCACCCTGCCGGGCCGCTTCGGCACGCGCCTGCTCCGCCTTCGCCTTGGCCTCCTGGGCCGCCTTCACCGCGGCGAGGTCGACGACTCCGCTCATGGACATGTTCCGTGGCTGCATGAGTACATCCTCCCCCCTCCGGGCGCGCGCGTGAAAAGCGTCGCGAAGCCGACCGTCCCCCTGATGCCCGAGCTTTCGCTACGACCCGTAGCGTAACTGCACCCGCGACTCGTATGTACCCACTCCCCGGTGATCTGCCTCACGGCACCGGGCACGACATCCCTGGGCGCCGAAGAACGGCCGGATATGGTCGGCGGCATGGAGAGTCGCACCCCCGCCTCCCGCGCCACGGGGCGTCCGCGCAGCGCCGCGGCGGACGCCGCGATCCTGGCGGCCACCCGGGAGGCTCTCGTGGAGCTGGGCTGGTCGAAGCTGACGCTGGGCGACGTGGCCACGCGCGCCGGAGTGGCCAAGACGACCCTCTACCGCCGCTGGGCGGGCAAGAACGAGCTCGTGGTCGACGCGGTGGCCGAACTCTTCGACGAGCTGGAGATCCCCAACCGGGGCAGCCTCGCGGCGGACATCGAGGGCGTGGTGCTGCAGTTCGCCGCGATCCTGGCCCGCCCCGAGGCGCGCAGCGGCCTGATGGCCGTCATCGCCGAGTCGACCCGCGACGACGCGCTGCGCGAGCGCATCCGCGCGTCCATCGTCGAGCGCCAGAAAGGGCTGGTCCTGGAGGGCCGCGCCCGCGCCCAGGCGCGCGGCGAACTCCCCCCGGACTCCGACCCGACGACCGTCGACCTCATCTTCGACGTGGTGGCCGGCGCGGTGGTCCACCGCACGCTGGTGAGCGCCGAACCGGCCGACGAGCAGTGGGTGCGCGCCTTCACCAGACTCCTGCTGGTGGGCCTGAGCGGAACGGCGGACTGAGGGGGCGCCGGCGTCCGCGCCGACCGGCCGGCGCCCGCGCACCCCCTCCCCGAACGGCGCCTAGAAGCCCGCGGGCTCGGTGTAGACACCCCACTCGTCCCGCAGGACCCCGCAGATCTCACCCAGCGTGGCCTCCGCGCGGACCGCGTCCAGCATCGGTCCGATCATGTTCGACCCGTCCCGGGCGGCGACGAGCATGGCGTCCAGCGCGCGCCGCACCGCCGCGTCGTCGCGGGCGGCCTTCCGCCCGGCCAGCACCCGCACCTGCTCGCGCTCGACCTCGTGGCTGACGCGCAGGATCTCCAGGTCGCCGGTGACGGAGCCGTGGTGGACGTTGACGCCCACGACGCGCTTCTCACCCTTCTCCAGGGCCTGCTGGTAGCGGAAGGCCGACTCGGCGATCTCGCCGGTGAACCACCCGTCCTCGATGCCCCGCAGGATCCCGGAGGCCATCGGCCCGATCGGGTGCCGCCCGTCGGGGTGGGCCCGCAGCCCGCGCTCCTTGATCTGCTCGAAGATCTTCTCCGCGTCGGCCTCGATACGGTCCGTCAGCTGCTCGACGTACCACGAACCGCCCAGCGGGTCCGCGACGTTGGCGACGCCGGTCTCCTCCATGAGGACCTGCTGCGTACGCAGCGCGATCTCGGCGGCCTGCTCGGAGGGCAGCGCGAGGGTCTCGTCCAGGGCGTTGGTGTGCAGGGAGTTGGTCCCGCCCAGGACCGCCGAGAGCGCCTCCACCGCCGTGCGCACCACGTTGTTGTACGGCTGCTGCGCGGTCAGCGAGACACCGGCGGTCTGGGTGTGGAACCGCAGCCACTGGGCCTTGTCGGTCCGCGCCCCGTAGACGTCGCGCATCCAGCGGGCCCAGATCCTGCGCGCCGCGCGGAACTTGGCGATCTCCTCGAAGAAGTCGACGTGCGCGTCGAAGAAGAAGGACAGCCCCGGCGCGAACACGTCCACGTCCAGCCCGCGGCTGAGCCCCAGTTCCACGTACCCGAAGCCGTCGGCCAGGGTGTACGCCAGCTCCTGCGCGGCCGTGGCCCCGGCCTCACGGATGTGGTAGCCGGAGACGGACAGCGGCTTGTACGCGGGGATGCGGTCCGCGCAGTGCTCCATGAGGTCGCCGATGAGCCTGAGGTGCGGCTCGGGCTGGAAGAGCCACTCCTTCTGGGCGATGTACTCCTTGAAGATGTCGGTCTGCAGGGTGCCGTTCAGCACGCCCGGGTCGACGCCCTGCCGCTCGGCGGCGACGAGGTACATGCAGAAGACGGGGACGGCCGGCCCGCTGATGGTCATGGACGTCGTGACGTCCCCGAGCGGGATGTCCTTGAAGAGGACCTCCATGTCGGCGGCGGAGTCGATGGCGACGCCGCAGTGGCCGACCTCGCCCAGCGAGCGGGGGTCGTCGGAGTCCCGCCCCATGAGCGTGGGCATGTCGAACGCCACGGACAGGCCCCCGCCGCCGTTGGCGAGGATCATCTTGTACCGCTCGTTCGTCTGTTCGGCGTTGCCGAACCCGGCGAACTGCCGGATCGTCCAGGTCCGCCCCCGGTAGCCGGTCGGATAGAGCCCCCGGGTGAAGGGGAACTCACCCGGCCAGCCGATCCGGTCGAACCCGTCGTACACGTCCCCGGGCCGGGGGCCGTACACGGGCTCCACCGGATCGCCGGACAGGGTGGTGAAGTCGGCCTCGCGCGTGCGCGCGGCGTCGAACCGGGCCTGCCAACGACGGCGACCCTCCTCGATGGCGTCAGCGTCCATACCCCCAAATTACTAGGACGTCCTAGTAAATGATAGTGGTGCAGGTCAGGACGCGCCCGCGGGATCCCCGGAAGCACCCGTTACGCTCAACGGCATGAAGAAGAGCGTCTTGACCCGCTACCGAGTGCTGGCCCTCGTCACGGCCGTGCTGCTGATCCTGCTCACGGCGGGCGTGATCGGGAAGCGCGTGCTGGGCCTGGACGGCTTCGACACCTTCGTCACCGTGGTGGGCTTCGCCCACGGCTGGCTGTACGTGCTGTACCTGGTCTTCGCCTTCGACCTCGGCAACAAGATGAAGCTGCCGGTCGGGCGCCTTCTGTGGGTCCTGCTCGCGGGCACGGTGCCCACCGCCGCCTTCTTCGTCGAGCGCCGGATCACCCGCGAGGCCGAGCCCCTCGTCATCGACGACCCGGCGACCGAGACCGCCGCGGCCTGACCCCGGCGGTCGCCGCTCAGCTCTCCTCGAAGTCGCCGGCCGCCACGCGCAGGGGGCGGAGCATCGCGAAGATCTCCGCGCACTCCTCGGCGTCGTAGGCGCCCAGCCCGAAGTCCATCGCCATGAGGTCACGGGTCGCGGCGTCGCAGACCTCGCGGCCCTTGTCGGTGATCGAGGCGAGGGTGCCGCGGCCGTCGTTGGGGTTGGGGCGCTTGGCGACGAGACCTGACTTCACCAGCCGGTCCACCGTGTTCGTCACCGACGTGGGGTGGACCATCAGGCGCTCGCCGATCTTCGACATCGGCAGCTCGCCCTTCTGGGAGAAGGTGAGCAGCACCAGCGCCTCGTAGCGCGCGAAGGTCAGCCCGTACGGCTTGACGACCGCGTCGACCTCCGCCAGCAGGATCTGCTGGGCACGCATGATCGACGTGATCGCGGCCATGGACGGGACGTTTCCCCAGCGCTGTTTCCAGTGCTCGTCGGCGCGCGCGATGGGATCGAAGGAGAGGCTGAGCGGCTTCGGCACGGCATCGACCTTACCGGCCGGTCACATGCTGGTCAGCCCCGTCTCGCTTTTCGGTCACCCGGGGCAGCAGCAGTGCACCCCGGCCCGACGGACCGGGGTGCACTGGCCGCGGATGCCCGCCGGGCCTGTCGCCGACGAGCGGAGGCGGGCTACTCGGCTAGGTGGCGTTCGACCGTCTCCACCTTGGAGGTGAGGCCGTCCGTCACGCCGGGGCGGATGTCCGCCTTCAACACCAGGGAGACCCGCGGGGCGCGCTCCTCGACCGCGGCGACGGCGCGGCGGACGACGTCCATGACCTCGTCCCAGTCGCCCTCGATGGAGGTGAACATCGCGTCGGTGCGGTGCGGCAGCCCCGACGCGCGGACGACACGGACGGCGTCGGCGACGTACTCCCCCACGTCCTCGCCGACGCCGAGCGGTGTCACGGAGAAGGCGACGATCACGCGTTCACGATCCCTTCCTTGCGGGCGCGGGAGGCGATCACCGCGTCCTCGGCCTCACGGCGCAGCCTGCGCTCCGCGAAGAAGCCGCCGGCGGGCAGCACGGAGAGGGCGAAGTAGAGCGCGGCGGTCTTCAGCGACCACTTCGCGCGGTTCCAGGCGTCGGCCCAGAAGACCAGGTACAGGATGAACAGGATGGCGTGGACCCAGCCCATGACGGGCACCGCGTTGAACTCCGTGGTGCGCTTCAGCACCGAGCAGACGAGCAGCAGCAGGAAGGAGACGGCCTCGGGGGCGGAGACGAGGCGCAGGCGGCGGAGGGCGGAGGCGGTCTTGATGTCCACGGGTCACCTTCGGGTGGGGTCGGCGGGCGTCGTCGAGCTTTGTGAACGCATGCACAAGCGCTGTCCATTCTGGCATCCGTCAACCTCCCGAATGCCCCAGGGGTCCCTTCGGGGTCGAGATCACCCTCTGGACCCTGTCCTGTCCGGCCATCGGCCGGTTACCTTCACCCCGTGGCAATGTTCCGACTTCAAGGCAGCAAGGTGCTCGCCGTCGACATGACCGGGGACGCCGTGAAGGCGAAGAACGGCTCGATGGTCGCGTACGACGGTCAGATGTCGTTCAAGAAGCTGAGCGGCGGTGGTGAGGGCCTGCGGGGAATGGTGACGCGGCGCCTCACGGGTGAACAGATGACGTTGATGGAGGTCACCGGGCAGGGGACCTGCTGGTTCGCGGACCGGGCCTCCGAGATCAACCTCGTGAATCTTCAGGGGGACAAGCTGTACGTGGAGTCGAGCAATCTGCTCGCGACGGACTCCGGGCTGCGGACCGGCACGAGCTTCACGGGGCTGCGCGGCGCCTCGCAGGGCAACGGCCTGTTCACCACGACGATAGAAGGCCACGGCCAGGCGGCGATCATGTCCGACGGCCCGGCGGTGGTGCTGCGCGTGAGCCACCAGTACCCGCTGACGGTGGACCCGGGGGCGTACATCGCCCACCAGGGCAACCTCCAGCAGTCGTTCCAGTCCGGTGTGACGTTCCGCACGCTCCTCGGGGAGGGCGGCGGCGAGGCGTTCCAGATGCGCTTCGAGGGCGACGGCCTCGTCTATGTCCAGCCGAGCGAGCGCAACACGATCGCGGGAGACGTGTGAGATGCCCTTCCGCGAGATCAACTCGAAGATGATCGAGGCGACCGTCATGCCCGGCCAGCGGCTGTTCAGCCAGCGCGGGGCGATGCTCGCCTACAAGGGCGAGGTGTCCTTCACGCCCAACATCCAGGGCGGCCAGGGCGGTATCGGGTCCATGATCGGCCGCCGGGTCGCGGGCGAGGCGACGCCGCTGATGACCGTCGAGGGCTCGGGCACGGTCCTGTTCGGGCACGGCGGCCACCACATCCAGGTGATCAACCTGACCGGTGACACGCTCTACGTCGAGGCCGACCGTCTGCTGGCCTTCGACGGCACCCTCCAGCAGGGCACGATGTTCATGGGCTCGCAGGGCGGCGTCATGGGCATGGTCCGCGGCCAGGTGACCGGGCAGGGCCTGTTCACCACGACCCTCCAGGGGCACGGCGCGGTCGCCGTGATGGCGCACGGCGGAGTCATCGAGGTCCCGATCACCCCCCACCGCCCGGTCCACGTGGACCCCCAGGCGTACGTCGCCCACCACGGCGACGTCCGCAACAAGCTGTCCACCGCGCTCGGCTGGCGCGACATGGTGGGCCGCGGCTCCGGCGAGGCGTTCCAGCTGGAGCTGAGCGGCAACGGCGTGGTGTACGTCCAGGCCTCGGAGGAGAAGCTGTGAGCATGTACGGGGGCCCTGTCGCCGGCCCGACGGTCTTCGACCCGATGACGCTGCCGAGCGACGACAACGTCAACAACTACACCTTCTGCGTGGAGCTCAAGGGAAGCCAGTGGTTCCTGCAGAAGGGGAAGATGATCGCCTACTACGGGCAGATGGAGTTCAACGGCGTCGGACACGGCCGACTGGACCGCCTTGTCCGTACGTCCTTTCATTCGCCTCTGCACGCGAGCGACTGGGTCGTCGCCGAGGGCTCCGGGAAAATGCTCCTGGCCGACCGGGCCTTCGACGTCAATTCGTATGACTTGGACGACGGCAACCTGACCATTCGCTCCGGCAACCTCCTCGCTTTTCAGCCAAGTCTCGCGCTGAAGCAGTCCATCGTTCCGGGGTTCCTGACGCTGATCGGAACCGGCAAGTTCGTGGCCGCCTCCAACGGCCCGGTGGTGTTCATGGAACCCCCCATCCGGGTCGATCCGCAGGCCCTGGTCGGCTGGGCCGACTGCCCCTCCCCGTGCCACCACTACGACCACGGGTACATGACCGGTGTAATGGGCGGTCTACGTGCACTGACGGGGATCGGCGGCGCCTCCGGCGAGGAGCACCAGTTCGAGTTCGTGGGGGCGGGCACGGTACTGCTCCAGTCGTCCGAGACCCTCATGGCCGAGCAGGCCACGGGGACGGTGCCGCACGAGCCGGGCGTACCCGGCGGCGGAGGGGTACCCGGCCACTACGGACAGCAAGGCGGCGCACCGCGTCTTCCCGGACAGCTGGGGGACCTCCAGCGTCGCTTCGGGCTGTGAGCGGTAGTCTGCGGAGTGTGACATCGAACGTGTGCGCGCTGTCGTTTTCCGACCCCTACCACCACAACCCTCACTAGTTCACCTTTCAACCTTTTAGGTAGACTTCATTCATGGAGACCGAGACGGCCACGCGGTGGCTGACCGATGCGGAGCAGTGCGCCTGGCGCACCCATCTGGACGTCAACCGACTACTGACGCACCAGCTCGAAAGGGATCTGCAGCCGTTCGGCCTGACAATGAACGACTACGAGATCCTGGTGAACCTTTCCGAGTCGGAGGGTCTGCGGATGCGGATGAGCGACCTCGCCTCCGCGACCCTCCAGTCCAAGAGCCGCCTCTCGCACCAGATCACCCGCATGGAGAACGCGAACCTGGTGCGCCGGGAGAACTGCGAGTCCGACCGGCGCGGTCTGTTCGCCGTGCTCACCGAGCACGGTCTGGAGACCATGCAGAAGGTGGCGCCGCACCATGTGGCGTCGGTCCGGCGGCACTTCATCGACCTGCTGCCGGAGGAGGCGCTGGAGGAGCTGCACAAGTCGCTCACGCCGGTCGCGGAGCACCTGCGCAGCCATCGCGGCAAGCCGTAGCGCTCCGCTCGGGGGCCGGGACCACGGGGGTGGGGCTGCGGGTCTGGTGTCGGCTGCGGGTTCGCCGTGGCCGGTCGCGCAGTTCCCCGCGCCCCTGGGTTGCCCGGGGGCGCCGTGGCTCGGAGAAGGCACCCTCAGGTCTCCCTCGGGTACGTCTCCCTCGGGAGGCGTAGTTCGAAGAGGGCGCCGCCTTCTTGGGCTTCCCGGACGGTCAGGGTGCCTCCGTGGCGCCGGGCGATGTCCCTGGCGATGGCCAGGCCCAGGCCGGCGCCGCCGTCGTCGCGGGCCCGGGACTCGTCCAGACGGACGAAGCGTTCGAAGATCCGCTCGCGGTCGGCGGGCGCGACCCCCGAGCCGTCGTCGGCGACCTGGAGGACGGCCTCGCCGGCCTCGGCGCGCAGGGTGACGGCGACCCGGTCGCGGGCATGCCGGGCGGCGTTGTCCAGCAGATTGCCCAGGACCCGGCAGATCTGGCCGCGGGAACCGCCGACCTCCAGCGCCGCCGGACTGTCGAGGGCCACCCCCGGACGGGAGTCCACCTCCTCCCGGACGACGGCCGCGAGGTCGAACCGCGCGTCCGGCGGCGGACGCTCCCCCGCGTCGAGGCGGGCCAGGAGCAGCAGGTCGGCGGCGAGACTCTGCAGCCGTACGGTGTCCTCCAGGGCCCCGTCCAGGTCCAGGAGTTCCGGGTGCGCGGCGCCCACTTCCAGCTGGGTGCGCAGCGAGGCGATGGGGCTGCGCAGTTCGTGCGAGGCGTCGGCGACGAACGCGCGCTGGCGTTCGACCGAGCTCTCCAGCGCGGCGAGCGTCTCGTTCGTCGTACGGGCCAGGCGGGCCACCTCGTCGTGGGTGTCCGGCTCGGGGACGCGTCGCGCGAGGTCCTCGGAGGCGGTGATGGCGGCCATCTCGACGCGGATGCCCTCCACGGGGCGCAGCGCCCGCCGGGTCACCAGGTACGTCACGGCGCTGACCGTCAGCAGGAGCAGCGGCAGCCCGATCAGCATCGTCGTCAACGCGGTGTGCACGGCGTCCTGTTCGACGGCGAGCGGCGCGCCCGCGTAGACGGTGAGCGGAACGCCCCCCTTGGTGATCACGTCGACGGCGGCGAACCGGTACTCGGCCGTCTTCCCCTCGACGGTCGCCGTGCCCTCGCCGTACCAGGTCTCGTCGGCGACCTGGCCGGCCTTCAGGCGGTCCGCGTCCTCCGCTTCCCGGTCGCCCTCCGCCCGGTCGTCGGCGTCGTCGTTGGTCTCGGAGTTCAGCCGCTCCGAGGCGACGGCGCTCACGCTCATGCCCTCGACGTCCTCGCCGACCACCACCGGCTTCTGCTCCCGGTCGAGGATCTCCACGGGGTTCTCGTCGCCGTCCGGCAGGTTCAGCTTGTCGTACGCGAAGCCGTGCGCCAGCGCCGAGGCGGCGCTGCGCGCCACGGAGTCGGCCTCGACGTCCGCCTTGTCGACGAGGGTGAACCGCAGCGAGAGCAGCACGGCGGCGCCCGCGGCGACCAGGGCCACGGCGACGACGACGGTCGCGGCGAGGGTGGCACGGGCCCGTACGGAGCCCAGACGGCGCTTCACGGACGGGCCTCCAGTCTGTACCCGGCGCCCCGGACGGTCTTGATGAGCGTCGCGTCCAGCTTGCGGCGCAGGGCGCTGATGTAGACCTCGACGATGTTCGGGTCGCCGTCGTAGGCGAAGTCCCAGACGTGCTCCAGGATGTCGGACTTCGACACGACCTCACCGGCTCTGAGCACCAGTTGTTCGAGGACGGAGAACTCCTTGGCGGTCAGGGTGACCTCGTCGTCGGCGAGGAACACGCGCCGGGCGGCGGTGTCGACCCTCAGCTCGCCGACCGAGTGCACGGGCGAGGCCCCGCCGGCCGGGCCGCGCCGCCTGAGCAGCGCCTTCACCCGGGCGACGAGGACCACGTAGGAGAACGGCTTGGTGAGGTAGTCGTCGGCGCCCGTGTCGAGTCCCTCGGCCTCGTCGTACTCGCCGTCCTTGGCGGTGAGCATCAGGATCGGCATGTCGTGGCCGGCGGCGCGCAGGGCGGCGCACACGCGGTAGCCGTTCATGCCGGGGAGCATGATGTCGAGGATGACGAGGTCGTGGACGCCCTCGCTCGCCAGGTGCAGACCCTCCAGGCCGTCGTGGACGACGTCCACCGCGTAGCCCTCGGCCGTCAGCCCCTTGGCCAGGGACACGGCGAGCCGCTTCTCATCTTCCACGATCAACAGGCGCATGCGCTCAGCTTGGCAAAGCGAACCTGAAGCGGTCTTCAGGGGGCTTCAGGTCCGCTTCAGCGTCGCTGGGACAGATTGGTTCCCGTCGAAAGCAGACGAGGCACTCGCAACCAGTCGCATTCCGGAGGAATCCCATGAAGCGCAACATCGTCATCGCCACCGTCGCGGCCGCCGCCCTGATCGGCGGAGGCACCGCGACCGCCATCGCGGTCGCGGGTGACGACGAGGCGCCGACGAAGAAGACGGTGACGGTGTCGAACGACGACAACGACCGCGACGACGCCCAGGACACCGACGACACCGCCCAGGACAAGGCGGAGGACAACGCGGAGGACGCCGCCGAGGACCGGGCCGCCCGCGACACGGACGAGGACGCCGAGGACAAGGCCGAGAACGCGGCCGACGCCAAGGCCGCGCAGATCACCGCCGCCGAGGCGATCAAGGCGGCGCTGAAGCACACGTCCGGTACGGCGGTCTCCGCCGACCTGGACGACGAGGGCACGACCCACGTGTGGGACGTCGACGTGCTGACGGGCGGCGGCGCCTGGCACAGCATCCAGATCGACCCGGCCACCGGGAAGGTCCTCGGCTCGCACACCGAGAAGGACGACGACGGTGACGACGCCGCCGAGACCGCGCAGATCAAGGACGCGCTCAAGGGCAGCTCGGTGACCGCGGCGGAGGCCGCGGAGGCCGCCGCCGCGAAGGGCACGGTCACCTCCGTCGACCTCGACGAGGAGAGCCGGGACAAGGCGTGGGAGGTCGACACCACCGCCGCGAACGGCACGGGCAGTGACTGGCGCGTCGCCCTGGACACGGGCAAGGTCACGGCCGACCGCACGAACGACTGACGGCTGCGCCGCTCGGGCCGTGGGCGGTGAGGACGAAGGGTGGGCCGCAGGCCCACCCTTCAGGCGCGCGGGGAGCCGCGCGAGGAACCACCACGCACCCGCACCCGCCGTACGACAGCGGGCCCCGAGCTGCCGGGCGCCGTCACCCCTCCGTCAGGCCGGCGACGAGTTCGTCGGCCGCCCGGTAGGGGTCCAGCTCCCCCTCCACGATCCGCTCCGCGAGCGCGCCGAGCCGGCGGTCTCCGTGGAGGTCCCCGATCCGTTCCCGCAGCGCGGTCACCGCGATCGTCTCGACCTCCCGCGCCGCCCGCGTCAGCCGCCGCTCCGCGAGCACCCCGCGCTCCTCCATCCACGCCCGGTGCTTCTCCAGCGCCTCGACGACCTCGTCGACGCCCTCGCTCCGCGCCGCGACCGTCTTGACGATCGGCGGCCGCCAGTCGCCGGGCCCCCGCGACTCCCCGAGCCCGAGCATGTGGTTCAGCTCCCGCGCGGTCGCGTCGGCGCCGTCCCGGTCCGCCTTGTTGACGACGTAGACGTCCCCGATCTCCAGGATCCCGGCCTTGGCCGCCTGGATGCCGTCGCCCATGCCCGGCGCCAGCAGCACCACGGACGTGTCGGCCTGGGAGGCGATCTCCACCTCCGACTGGCCCACACCGACCGTCTCGACCAGCACCACGTCGCAGCCCGCCGCGTCGAGGACGCGGATCGCCTGCGGCGCCGCCCAGGCGAGGCCGCCGAGGTGGCCCCGGGTCGCCATGGAGCGGATGTAGACGCCGGGGTCGGAGGCGTGCTCCGACATCCGGACGCGGTCACCGAGGAGCGCGCCCCCGGAGAACGGCGAGGACGGGTCCACCGCCAGCACACCGACCCGCTTCCCGGCCCGCCGGTACGCGGTGACCAGCGCCGACGTGGACGTGGACTTGCCCACGCCGGGCGAACCGGTCAGACCGACGACGTACGCCCCGCCGGTCAGCGGGGCCAGCGCCGCCATCACCTCGCGCAGTTGCGGGGACGCCCCCTCCACCAGGGAGATCAGCCGGGCGACGGCACGCGGCCGCCCTTCCCTGGCCTGGGCCACCAGCGTGGGGACGTCCTGCATCACAGCTCCGTTCCGAACAGCCACGTACACCTGGGAGGGGAAGGCCTCAGGCCTTGGGTACCCGCACGATCAGCGCGTCACCCTGACCGCCGCCGCCGCACAGCGCGGCCGCGCCGACACCGCCGCCGCGCCGCCGCAGCTCCAGCGCGAGGTGGAGGACGAGACGGGCACCGGACATGCCGATCGGGTGGCCGAGGGCGATGGCGCCGCCGTTGACGTTCACCTTTTCCGGGGACACCCCGAGGTCCTTCATTGACTGTACGGCGACCGCCGCGAACGCCTCGTTGATCTCGATCAGGTCGAGGTCCGCCACGTCCAGGCCGTCCTTCTTCAGGGCGTGCTGGATCGCGTTGGACGGCTGCGACTGCAAAGAGTTGTCCGGTCCGGCGACATTGCCGTGGGCGCCGATCTCGGCGAGCCACTGGAGGTCCAGCTCCTCGGCCTTCTCCTTGCTCATCACGACCACGGCCGCGGCGCCGTCCGAGATCTGCGAGGCCGAGCCCGCGGTGATCGTGCCGTCCTTGGCGAACGCCGGCCGCAGCTTGCCCAGCGACTCCGCGGTGGTCTCGCCGCGGATGCCCTCGTCCTGGCTGAAGACGACCGGCTCGCCCTTGCGCTGCGGGATCTCCACGGGGGTGATCTCCGCGTCGAAGACGCCGTTCTTCTGCGCGGCGGCCGCCCGCTGGTGGGACAGCGCGGAGAACTCGTCCTGCTCCGGACGGAGGATGCCGAGGCGGGTGTTGTGCTTCTCGGTGGACTCGCCCATGGCGATGCCCTCGAAGGAGTCCGTCAGCCCGTCGTACGCCATCGCGTCCAGCATCTGGATCGCACCGTACTTGTAGCCCTCGCGGGACTTCGGCAGCAGGTGCGGGGCGTTGGTCATGGACTCCTGGCCACCGGCGACGACCACGTCGAACTCACCGGCGCGGATCAACTGGTCGGCGAGCGCGATGGCGTCCAGACCCGACAGGCACACCTTGTTGATCGTGAGGGCGGGCACGTTCATCGGGATGCCCGCCTTGACCGCGGCCTGGCGTGCCGGGATCTGCCCTGCCCCGGCCTGGAGCACCTGGCCCATGATCACGTACTGCACCTGGTCGCCACCGATCCCCGCACGGTCGAGGGCGGCCTTGATCGCGAAGCCGCCGAGGTCGGCTCCGGAGAAGGACTTCAGCGACCCGAGCAACCGCCCCATGGGCGTCCGAGCGCCCGCGACGATCACCGAGGTCCTGCCGTTCGTTCCAGTCATGAGGTGCGATCCCCTATCCGGCCTGCACGGCCGAGGAGTGAACGAGGGTTTACTTCGAATGTACTGAGTGGCACTCCGTGCCGTCACCGGGCGGTGAGTGTGATCGCTGGCACGTTGCGTAACGGCGCGCGGAGCGCTGCACTGACACCATGCTGACGCGAATCGACCACATCGGGATCGCCTGTTTCGACCTCGACAAGACCGTCGAGTTCTACCGGGCCACGTACGGCTTCGAGGTGTACCACTCCGAGGTCAACGAGGAGCAGGGCGTGCGCGAGGCCATGCTCAGGATCAACAGCACGGACGACGGCGGCGCCTCCTACCTCCAGCTCCTGGAGCCGACCCGGGAGGACTCCACCGTCGCCAAGTGGCTGGCGAAGAACGGCGAGGGGGTGCACCACATCGCCTTCGGTACGGCGGACGTGGACGCCGACGCGACCGCGATCAAGGACAAGGGCGTACGCGTTCTGTACGACGAGCCGCGACGGGGTTCCATGGGGTCACGGATCACGTTCCTGCACCCCAAGGATTGTCACGGAGTACTGACAGAACTGGTCACTTCGGCGCCAGTTGAGTCACCTGAGCACTGACCCCCGTACATATGGGCCGGTAGGGTTGGGGGCGGCCGTCCCCTTCACCGGGCGACGGCCCGGGTCCTGCCGCCTTCCGACGACGGGACCCAAGGGCCGGGGTCCAGGTTTCGGGGGACGAGGGTGAGGGCGGCAGCCCGTGCTCCGCCGTTGATCTGACACCATTCCCCGGGGGCCCCGTTCGCCGGTTGGACGGAGCTCGTTTGCCAGAGGTTGCGACCAGGGGACGGATGGGACCGCGCAGTGCGGGGCTACGAACGCCAGGAGCGAGAGCCGGCGGCTGACGTCGACCACCTCTCTCGGTTCGAGGCCGAGATGGAGCGGCTGAAGACCGAGCGGGAAAAGGCGATCCAGCACGCCGAGGACCTCGGCTACCAGGTCGAGGTGCTGCGCGCCAAGCTGCACGAGGCGCGCCGCACCCTCATGTCCCGGCCCGCCTACGACGGCGCCGACCTCGGGTACCAGGCGGAGCAGATGCTGCGCCAGGCCCAGATGCAGGCCGACCAGCTGCGCGCCGACGCCGAGCGCGAGCTGAGCCAGGCCCGGGCGCAGACCCAGCGGATCCTCCAGGAGCACGCCGAGCAGGCCGCGCGCCTCCAGGCGGAGCTGCACCAGGAGGCCGTCACCCGCCGCCAGCAGCTCGACCAGGAGCTGTCCGAGCGCCGCCAGACCGTCGAGTCGCACGTCAACGAGAACGTGGCGTGGGCCGAGCAGCTGCGGGCCCGCTCCGAGCAGCAGGCCCGCCGGCTCGTCGAGGAGTCCCGTGCCGAGGCGGAGCAGGCGCTGGCCGCCGCCCGCGCCGAGGCCGAGCGGCTCACCAACGAGGCCCGCCAGCGCCTCCAGAGCGACGCCGAGGCGGCCCGCGCGGAGGCCGACCAGATCCTGCGCCGCGCCCGCGCCGAGGCCGAGCGCCTGCTGAACGCGGCGTCCACGCAGGCCCAGGAGGCCACCGAGCACGCCGAGCAGCTGCGCTCCTCCTCCGCCACCGAGTCGGACAGCGCGCGCCGCCAGGCCGCCGAGCTGAGCCGGGCCGCCGAGCAGCGCATGTCGGAGGCCGAGACGGCGCTGCGCGAGGCGCGGGCCGAGGCGGAGAAGCTGGTCACCGAGGCGAAGGAGAACGCGGCCAAGGCCCTCTCCGCCGCCGAGTCGACGAACGAGCAGCGCACCCGTACGGCCAAGGAGCAGGTCGCCCGGCTGGTCGAGGAGGCCACGAAGGAGGCCGAGGCCACCAAGGCGGCCGCCGAGGAAGTCGTCGCTGACGCCAGGGCCGAGGCGGAGAAGCTGCTCGCCGAGGCGGCCGAGAAGGCCCGCTCGGTCACCGCGGAGGAGTCCGCCTCCCAGCTCGCCAAGACGGCCAAGACCGCCGAGGACGTGCTGAACAAGGCGTCCGAGGACGCCCGCAGGACCACCAAGGCCGCCGCCGAGGAGGCCGAGCGGATCCGCAAGGAGGCCGAGGCCGAGGCGGACCGGCTGCGCGCCGAGGCGCACGACCTCGCCGAGGAGCTCAAGGGCGCGGCGAAGGACGACACCAAGGAGTACCGCGCCAAGACCGTCGAGCTGCAGGAGGAGGCGCGCCGGCTGCGCGGCGAGGCCGAGCAGCTGCGGGCCGACGCGGTCGCCGAGGGCGAGCGGATCCGGTCCGAGGCCCGGCGTGAGGCCGTCCAGCAGATCGAGGAGGCGGCGAAGACCGCCGAGGAGCTGCTCGCCAAGGCGAAGGCGGACGCGGACGAGCTGCGGCAGACGGCCACCGCGGACAGCGAGAAGGTCCGCACCGAGGCCATCGAGCGCGCGTCGGCGCTGCGCCGTCAGGCCGAGGAGACGCTGGAGCGCACCCGCAAGGAGGCCGAGCGGCACCGCGCCGAGGCCGAGGAGCAGTCCGAGGAGCTGAAGGCCGAGGCCGAGCGCACCGTCCGCGAGCTGCGCGAGGAGGCCGAGCGGGGCATCGCGACCCGGGAGGCGGAGGCCGCCGAGGGGCTGGCCCGGCTGCACACGGACGCCGAGCAGCGGCTCACCTCCGCCGAGGAGGCGCTCACCGACGCCCGAGCCGAGGCCGAGCGCATCCGCCGCGAGGCCGCCGAGGAGGCCGACCGGCTGCGCACCGAGGCCGCCGAGCGCATCCGTACGCTCCAGGCGCAGGCCGAGGCCGAGGCGGAGCGGCTGCGGGACGAGGCCGCGTCGGACGCGTCCGCGTCGCGTGCCGAGGGCGAGGCCGTCGCCGTCCGTCTGCGGTCGGAGGCCGCGGCCGAGGCGGAGCGGCTGAAGTCGGAGGCGCAGGACACCGCGGACCGGGTGCGGGCGGAGGCGCAGGCCGCCGCCGAGCGGCTCGCCGCGGAGGCGTCGGAGACGCTGGCCGCCGCGCAGGAGGAGGCCGCCCGGCGCCGCCGCGAGGCCGAGGAACTCCTCGGCGCGGCCCGGCAGGAGGCCGACCAGGAGCGCCGGCGGGCCCGCGAGCAGAGCGAGGAGCTGCTGGCCTCGGCGCGCAAGCGCGTGGAGGAGGCCGAGACCGAGGCCGTACGGCTGGTCGAGGAGTCCGAGCGGCGCGCCACGGAGATGGTGTCGGCCGCCGAGCAGCACGCCCAGCAGGTGCGGGACTCCGTCGCCGGGCTGCACGAGCAGGCCCAGGAGGAGATCGCCGGGCTGCGCAACGCGGCGGAGCACGCGGCGGAGCGCACGCGCAGGGAGGCCGAGGAGGAGGCGGACCGGGTCCGCGCCGACGCCTACGCGGAGCGGGAGCGGGCCACCGACGACGCCAACCGGGTGCGCCGTGAGGCCCGTGAGGAGACGGACGCGGCGAAGGCGCTCGCGGAGCGCACGGTCGCGGAGGCGATCGCCGAGGCGGAGCGGGTGCGTTCGGAGGCGTCCGAGCACGCCCAGCGGGTCCGTACGGAGGCGTCGGACACCATCGCGCGGGCCGACCAGGACGCCACGCGCACCCGCGCCGAGGCCCGCGACGACGCCAACCGCATCCGGTCGGACGCGGCGACGCAGGCCGACACCCTCATCACCGAGGTCACCGCCGAGGCGGAGCGGCTGACGCGGGAGACCAACGAGGAGGCCGAGCGGGTACGGGCGGAGTCCGTCGCGCAGGCCGAGCAGCTGATCGCCGAGGCGACCGACGAGGCGGAGCGGCTGCGGGCCGAGGCCGCCGAGACGGTGGGTTCCGCGCAGCAGCACGCGGAGCGGGTCCGGCACGAGGCCGAGCGGGTCAGGGCCGAGGCGGAGGCGGAGGCCGAGCGGCTCACGTCGGCAGCCCGCGAGGAGGCCGACCGTACGCTCGACGAGGCCCGCAAGGACGCCAACAAGCGGCGCTCTGAGGCCGCCGAGCAGGTCGACACGCTCATCACGGAGACCGCGGCGGAGGCCGACAAGCTGCTCGCGGAGGCGCAGAAGCAGGCGCTGAAGACCACCGCGGACGCCGAGGCGCAGGCCGACTCCATGGTGGGCGCGGCCCGCACGGAGGCCGAGCGGCTGATCTCCACGGCGACCGTGGAGGGCAACACCACCGTGGAGAAGGCCCGCCAGGACGCCGACGAGCTGCTGGTAGGCGCGCGTCGGGACGCGACCGCGATAAGGGAGCGGGCGGAGGAGCTGCGTGAGCGGATCACGTCCGAGATCGAGGCGCTGCACGAGCGGGCCCGCCGTGAGTCCGCCGAGACGATGAAATCCGCCGGCGACCGTTGTGACGCGCTGATCAAGGCCGCCGAGGAGCAGTTGGAGAAGGCCCAGGCGAAGGCCAAGGAGATCGTTTCCGAGGCGAACTCCGAGGCGGGCAAGGTGCGTATCGCCGCCGTGAAGAAGGCCGAGGGTCTTCTGAAGGAGGCGGAGCAGAAGAAGTCCACGCTCATCCGTGAGGCCGAGGAGCTGAAGGCCGAGGCGATCCGCGAGGCGCGCCGTACGGTCGAGGAGGGCAAGCGGGAACTCGAGGTGCTGGTCCGGCGCCGCGAGGACATCAATGCGGAGATCTCCCGTGTCCAGGACGTCCTGGAGGCGTTGGAGTCTTTTGAGGCCCCGTCGAGCGGCAAGGACGGTGGAGTCAAGGCGGGTGCGGCGGCCGGTTCTACTCGATCGGGTGGCAAGTCGTCAGACGGCTAGCGGGATCGGGTTGTTGCGGGTATGTTTCCGCGCCGCCCGGCCCGTCAGACACCCATGTGTGTCCTTCCTGTGCTCGCCAGGGCCTTGATGCAAAGTTTCTGGCAAGTATTCCGATGGTCGGCCACTCAAAAGGGGTGTCATTCTCCAGATCAAACGTGCATCCGCTCGATGACACGCCGCTTCGCCCCCTAGGATTCCACCTATCACCTCACCGGTCTCATTCGACAGGAACCCCATGAGCGACACTTCCCCCTACGGCTTCGAGCTTGTGCGGCGTGGATACGACCGCGCTCAGGTGGACGAACGTATCTCCAAGCTCGTCTCCGACCGTGACTCCGCTCTCGCCCGCATCACCGCCCTCGAGAAGCGCATCGAGGAGCTCCACCTCGAGACGCAGAACGCCCAGGCCGCGGTCACCGACGCGGAGCCGTCCTACGCCGGTCTCGGCGCCCGCGTCGAAAAGATCCTCCGCCTCGCCGAGGAGGAGGCGAAGGACCTGCGCGAGGAGGCCCGCCGCGCCGCCGAGCAGCACCGCGAGCTCGCCGAGTCGGCGGCCCAGCAGGTGCGCAACGACGCCGAGTCGTTCGCGGCGGAGCGCAAGGCCAAGGCCGAGGACGAGGGCGTCCGGATCGTCGAGAAGGCCAAGAGCGACGCTTCGCAGTTGCGTGCCGAGGCGCAGAAGGACGCGCAGTCGAAGCGCGAGGAGGCGGACGCCCTCTTCGAGGAGACCCGCGCCAAGGCCGCCCAGGCCGCCGCCGACTTCGAGACCAACCTCGCCAAGCGGCGTGAGCAGTCCGAGCGCGACCTCGCCTCGCGCCAGCAGAAGGCCGAGAAGCGCCTCGCGGAGATCGAGCACCGCGCCGAGCAGCTCCGTCTGGAGGCGGAGAAGCTGCGCACCGACGCCGAGCGCCGCGCCCGCCAGACGGTGGAGACCGCGCAGCGTCAGGCCGAGGACATCGTCGCGGACGCGAACGCCAAGGCGGACAGGATCCGTTCGGAATCCGAGCGCGAGCTGGCGGCCCTCACCAACCGCCGCGACTCCATCAACGCCCAGCTCACGAACGTGCGCGAGATGCTGGCGACGCTCACCGGTGCGGCCGTCGCCGCGGCGGGCACGCCGGCGACGGACGACGAGCCGATCTCCCGTGGTGTTCCGGCGCAGCAGACCCGGTAACACCGCTGTGTGACGGCGTCGGCCGTGGGTTCTTGAGGGCCCGCACCCCGTGGGGGTGCGGGCCCTTCGGTGTGGACGGGCCGGGGCCGCGGTGCTCCGGTGGCAGGTGCCCCGGGCCCGTTCTAGCGTGGCCGCATGATCGAGCTCGACGGGCTGACCAAGCGGTACGGGGAGAAGGTGGCGGTCAACAACCTCTCCTTCGCGGTCAGGCCCGGCATGGTGACGGGCTTCCTCGGGCCGAACGGGGCGGGGAAGTCGACGACGATGCGGATGGTCCTCGGGCTCGACCGGCCGACCGCGGGGGATGTACGGATCGACGGCACCCACTACGACCGGCTCAGGGACCCGCTGAAGTACATCGGCGCGCTGCTCGACGCCCAGGCCGTGCACGGCGGGCGGAGCGCGTTCAACCATCTGCTGTGCCTCGCGCAGAGCAACGGGATCCCCCGGGCCCGGGTGCACGAGGTGCTGGACACGGTGGGGCTCACCGCGGTCGCCCGGAAGAAGGCCAAGGGCTTCTCCCTCGGCATGGGTCAGCGGCTCGGCATCGCCGCCGCCCTGCTCGGCGACCCGCGGATCCTGATGTTCGACGAGCCGGTCAACGGACTCGACCCCGAGGGCATCCACTGGATCCGCACCCTGATGAAGTCGCTGGCCGCCCAGGGCCGGACGGTGTTCGTGTCGTCCCACCTGATGAGCGAGATGGCCCTGACCGCCGACCATCTGGTGGTGATCGGGCAGGGGCGGCTGCTGGCCGACACCTCCATGGCCGACTTCATCCAGCGGAACTCACGCGCGTACGTGCGGGTCCGCACCCCGCAGCGCGAGCGGCTGCGCGATGTGCTCGCGGGGGCCGGCATCGTCGTCGTGGAGACGGGGGACGGCGCGTTCGAGGTGGACGGCGGCAAGGCCGAGCACATCGGGGAGCTGGCGGCGCGGCACCAGGTCGTCCTGCATGAGCTGAGCCCGCAACAGGCCTCGCTGGAGGAGGCGTTCATGCGGCTGACGGCCGAGTCGGTGGAGTACCACGCCCACTCCGGGCCCGGGGCCGTGGCCACTCCCACGTCGGCGTGGGGCGAGGACTGGAAGGGAGCGCGCTGAGCATGGCCGCCATCCAGGTCGTACGGTCGGAGTGGACCAAGATCCGGTCGGTGGCGTCCACGGTGTGGACGCTGTCCCTCGCGGTGGTCGTCACCGTCGCGCTCGGCATCCTCATCTCGCTGCTGTCGCGGCACGAGTTCGGCAACCTGAGCCGTGCGGAGCGGCTCTCCTTCGATCCGACGTTCGTGAGCTTCGCGGGGATGAGCCTCGGGCAGCTGGCGATGATCGTGTTCGGGGTGCTGGTGGTGTCGAACGAGTACAGCACCGGGATGATCCGCACCTCGCTCGCGGCGGTACCGCAGCGGGGCACGTTCCTCTTCAGCAAGCTGGCGGTGGCCACCGCACTGGCGTTCGCGGTGGGACTCGCGACCAGCTTCGTGACGTTCTTCCTCGGACAGGCGGCGCTCGGGGAACACCGGGCCGACATCGGTGATCCGGGCGTGCTGCGAGCGGTCGTCGGCGGCGGGCTCTACATGACGCTGATCGCCGTCTTCTCGATGGGGGTCGCGGCGATGCTCCGCGGCCCGATGCTGTCGCTCGGCATCCTGATGCCGTTCTTCTTCCTGATCTCCAACATCCTGGGCAACGTCGACGCCACGAAGAACGTCGGCCGCTATCTGCCCGACCAGGCGGGCAGCAGCATCATGCGGGTGGTCACCCCGGTGGACGACGACACCCCGTACGGGCCCTGGGGCGGCCTCGGGATCATGGCGCTGTGGGTGCTGGCCGCGCTGCTCGGCGGGTTTCTGCTGCTCAGGAAGCGCGACGCGTGATCGCAGCGCTGACCAGCCGAAACGTACATGCCAAGTCTGCGCACCTGTGACCTGCGTGGTTTTACTTCCTCTTGAGCGGAACCGTCAACGCCCGGATAAGCTCCTAACCCTTACGGGGGCGTGCGCCCCGACGTCCTGAGACGAGACGTCCTGAACCGTTCGATGGGTGCGGAGCATGATCGAGGCAGTCGGCCTGACTAAGCGCTACGGCGCGAAGACAGCCGTGTACAACCTTTCCTTCCAGGTGCGGCCGGGGGCCGTCACCGGCTTCCTGGGGCCCAACGGCTCCGGCAAGTCGACGACGATGCGCATGATCCTCGGCCTGGACAACCCCACCTCCGGGCAGGTGACGATCGGCGGCTACCCCTACCGCAAGCTGCCGAACGCCGCCCGCCAGGTCGGCGCTCTCCTCGACGCCAAGGCGGTGCACGGCGGCCGGACCGCCCGCAACCACCTGCTGTCCCTGGCCCAGCTGTCGGGCATCCCGGCCCGCCGGGTGGACGAGGTGCTCGGGGTGGTCGGCCTCCAGGACGTGGCCAAGAAGCGCTCCAAGGGCTTCTCCCTCGGCATGGGCCAGCGGCTCGGCATCGCCGCCGCCCTGCTCGGCGACCCCCAGGTGCTGCTCTTCGACGAGCCGGTCAACGGCCTCGACCCCGAGGGCATCCTCTGGGTGCGCAACCTGATGAAGGCGCTCGCCGCGGAGGGCCGTACGGTCTTCGTGTCCTCGCACCTGATGAGCGAGATGGCGCTGACCGCCGACCACCTGATCGTGATCGGGCGCGGCCAGCTGCTCGCCGACATGAGCGTCAAGGACTTCATCTCGGCGAACTCCGCCGACTTCGCGCGGGTGCGGACCCCCAACACCGAGCCGCAGCTGCGCGAGAAGCTGACCTCCGCGCTGACCGAGGCGGGCGGCCAGGTGCTGCCCGAGCAGGACGGCGCGCTGCGGGTCATGGGCCTGCCGCTGCCCCGCATCAGCGACCTCGCGCACGAGGTCGACGTACGCCTGTGGGAGCTGTCCCCGCACCAGGCGTCGCTGGAGGAGGCGTACATGCGGATGACGCAGGGCGCCGTCGACTACCGCTCGACGATCGACCAGAAGGCCGGGCTCCAGCAGCCCCTGCCGCCCGGTGCGCAGCCGCCCATGCCGGTCCCGGGCCAGGGCCAGCCCGGCTGGTACGCGCCGCCGGCGCCGCAGCAGGGCGGTCAGCCCTTCGCGCCGCCGCAGGGCCGGCCGCCGGCCGGTCCGTACGGTGCCCCGGCCCCGGGCGCGCCGCAGCCGAACCCGTACGCGCAGGCCGCGCCCCAGGCCCCGGCCCAGCCGGCCGCCACGCCCGCCGCACCGGCTCCCGCCCAGCCGGCCGCCGCCCCCGCCGCGCCGGCCGCCGCGCCCGCGCCCGCCGCCGATCTGACCAAGTCCGAGGACGCCCGATGAGCACGCCCCAGCCGCACCTCGCCCCGCAGCAGCCGGCCGCCGCCCCCTGGCAGGGCGCGCCGGGCACGTCGTACACCTCGCCGATCCCGGTCGTGCGCACGCACCTCGGGCACGCGATCGTCTCCGAGTGGACGAAGATCAAGTCCGTGCGGTCGACGATCTGGACCCTGGGCGTCTTCGTCTTCCTCCTGTTCGGCCTCGGTCTGCTCTTCGCGGTCATCGCCGCGTCCGCGGACATGAACCTGGAGGGTGAGTCCCCGCTGGGGCTCGGCCTGTTCGGTGTGATGATCGGCAGCGTCTGCCTCATCACGCTCGGGGTGCTGACCACCGCCTCCGAGTACGGCACCGGCATGATCCGGACCACGCTGACCGCGTGCCCGAGCCGCAGCCGGGTGCTGGCCGCGAAGGCGATCGTGTTCTTCGGGCTCGCCTTCACGATCACCCTGGTGGCCACCTCGCTCGTCGCCTTCCTCCAGGTGGCGATCCTGGAGGGCACCAACGCGGCGGACCCGAGCGGCGAGCAGTGGTTCAAGGCGACCGTCGGAGTGAGCCTGTTCCTCGCGCTGTTCGGTCTGCTGTCCCTGCTCATCGGCTCGCTGATCCGGCACTCGGCGGGCGCGATCACCATCATGCTGGGCGTGTTCCTCGCGCCGCTGGTCATCGCGATCTTCATGTTCGCGGAGTCCCTGCGGGACGTGCAGGAGTTCCTGCTCAACTACTCGATCCCGAGCCAGCTCGGTGTCTTCTACGGCGCCGAACTCGGTGCCTCCGGCCCGTCCGGCTGGGACCCGCTGTGGATCATGCTGGGCGTGGTCGCCGCCGCGTTCGCGGGCGCGTTCGCCCTGTTGGAGAAGCGGGACGTGTAACCGCCGGGCGGGCGCCCGGAGTCGGGGCTCCCGCGTGCGGACGCGACCTAGAACCTCGGTGCGTTCCGGGACCGCTGCACCCGCGTGGTGCGGCGGTCCTTCGCGTTCCAGCAGGCCTTGTGCCAGTGGCGTCGTTCGTCGACACCCGAGTGCTCGGGCCAGGCGACGACGTGCGGGACGCCGGAGGGGATCATCTGGTCGCAGCCGGGGCACCGGTAGGTCTTGCCCGCCGCGCTCGCGCCCGCCACATGGCGCACGCTCCACTCCTCGCCCTGCCAGCGCTCGCCGGACTGCCAGCCGCCGTACCGGTCCGAACGGTCCTCGTCGGCGCTCCGGGCCGACGGACCCGACCGGCCATCGCCCTTGGGACGGTTGCGACGCGGGGACACGGGACACCTCACGGGGCTATACAGGGAGCAGGGTTGGTCTCCAGCCTACGCGGGCCCGATGGGGGTACGCGTACGGCACCAATCGCCTCAGAACGCCCTCCGCTCGCAGCATTCTGCAGACAATCGGCAAATCTCGCCGCCAGGCCGTGTCTTCGGCACGTGTCAGAGGGTTATGCCGGGTGGGGGAGCTCCCGAGTCGGAGCCGAGGAAGCAGGAAGTGCGATGCGCGTAGGAACATTTGTACTGGGAGCCCAGTTCCCCGGCCAGGGCCAGGGCGAGGCCCTCCACCGGGCGGTGCGGACGGCGGACGCGGCCGAGGAGGCCGGGCTGGACGCGGTCTGGCTGGCCGAGCACCATTTCGTGCCGTACGGGACGTGCCCGTCGGCGATCACCCTGGCCGCGTTACTGCTGGGGCGCACCCGGCGGATCCGCGTCGGCACGGCGGTCAGCGTGCTGCCCACCGTCCATCCCGTCGCCCTGGGCGAGCAGGCCGCCCTGCTGCATGTCACCTCCGGGGGGCGCTTCTCGCTGGGCGTGGGACGCGGCGGCCCCTGGGTGGACCTGGAGGTGTTCGGCACCGGACTCCAGGCGTACGAGCAGGGGTTCCCGGAATCACTCGATCTGCTGTTGCGCTGGCTGCGGGAACCCTCGGTCTCCGCTTCGGGGGAACGATTCAGCTTCCGTGAGGTCCCCGTCGTCCCGAGGCCCTCGGAGGACCTCGACGAGACGCCCGGCCCCGAGGTCGTGGTCGCCTGCACCTCACCGGCGAGCGTACGGCTGGCGGCCGAGCGGGGGCTGTCGATGCTCCTCGGGATGCACGTCGGGGACGAGGAGAAGGCGGAGATAGTGGCGATGTGGCGGGCCTGCGCCCGGGCCGCGGGCCGTTCGCCGGAGGAGATCGCCGGCGCGGCCCATGTGTCGGCCGGCGTCTGCCAGATCGCGGACCGGCGCACGGACGCCGTGGAGGCGCTCACCAAGGCGATGCCGGGCTGGCTGAAGCAGGGGCTCGACGCCCATGTGACCGTCGACGGCCGGGTCCGCGCCATGCGGGACCCGGTGGCGTACACCGAACTGCTCTGCGGGCTCCACCCGGTGGGGACGCCGCGGCTGTGCGCGGACCGGCTCGCGGCGACGAGCGAGCGCACGGGCATCTCCCGCTTCGCCCTGCTCGTCGAGGGCTCCGGCGATCTGACGGCGACGGAGGAGAACGTACGGCGACTCGGTGCCGAGGTGCTGCCTCACCTCGGCTGAGCCTTGCCGGGTCGAGCGATGAAGTGCGGGTCGTGCCGTGCCGGGTCGTGCCGTGCCGGGTCGTGCCGTGCCGGGTCGTGCCGTGCCGGGTCGTGCCGTGCCGGGTCGTGCCGTGCCGGGTCGTGCGGGTGGTGCCGTGCCGGGTAGCTTGCCGCCCCGCTCTACTGATGCACCTCCCGCGGTGGGAGCGGCAAGCCGTGCTGCGTCACCGCCTCAGCAGTCCCGGAGTTCCGGGGACTGGTTGAGGAGCTGGCCCCGGATCGAGGTGAAGCGGGCGAGCCTGTCGTCCACGGACGGGTCCTGCGGGAACACCGCCACCCGGTGGCAGTTCTGGAAGGCCAGCCGCACACCGAAGTGCCGCTGCAGGGCGCCGCGAATCGCGTCGCTGGCGAGCGCGCGCAGCAGCTGTCCGCGTGCCTGCTCGTCCGGCGGGGGCGTCTGGTTGTCGGCGAACTCTCCGCCTTCCACCTTCAGCTGGACCACCAGGGAGCTGATCATCTCCCACGCGTAGGGCAGGGAGGTCCGGACGCAGTCGACGAAGGCGGCTTCGTCGACCTCGCCTCGCTCGGCCTGTTCGAGTAGGGCCGGTGAGACGTCGAGCGACATGGGTACTCCTCTCGCACCCCCACAACAACAGGGGTTGACGGACAAGGTCGGGGTTCGCCATACCGAACACGCAGAGTGCACGGTTCGCGACCTCCCGTTTCTACGGTAAGCAACCGAACGTGACCGCACCAGGAGATTGCGCGCACCGACCGCACGCTGGACGCTCACAATCAGCCAATGCCGAACAGGAGTTGACAGCGGCACATGCCACGGGACGACGGCGGGCCACGTGCGGACGCCGGGCCGGGTGACGGACGCCGACAGGAGCCGGGCGTGGGTCGGCGAGGTCTCCCGACGGTCGAATCGCGCGCACCCGCCGCCGTCGAGTAGCGTTGCCGACCATGCGTCTCGTCATTGCCCGCTGCTCCGTGGACTACGCGGGCCGGCTCACCGCCCACCTCCCCTCGGCCCCCCGTCTGATCCTGGTGAAGGCCGACGGCAGCGTCTCGATCCACGCGGACGACCGGGCCTACAAGCCCCTCAACTGGATGTCGCCGCCGTGCACCCTGAAGGAGGAGACAGCAGACTCCGAGGGCACGGCGGCCGTCTGGACCGTCATCAACAAGGCGGGCGAGAAGCTCATCATCACCATGGAGGAAGTCCTCCACGACTCCTCGCACGAGCTGGGCGTCGACCCCGGTCTGATCAAGGACGGTGTGGAGGCGCACCTGCAGGAGCTGCTCGCCGACCGCATCGAGACCCTGGGCGAGGGCTACACCCTCATCCGCCGCGAGTACATGACGGCCATCGGCCCGGTGGACATCCTGTGCCGCGACGCCGACGGCACGACCGTGGCGGTGGAGATCAAGCGGCGCGGCGAGATCGACGGCGTCGAGCAACTCACCCGCTACCTGGAGCTGTTGAACCGCGACCCGCATCTCGCGCCGGTCCGCGGCATCTTCGCGGCCCAGGAGATCAAGCCCCAGGCCCGGGTCCTCGCCACCGACCGGGGCATCGGTTGCCAGGTGCTGGACTACGACGCCCTGCGCGGCATCGAGGACGACAAGCTGCGGCTGTTCTGAGCCATTTCACGACGAGGGGCCGGGTCCGCGGACGGACCCGGCCCTTTCTCGTACTGTGGTCACCGTGACGGGGCGAATCGTGACAGGGCGAATCGTGACAGGGCGAGTCATGACGTCGTGACGTCGTGACCGTGGCGTCATGACGTCGCGACCGTGGCGTCGGCATCAGGCCGCGGAGCCGCCCGGCGTCTCGGCGCCGCTCTGCGAGGCGCTCGCCGAGACACTGGTGGACGGCGCGGTGCCGCCCGTGGTCCCGGTGGTCGCCCCGCTGTCGGCGCCGCCCGTCGTTCCGTCCGTGGTCGTCCCGCCGTCCGAGGTGCCGCCGGTGGTGTTTCCGCCGTCGGCACCGCCCGTGGTGTCGCCGGTGGTCCCGCCGTTCGTCGTCCCGCCGGTGGTTTCGCCCGTGGTGGACCCGCCGCCGCCGTCCGCGGCACCCCCGTCCGTGCTGCCGGTGCTCCCGCCGGTCGTGGACCCGCCGCTGTCACCGCCGCCGCCGTCACCACCCGACGATCCGCCGGAGGAGTCGCCGGTCGTCCCACCGTTCGAACCGCCGCCGGACCCGCTCGTGGAGCCGCCCCCGCTCGTCCCGCCGTCCGACGAACCCGACGACTCGGAGGGCGACGGCTCGGTGTCGTCCGACGGCTTCGCCGACTCGCTGGGTGTCGGGTCGTCCGCCGTGCCGTACGTCCCGTCGGGGCCGGGGTCGCTCGGCTCGGGGAGGACTCCGGGGCCGTCGTCGCCCTCGCCCTGCTTGGCCCGGTCGGCGCCGAGGCCGCCGTCGTCGGCGCCCTCGCTGGCGGAGGGGTTGACGCCGATCCGCTCGGCCGGGGTGTTGTTCTTGTCGGAGGTCGCGCCGAGGGTCACCACGGTGCCGAGCACGGCGGCGAGCAGGGCGCCCGCCCCCGCGGCCACCAGATTGCGCCGGGCGCCGCCGACGAAGCCCTTGAACACACCGGCCCGGTGGGCGGGCGAGCCGCCCTCCGTGCGGTGGCTGACGAGGGTGGACTCCCCCGTCGCCGGGGACGGGCCGGCGGCCGTGCCGAAGGCCGCCGGGACGAACCCGGAGGGCACTCCCCCGGGCGGTGCGGCCGACTCCTCGTGCCGGGCGTCGGGCACCTCCTCCCCCGCCGCCGTACGCCCGCCGGGCGGGGTCGCCCCGGAGCGGTCGGCGACCAGGGCGAGCGCCCTGCGGCCGGCGACGGTGCCGCGCTTGTCGGCGAGGGCGCCGCGCAGCCCGATGGACGCCTCCAGCTCGGCGCGGGCCTCGTCGAGCCGGCCGCGGCACAGCGCGAGGACACCCAGCTCGTGGTGGAAGTACGCCTGCTCGCCGACCTCTTCGGCGCGGCGGGCCGCCTCCACGCCCGCCCTGAGCGCCCGCTCCCAGGCGTTCCAGTGCAGGCCCGCCGCGAACGCGGGCGCCGCCTGCCGGGCGAGCCGCACCGCGACGCTGCCCTGCTCGTCCCCGGAGGGCTCGGTGAGCGGCCCGAGAGCGGTCAGCGCGGCGATCAGGGCGTCCGCCTCGGCGGAGACCCGCTCGGGGGTTACCGACGGGTGCCCGGCCCACCAGGCGTAGTGCTGGGCGGCGGTACGGGCCCTGGCCTCGGCGCCGTCGGCGTACCCGGCGGCCTCCAGCTGGGTCCGTACGCCCGGCGCGAGCCGGTAGCGCGCGCCCACCGGGGTGACCAGGGCGCAGCCGACCAGCTCGCCGAGGGCGGCGTCGGCGTGGGTGTCGCCCACGAGGGCGGGCAGATGCGCCTGGTGCGGGACCTCGCCGTCGAGGACCACCGCGAACCGCAGGGTCTCGCGCGCCGACGGGCTCAGCCGGGAGGCGAGCAGCGCGGCGGGCGCGGCGCCCTCGGCGAGCGAGGGCAGCGGTACGTCGGGCCCGTCCTCGGCGGGCTCGAAGGGCACGTCGGCCGGCGGCACGTCCTGGAAGACCCCGAACTCGTCGACGGCGTCCTCGCCGGCCCGCTGCCGGTCCCGTTGCCTGAGCAACGCCCCGGCCTGGGCGAACCGCAGGGGCAGCCCCTCCGACTCGAACCAGAGGTCGCCCGCCCAGTTCGACTCGTCCTCGGTGAGGCTGCGTCCGACGGCGCGCTCCAGCAGCTCCACGCTGCCCGCACGGTCGAGGCCGCCGAGGACGATCTCCTCCAGGGGCGCGTCGGAGGAGGGCAGGGGCGTTTCGGGGGTGGCCGCGATCAGGAAGGCGCACTCGGGGGTGGCGTCGAGCAGGTCGTCGAGCTCGGCTCCGCCGAACTCCAGGTCGTCCAGGACGACGACCGCGCCGATCTCCCGCACGAGCGCGAGGAACTCCTCCCGGCCGGGCCGGTACTCGGGAGCGCTGTGCACGGTCGCGAACAGGTCGTGGAGCAGGTCGTCCGCGGTGCGCCGGAACCCGGAGAGCCGGACGACACCGTCGGGCGCGAGGTCGGCGCAGTCCTCGGCGACGGCGTCGAGGAGCGTGGTGCGGCCCGAGCCGGGGGCGCCGGTGAGGCGGACGGAGCGGCCGCGTGCGAGCAGCCGTACCAGCCGTGCCCGCTCGTCGTCCCGCTGGAGCAGGGGCAGCTTGGGCAGGGCGGGGCCGGGGGGCACCGGCGGCCGGGCGGCGCGGTCGATCCCGGCGCGGTCGGCCGGGGCGTGCTTCCCGGGGCGGGCGGGCAGCTCACCGGGCGGGCAGTTCTCTATCTCGCTGCCGTCGACGGGGTTCACGGTGAGCAGGAAGTCGCCCGAGACCAGCTGGACGGTGCGGGCGAGTGCCGGGGCGTGCCGGTCGAAGTCCTGGGTCAGCGCGTCGCGGGGCGGGCGCCTGCCGGGTGCCTGTGCGTCGTCGTGGCCGTGCTCGTCGGATCCCCGGTTCGTCGGGTCCATAGGTTCTAGCCCCCCAAAAGCGTCTCGTGTGCTGGAGCCCCTCCCGGCCTTGTCGCACACCGCGCTGTCGCTTCTGGTCCGGAACCCGCTCGAGGGTTGCTGGCAGCGGGCAGCCGAACCCTAAACCTTCGCACAGTATCTCCGACAGTCCGGGGTACCGCGCCGCCCGAGACATCACAGTCTCGTGAGGAATTGGGCGTCTGGTGCGTTTCGCCCCCATGGTCCTCACGGCCCCCGGGAGCAGCCATGACGACCGAGTGTCCCGCACGCACCGAGCCATACGTACGAACGCGTACGTGTGTTCACACCCGGGGCAGTGACTCCAGTCCGATGCCGCCCTCGATCGCGAGGATGCGGTGCAGTCGTGTGGCCACGAGCAGCCGCTGCATCTGCGGCGGTACACCGCGCAGCACCAGCCGCCTTCCGCACCGTCCCGCCCGCCGGTGGGCTCCCATGATCACACCGAGTCCGGTGGCGTCCCAGGAGTCCAGCTCTGACAGGTCGAGCACCAGGTCGCCGGCTCCGTCGTCGACAGCCGAGTGCAGGACCGTACGGGCGTCCGCCGCGCTGCGTACGTCGAGGCGGCCCCCGACGACCAGCTCGGCGTGGTCGCCCCTGATGTACATAAGCGCTCCCGTGAGTGCGTCTCGTACTCCGTGATGTGGGTGATGCAACGTCTGACGGCGTTCCACACCGTCAGGTTGCCGTCTGTGAGCGAACCGATACCGAATTCACCTCAAGGGGTGAGGCCCTGGGGGCCCGTACGTTCACGTGCGCGGCAAGTGCCGCGCGTGACGCGCGTGTCGGCGTCAGTGCTTGTAGAAGCCCTGCCCGCTCTTGCGGCCGATGTCACCGGCGTCAACCATCCGGCGCATCAGCTCCGGCGGAGCGAACTTCTCGTCCTGGGACTCGGTGTAGATGTTGCTGGTGGCGTGCAGCAGGATGTCGACGCCCGTGAGGTCGGCGGTGGCCAGCGGTCCCATCGCGTGGCCGAAGCCGAGCTTGCAGGCGAGGTCGATGTCCTCGGCGGTGGCGACGCCAGACTCGTACAGCTTCGCGGCCTCGACGACCAGCGCGGAGATCAGACGGGTCGTCACGAAGCCGGCGACGTCTCGGTTGACGACGATGCAGGTCTTGCCGACCGACTCGGCGAACTCCCGGGCGGTGGCGAGCGTCTCGTCGCTGGTCTTGTAGCCGCGGACCAGTTCGCAGAGCTGCATCATCGGGACGGGCGAGAAGAAGTGGGTGCCGACGACGCGCTCCGGGCGCTCCGTCACCGCCGCGATCTTGGTGATCGGGATGGCGGAGGTGTTGGAGGCGAGCACGGTGTCCTCGCGGACGACCTTGTCGAGGGTCCGGAAGATCTCGTGCTTCACCTCCAGCTTCTCGAAGACGGCCTCGACGACGATGTCCGCGTCGGCCGCCGCGTCGAGGTCGGTGGTGGCGGTGATCCGCCCCAGCGCCGCCTCCGCGTCCTCGGCCGTCAACTTGCCCTTGCCGACGAACTTGTCGTACGAGGCGGTGATGCCGCCGATGCCACGGTTCAGCGCCTCGTCGGTGACGTCGCGCAGGACGACGTCCCAGCCCGCCTGCGCGGACACCTGGGCGATACCGGACCCCATGAGTCCGGCTCCGATGACGGCGAGCTTCCGTGCCACTGTGCGACTCCCCTGGTACGCGCTGTTGATGTATTGCCTCTCGGGCGGACACTAGCGCTCGTGAGGGGCCGTGTGACCGCTTAGTAACGCGAGTCACGTCTCAATGGACGGACATCACACCGGCAGCGCTCACGCGGAGGGTCGGACGGCGTAGTTGAGCACCGTATCGCTCAACAGCCCCTCCATCTCGTCCAGGAGGAGAAGCACCTCTCGGGATACTTCGCCCGGATTGTTCCCGGCGAGCATCCGGCGGCCGACCACGGCCATCGTCGTCTGGTGCACCCAGTTGATCTGACCGGCGATCAGCGTCGGTACGGGGTCCTCGTCCGGAGCGCCGGTCTCCACGCGGAGGACCTCCTCCAGGTTGTCCTGGATCTCCTGCTGGATGCTCCACAGCCGGGAGCGCAGGGGCGGCGCCTCGTGGATGACCTTCATGAAGCGGTCGTACCCCTCCATCAGGCCGACGTTCGGCGAGACCGCCTCGACCTCGGCACGCAGTTCCCGCAGGACCGCCGCGACGGCCGACTCCCCCGGATCGCGGCCGCGCACCCAGCGGGCGAGGCGCTCGACGACGCCCGCGCCGCGGTCGAAGAAGAGGTCCTCCTTGGAGGGGAAGTAGTTGTAGACGGTGTTCACCGAGACGTCCGCCGCGTCGGCCACATCCGCCATCGTCACCGTCACGAAGCCGTGCTCCAGGAACAGGCCGGTGGCGATGTCCGAGATCCGCTGCCGCGTCTCGCGCTTCTTGCGCTCCCTGAGCCCCTCCGCCATGCCCACATCCTAGGCACCCCCTTGATCATTGGGGCCCCTTAAAGTTTGGAGCCATTGCAAAATTTAAGGGACTCTGTTTTTCTGGTGCCATGCCCATCATCAGTGCGGCCGGTCTGGCCCGTACCTTCCGGACGAAGCGCGGCCCCGTGGACGCGGTGCGCGGAATCGACCTCACCGTCCGCTCCAGCGAGATCCTCGGCTTCCTCGGCCCGAACGGCGCCGGGAAGACCACCACCCTGCGGATGCTCACGACGCTGCTGCCCCCCACCGGCGGCGCGGCCACGGTCGCGGGCCACGACCTGGCCGGCGATCCCGCCGGGGTCCGCCGGGCCTGCGGCTATGTGGCGCAGTCGGGCGGGGTGGACCCGCAGATCACCGCGCGGGAGGAACTGGTCACCCAGGGGCGGCTCTACCGGCTGACCAAGGCCCGGGCCGAGGAGCGCGCCGAGGAGTTGGCCCACGACCTCGGCCTCGGCGAGCTGCTCGACCGCAAGTGCGCCGCGCTCTCCGGCGGACAGCGACGCCGTCTCGACATCGCCATGGCGCTCACCCACCGGCCGCGGGTGCTGTTCCTCGACGAACCGACGACCGGACTCGACCCCGGCAGCCGCGCCGACCTGTGGGACCTGGTCCGCCGGCTGCGCGACGAGCACGGCACCACGGTCTTCCTGACGACCCATTACCTCGACGAGGCCGACGCCCTCGCCGACCGGATCGTCGTGGTCGACCACGGGCGGGTCGTGGCCGACGGCACCCCGAGCGCGCTCAAGCTCCGGCACGCCGGGGCGGCCGACGCCTCGCTCCAGGACGCCTTCCTCGCCATCACCGGCCGCGGTCCCGCGCCGGCCGGCCCCGCCCCCGTGACCGTCCAGGACTCCTCGATGCTTCTGCACGACACGGCGCTGGTCTTCGGGCGCTACGCCCGCCAGACCCTGCGCTCCCGTTTCGCGATGCTGTTCGGCGTGCTCATGCCGCTGCTGTACCTGCTCTTCTTCGGCCCCCTGCTCACCGGACTCCCACTCGGCTCGCGCGGCAGCTCCTGGCAGGTGCTGGTGCCGGGTCTGCTGCTCCAGCTGAGTCTGTTCGGGGCCTCCTTCGCGGGCTTCATGGTCATCCTGGAGAAGCAGTCCGGCGTGATCGAGCGGATGCGGGTCACGCCGGTGAGCCGGGCGGCGCTGCTGCTGGGCCGGGTGCTCCGGGACGCGGCGGTCTTCGTCCTCCAGGCGGTGCTGCTGGTCCTCGCGGCGCTGGTCATGGGGTTGCGCGCCCCCGTCGCCGGCATCCTGATCGGCTTCGTCTTCGTGGCCCTGCTGACGGTCTCGCTGGCCTCGCTGTCGTACGCGCTCGCCATGAGGGCCCGCTCGCAGCACGAGTTCGGTCCCGCGGTCAACGCCCTGACGATGCCGTCGATGCTCCTGTCGGGCCTGATGCTGCCGATGTCCCTGGCCCCCGGCTGGCTCGACCTGCTGTCCCGCTTCGTACCGTTCCGCTATCTGGTGGACGCGATGCGCGACGCCTACGTCGGCGTGTACGCCTCCCCGTCCATGCTGTACGGCGTCCTCGCCGCCGTCGGTCTCACGGCGTTCGCCGTGACGGTGGGCACACGGGTCTTCCGGACGGCCGGGGCGTAACTACGCTGGCCGCATGGTCAATCTGACGCGCATCTACACCAGGACCGGCGACAAGGGCACCACCAACCTCGGCGACATGAGCCGGGTGCCCAAGACCGACCTGCGGATCTCGGCGTACGCGGACGCCAACGAGGCGAACGCGGTGATCGGGACGGCGATCGCGCTGGGCGGGCTGGACCGGGAGGTCGTGGAGGTCCTCACCCGGGTGCAGAACGACCTCTTCGACGTCGGGGCCGACCTGTCCACGCCCGTCGTCGAGAACCCCCAGTTCCCGCCCCTGCGCGTCGAGCAGTTCTACGTCGACAAGCTGGAGGCCGACTGCGACCGCTTCAACGAGCGGCTGGAGAAGCTGCGCTCCTTCATCCTGCCGGGCGGCACCCCTGGCGCGGCCCTCCTGCACCAGGCATGCACGGTCGTCCGCCGCGCCGAACGCTCGACCTGGGCCGCGCTGGAGGCCCACGGCGACTCCATGAACCCCCTCACCGCCACCTACCTCAACCGCCTCTCCGACCTCCTGTTCATCCTCGCCAGGACCGCGAACAAGGAGGTCGGAGACGTCCTGTGGGTACCGGGCGGCGAACGCTGACCACCTGACACCCACCGGACCGGCCCTCAAGGGGCGCGGGGAACGGCGTGCGGACCACGCACGTCCCCGCGCCCGCGCGACCAGGCACCTGCCCGCGCCCGCCGCCCCACGGCACCGCCCTACCGCATCCCCGCCCTCTCCTTCTCCTTGTCCTTCTCGGTGCCCCTGTCCCCCTCCGGTGCCTTCTTCGGCCAGAGCGTGTAGGTGAGGGCGATCAGACCGTGGATTCCGGCCGCCCGGAGCGCCGCCCACTGGAACGACCTCAGCGAGTCGACGCTCCCGTCGTCGCCGACGTACCAGACCGCCGCCTGGAGCAGGGCCAGCGCGACACCGGCCGCCACCACGGTCCGCAGCCAGAGGGCACCCTCGTGCCGGGCCCGCGCCAGGCCGTACTTCGGCGGCCCCGCCGGCTTCGGTCCGCCCGCCAGGCGATGCGCGGCATGACCGTCCAGCCAACGGATCATGTAGTGCCCGTACCCCACGGTGAAGCCGATGTAGAGGGCCGCCAGGCCGTGCTCCCAGCTCGGCTCCGCGCCGTTCTTGAGGTCGATCGCGGTCACCACGAAGAGCACCAGCTCCAGCACGGGCTCGCACAGCAGCAGGACCACACTCGTCCGGCGCCACCTCAGCAGATAGCGGACAGCCAGGGCGAGCGCCAGCAGCGCCCAGAAACCGACCTCGCAGGCGATGATCAACGCGACGATCACGACTCGCTCCTCTCGTTCACCGTTCCAGGCTCACGGCGGGACCGGCCGGAATCGTCGTCGGCGATGACGAACCCGCGGTACATCGAAGGATGCAGTCCAGGACCGTTCCCGGGCATCAGGCGGGAGGCACCCGCGCCGTGTTGGATGGGGACATGGCCGTACGACCGCCCCGCCCCCACCCCTTCGACGGGCGCGCCGCCCTCGCCGGACTGTTCGGTGGCCTGCTGCTGTGGGGGCTCGACCTCGCGACCCGCCCGGCCCGCGAGCCGATCGTGCTGCTCGACGGCCGCTGGTGGATCCTGCTGCCCCTGGCCGTGACGGCGGCCTGCGAGGCGGTGCGCCGGACCCTGCCCCGCACGGCCCTGCTGGTCGGCTGGGCCGCGGTCACGGTGGACACCATCACCCAGGGCAACCTGGTCACGGTCGTGATGTTCACCGACCTGGTGTACGCGGCCGTGCTCTACGGCCCGCCCGCCACCGCCCGCCGTGTCCTGTGGGTCGCCGGAGTGCTCACGGCGGTCGGCACGGTCGTACCGGTGGCGATCTGGCGGGTCCCGCAGGCGGTGCTCGTCGGCGCGGTCATCGGCCTGGTCGCCTTCATGCCGGCCGCCACCGGCTGGATCGTCCGCAACCACCGCGACGCCGCCGACGCCGCCCGGCTGCGCGCCGAACAGACCGCGTTGCTCGCGGAGATGGACCGGGCCCAGGCCGTCGCCTCCGAACGGGCCCGGATGGCACGGGAGTTGCACGACATGGTCGCCAACCACCTGTCCGCGATCGCGATCCACTCCACGGCCGCGCTCTCCCTCGACGACCCGGAGACCTCGAAGCAGGCCCTCGGGGTCATCCGCGAGAACAGTGTCGAGGGCCTCGCCGAGATGCGCCGGCTGATCGGCATCCTCAGGGACACCGGCGACGACCACGAACCCTCCGCCGCCCCCACCCTCGACGGGCTCGGCGCACTGGTCGACGGCGCCCGCACCAACGGCCTGGACGTCACCCTCGACGCCGAGCACGGCGCCGCCCTGCCCGCCCCCGTGGGGCTCGCGGCCTACCGCATCGTCCAGGAGTCCCTCACCAACGCCCTCAAGCACGCCTGCCCGGGCCGTGTCGCAGTGACGCTGCGGCAACCGGACAACGCCCTGCACATCGCGGTGACCAGCCCGTACGGCGACCGGGACGGCCCGAGCGCGCCCGGCTCCGGCGCCGGCCTGGTCGGTATGCGCGAGCGGGTCGCGCTGCTGGACGGCACCTTCGAGGCGGGCCCCGAGAGCGCGGATCACGGCAAGATCTGGGCCGTACGCGCCACCCTCCCGGTCACCGAAGGAGAACCCGCATGATCCGCGTCCTCGTCGCCGAGGACCAGTCCGCCGTACGCGCCGGACTCGTCCTCATCCTGGGCAGCGCGCCCGACATCGAGGTGGTCGGCGAGGCGGCCGACGGGGAGCACGCGGTGGCCCTGGCCCGGGAGCTGCGCCCCGACCTCGTGCTGATGGACGTTCAGATGCCGCGCCTCGACGGGGTGTCCGCGACACGCCAGGTCGTCGCGGAGGGTCTGGCCGACGTCCTCGTCCTCACCACCTTCGACCTCGACGAGTATGTGTTCGGAGCGCTGCGGGCGGGCGCCGCCGGGTTCCTGCTCAAGAACACGGAGGCGAAGGACCTCATCACGGCCGTACGGACGGTGGCACGCGGCGAGGGGCTGATCGCCCCGGCCGTCACCCGGCGGCTGATCGCCGAGTTCGCCGCCGGGCCGGCCCGGGAGCCCGGCGTCGACCTGTCGGTGCTCGACTCGCTGACCCGACGGGAGCGCGAGGTGCTCTCCTGTCTCGGCCAGGGCCTGCCCAACGCGGAGATCGCGGTACGGCTCGACATGGCGGAGGCGACCGTGAAGACCCATGTCAGCCGGCTGCTCGGGAAGCTCGATCTGCGCAGCCGGGTCCAAGCCGCCGTGCTGGCCCAGGAACTGGGGATCTGACCCGCCGCAGAGGTGTCCGGTGGCCGCCGGAGGGGTGTCCGGAGGCCCTGGCGCGGGCCGCCCGGCGTCGTGCACTGGTCCAGACCCATTGACCTATGGTCCAGACCTTTCTATTCTCGCCGCACTGCGCCACGTCATGCTCATGCTCACGACACCCCACAAGGAGGCGCGTCATGCGCTTCAGGCTCAGACTCACGGCGGGCTTCGCCACCCTGCTGCTTCCCCTCGCGGGCCTGGTCGGTCTCGCGACCCCCGCCCACGCGGCCACGGAAGCCACCGCCACCTACACCAGGACCCAGGACTGGGGCAGCGGCTTCGAAGGAAAGTGGACCGTCAAGAACACCGGCACCACCACGCTCAGTTCCTGGACCGTCGAGTGGGACTTCCCCTCCGGAACGTCGGTCACCTCGGCCTGGGACGCCGACGTGACCTCCTCCGGCTCCCACTGGACCGCCAAGAACAAGTCGTGGAACGGCTCGCTCGCCCCGGGCGCCTCCGTCTCCTTCGGTTTCAACGGGAGCGGCTCAGGCTCCCCGGCGAACTGCGAGCTGAACGGCGGCAGCTGCGACGGCGGCCCCAGCGTCCCCGGTGACGCGGCGCCCTCCGCGCCCGGCACCCCGACCGCGTCCGGTGTCACCGAGACCTCGGTCAAGCTCAGCTGGAGCGCGGCCACCGACGACAAGGGCATCAAGAACTACGACGTCCTGCGCGGCGGCAGCAAGGTCGCCACCGTCACCGGCACCACCTACACCGACACCGGCCTGACCGCCGGCACCGACTACTCCTACACCGTCCAGGCCCGGGACACCGCCGACCAGACCGGCCCGCTCAGCGGCGCGATAGCCGTCCGCACCAGCGGCGGGGTCGTCGACCCGCCGCCCGGCTCCAAGGTCAAGCTCGGCTACTTCACCGAGTGGGGCGTCTACGGCCGCAACTACCACGTCAAGAACCTGGTGACCTCGGGCTCGGCAGCCAAGATCACCCACATCAACTACGCCTTCGGCAACGTCAAGAACGGCCAGTGCGTCCTCGACGACTCCTACGCGGCCACCGACAAGGCGTACACCGCCGACCAGTCCGTCAGCGGCACCGCCGACACCTGGGACCAGCCGCTGCGCGGCAACTTCAACCAGCTGCGCCAGCTGAAGGCGAAGTACCCGCACATCAAGGTCCTGTACTCCTTCGGCGGCTGGACCTACTCCGGCGGCTTCGGCCAGGCCGCGCAGAACCCGGCCGCGTTCGCCAAGTCCTGCAAGGCCGTCGTGGAGGACCCGCGCTGGGCCGACGTCTTCGACGGCATCGACATCGACTGGGAGTACCCGAACGCCTGCGGCCTGACCTGCGACACCTCGGGGCCTGCGGCCTTCAGGAACCTGATGTCGGCGCTGCGCACCGAGTTCGGCCCGAACTACCTGGTCACCGCGGCCATCACCGCCGACGGCTCCTCCGGCGGCAAGATCGACGCGGCCGACTACGGCGGCGCCGCCCAGTACCTCGACTGGTACAACGTGATGACGTACGACTACTTCGGCGCCTTCGACAAGGACGGCCCGACCGCCCCGCACTCCCCGCTCACCTCGTACCCGGGGATCCCGCAGGCGGGCTTCAACTCCGCCGACGCCATCGCCAAGCTGAAGTCGAAGGGCGTCCCGTCCGCCAAGCTGCTGCTCGGCATCGGCTTCTACGGCCGCGGCTGGACCGGCGTCACCCAGTCCGCCCCCGGCGGATCGGCGACCGGCGCGGCACCCGGCACCTACGAGGCCGGCATCGAGGACTACAAGGTCCTGAAGAACTCCTGCCCCGCCACCGGCACCGTCGCCGGCACGGCCTACGCGCACTGCGGCACCAACTGGTGGAGCTACGACACCCCCGCCACCATCGGCACCAAGATGACCTGGGCCAAGAACCAGAACCTGGGCGGCGCGTTCTTCTGGGAGTTCAGCGGCGACACCAGCAGCGGAGAGCTGGTGACCGCGATCAACAACGGTCTGAAGTGACCGGCTGAGAGAGATCAGGCGACGTTGACGCTCCCCCCGGACTTCGTCCGGGGGGACCCCCACCCAGCGAGTGAACGTGGCTACGCCACGTTCACTCGCTGTCCGGGCGGGGCTGCCTCAAGCCACGCGAGGAAACCGGTCAGCGCGTCCTCGCTCATCGCCAGCTCCAGACGCGTGCCCCGGTGGAGGCAGACCAGGATGACGTCGTCGGGCAGGAGCACCAGCTCCTCGCCGTCCGGGGTGCGCCGGCCGGCCACCTCGATCGCCGAGCGCTCCAGGACGCGGCGCGGGCGGGGCGAGTACGAGAAGATCCGGAACCATTCGATGCGGTCCCCGTTGTAGCGGGCGATGCCGTAGCCCCAGCCCTTGCCCTTCTCCTCGCCGCCCACGGGTTTCTCCGGGGCGTGCCACCGCAGGCTGCAGTTGAAGGTTCCCCCGGAGCGCTGGATCAGCCGGCGGCGCAGTCCGAAGACGACGAGCCCCACCACCACGAGCGCGATCACCGACCCGCACACAGTCAGAGCGAGGACCATCGACACCGACCTCCTCGTCTCCTAGGTAATGGAACGTAAAAACAACCCGTATTCGCCTCAGCCGCGGCCGGGTCTGGAGGGAAATGTCCAGACCCAGCCGCGGCTGAGATACAGCATCACACGGCGCACCCGTTCAGCGCGCCGACACCGTCCGCAGTCGGACGTCCGCGCGACGCTCGGCGGCGGCGTCGCCCTCCGCCTTCGCCCGCTCCAGCTCGCGCTCCACGCGCTGGACGTCGATCTCGTCGGCCAGCTCGGCGACCTCGGCCAGCAGGGACAGCTTGTTGTCCGCGAACGAGATGAATCCACCGTGCACGGCGACGACGACGGTGCCGCCCTCACTCGTACGGATGGTCACCGGGCCCGACTCCAGCACACCGAGCAGCGGCTGGTGACCGGGCATGACGCCGATGTCGCCGGACGTGGTGCGCGCGACGACCAGGGTGGCCTGGCCCGACCAGACCTCTCGGTCGGCCGCGACCAGCGCGACGTGCAGCTCAGCAGCCAAGGTGGCTCCTCGGGTCACCACCCGGCGGTTCCGCCGGGTGTTGGGTCAATTCTAAAGGGAGTGCCGAGGGGGGCGGGGCGCACCCCTTGAGGTGCGGCCCCGCCCCCCTCTGTCACGAGTGCCTGACGTCAGCTGACGCCGAGCTCCTTCGCGTTCTTCTTGAGGTCCTCGAGACCACCGCACATGAAGAACGCCTGCTCCGGGAAGTGGTCGTACTCACCGTCGATGATCGCGTTGAACGCGGCGATCGACTCGTCCAGCGGCACGTCCGACCCGTCGACGCCGGTGAACTGCTTGGCGACGTGGGTGTTCTGGGACAGGAAGCGCTCCACGCGACGGGCACGGTGGACGACGAGCTTGTCCTCCTCGCCGAGCTCGTCGATACCGAGGATCGCGATGATGTCCTGCAGGTCCTTGTACTTCTGCAGGATGCTCTTCACGCGCATGGCGGCCGTGTAGTGGTCCGCCGCGATGTACCGCGGGTCGAGGATGCGGGACGTCGAGTCCAGCGGGTCCACGGCCGGGTAGATGCCCTTCTCGGAGATCGGACGGGAGAGAACCGTCGTCGCGTCGAGGTGGGCGAAGGTGGTGGCCGGGGCCGGGTCGGTCAGGTCGTCCGCGGGGACGTAGATCGCCTGCATCGAGGTGATCGAGTGACCACGGGTCGAGGTGATGCGCTCCTGGAGGAGACCCATCTCGTCGGCCAGGTTCGGCTGGTAGCCCACCGCGGAGGGCATACGGCCGAGCAGGGTCGACACCTCGGAACCGGCCTGGGTGAAGCGGAAGATGTTGTCGATGAAGAACAGCACGTCCTGCTTCTGCACATCGCGGAAGTACTCCGCCATGGTCAGACCGGCGAGGGCCACGCGCAGACGGGTGCCCGGGGGCTCGTCCATCTGACCGAAGACCAGCGCGGTCTTGTCGATGACGCCGGAGTCCGACATCTCCTCGATGAGGTCGTTGCCCTCACGGGTGCGCTCACCGACACCGGCGAACACCGACACACCGTCGTGGTTGTTGGCGACGCGGTAGATCATCTCCTGGATGAGCACCGTCTTGCCGACGCCGGCGCCGCCGAACAGACCGATCTTTCCACCCTTGACGTACGGGGTGAGGAGGTCGATGACCTTGACGCCGGTCTCGAACATCTCGGTCTTCGACTCGAGCTCGTCGAAGTTCGGGGCCTTGCGGTGGATGCCCCAGCGCTCGCCCGTGTACTGCTCGTCGACGTTCAGCACCTCACCGAGGGTGTTGAACACCTTGCCCTTGGTGAAGTCACCGACCGGCACGGTGATGGAGGCGCCGGTGTCGGTGACCGGGGCCTGGCGGACCAGACCGTCGGTGGGCTGCATGGAGATGGTGCGGACCAGGCCGTCACCCAGGTGCTGGGCGACCTCCAGGGTCAGCGTCTTCTTCTCACCCTCGTTCGCCGGGTCGGAGACCTCGACGTGCAGGGCGTTGTAGATGTCGGGCATCGCGTCGACGGGGAACTCCACGTCGACGACCGGGCCGATGACCCGGGCGACGCGGCCCGTGGCAACGGCCGTCTCAGAAGTCGTCGTCATTACTTGTCACTCCCCGCGGTCGCGTCGGCAAGGGCTGCGGAGCCACCGACGATCTCGCTGATTTCCTGGGTGATTTCGGCCTGGCGGGCCGCGTTGGCAAGACGGGAGAGCGTGTTGATCAGCTCGCCCGCGTTGTCGGTCGCCGACTTCATCGCGCGGCGGGTGGCGGCGTGCTTGGAAGCAGCCGACTGGAGCAGCGCGTTGTAGATACGGCTCTCGACGTAGCGCGGCAGCAGGGCGTCGAGGACGTCCTCCGCCGACGGCTCGAAGTCGTACAGCGGCAGGATCTCGCCCGTCGGCTTCTCCTCCGCGACCTCGTCGAGGCTGAGCGGCAGCAGACGCGCGTCGAGCGCCTGCTGCGTCATCATCGACACGAACTCGGTGTACACGATGTGGAGCTCGTCCACCCCGCCGTCCGCCGTGTCCTTCTCGATGGCCTCGATCAGGGGCGCCGCGACCTTCTTGGCGTCCGCGTACGAGGGCTCGTCGGTGAAGCCCGTCCACTGGTCCGCGATCTTGCGCTCGCGGAAGTTGTAGTGGGCGACACCGCGGCGGCCGACGATGTACGTGTCGACCTGCTTGCCCTCGGACTCCAGCCGCGCCGTCAGCTGTTCCGCCGCCTTGATGGCGTTGGAGTTGAAGGCACCGGCCAGACCCCGGTCACTCGTCAGCAGCAGCACTGCGGAACGCGTGACCGTATCGGCCTGCGTGGTCAGCGGGTGCTTGGTGTTCGAACCAGTGCCCACCGCCGTGACCGCGCGGGTGAGCTCGGTCGCGTACGGCGTGGAGGCCGCCACCTTGCGCTGCGCCTTGACGACGCGCGAGGCGGCGATCATCTCCATCGCCTTGGTGATCTTCTTGGTCGCGGTGACGGATCGGATGCGACGCTTGTAGACCCGGAGCTGAGCTCCCATGAGTCAGGTCCCTTCCTTACGTCACTTGGAGACGTTGACGGCCGCCGGAGCGTCCTCGCCGAGCAGCTTGCCGTCCGAGGTCTCGAACTGCTTCTTGAAGTCGGCGATCGCGTCGGCGACAGCGGTCAGCGTGTCGTCCGAGAGCTTGCCGCCCTCCTTGATGGAGGTCATGAGGCCCTGCTCCTTGCGGTGCAGGTACTCCAGCAGCTCCTTCTCGAAGCGGCGGATGTCGGCGACCGGAACGTCGTCCATCTTGCCGGTGGTGCCGGCCCACACGGAGACGACCTGGTCCTCGGTGGACATCGGCTCGTACTGGGCCTGCTTCAGCAGCTCGACCATGCGCTGGCCGCGCTCCAGCTGCGCCTTCGACGCGGCGTCCAGGTCGGAACCGAAGGCGGCGAACGCCTCCAGCTCACGGAACTGGGCGAGGTCCACGCGGAGACGACCGGAGACCTGCTTCATCGCCTTGTGCTGGGCGGAACCACCGACTCGGGAGACGGAGATACCGACGTTCAGCGCGGGACGCTGACCGGCGTTGAAGAGGTCCGACTCCAGGAAGCACTGGCCGTCGGTGATGGAGATGACGTTGGTCGGGATGAACGCCGAGACGTCGTTGGCCTTGGTCTCGACGATCGGCAGACCGGTCATCGAGCCCTTGCCCATGTCGTCGGAGAGCTTCGCGCAGCGCTCCAGCAGACGGGAGTGCAGGTAGAAGACGTCACCCGGGTAGGCCTCACGGCCCGGCGGACGGCGCAGCAGCAGCGACACGGCGCGGTAGGCGTCGGCCTGCTTCGAGAGGTCGTCGAAGATGATGAGGACGTGCTTGCCCTCGTACATCCACTGCTGACCGATGGCCGAACCGGTGTACGGCGCCAGGTACTTGAAGCCGGCCGGGTCGGACGCCGGGGCGGCGACGATGGTCGTGTACTCGAGCGCGCCGTTCTCCTCCAGCGCGCGGCGGACCGACGCGATGGTCGAGCCCTTCTGGCCGATGGCGACGTAGATGCAGCGGACCTGCTTGTTCACGTCGCCCGAGCGCCAGTTGTCGCGCTGGTTGATGATCGTGTCGACGGCCAGGGCGGTCTTGCCGGTCTGACGGTCACCGATGATCAGCTGACGCTGACCACGGCCGATCGGGGTCATCGCGTCGACGGCCTTGTAGCCGGTCTCCATCGGCTCGTGCACCGACTTGCGCTGCATGACCGTGGGGGCCTGCAGCTCGAGGGCGCGGCGACCGCTGGTCTCGATCTCGCCGAGGCCGTCGATCGGGTTGCCGAGCGGGTCGACGACGCGGCCGAGGTAGCCCTCGCCCACGGCGACCGACAGGACCTCGCCGGTACGGGTGACCGGCTGACCCTCCTCGATGCCGCTGAACTCACCGAGGACGATGGCGCCGATCTCGCGCTCTTCCAGGTTCAGCGCCAGGCCGAGGGTGCCGTCCTCGAACTTCAGCAGTTCGTTGGCCATGGCCGAGGGAAGACCCTCGACCTTCGCGATGCCGTCGCCGGCAAGGGTGACCGTACCGACCTCCTCGCGCGAGGCCGCGTCCGGCTTGTACGACTGGACGAAGTTCTCCAGCGCGTCCCGGATCTCCTCCGGCCGGATCGTGAGCTCCGCCATCTGGGTTCCCTGCTCTCCTTGTTGGGCCCGAAGTTTCAACTTGGGGGTCTGGGGGCGACCCCCAGGAATCCTCTGCACGGCCCAACCGGGCCGTAGGTCTGTACTGCGTGTGAAGTTGCTCAGCTCGCCAGGCGGCGGCCGGCGTCCTCGAGTCGGTCCGCGATCGAGCCGTTGATGATCTCGTCGCCGACCTGCACCCGGATCCCTCCGAGGACACCCGGGTCCACGTCGAGGTTGAGGTGCATCGGGCGGCCGTAGAGCTTCGCCAGGGCGGCGCCGAGGCGCTGCTTCTGGGCGTCGCTCAGCGGGACCGCCGAGGTGACGACGGCGACCATGCGGTTCCGGCGCTCGGCGGCGAGCTTGGACAGGGACTCGAGTCCCGCCTCCAGGCTACGTCCCCGCGGCGCGGTCACAAGGCGCGTCACCAGACGCTCGGTGGTGGTCTTGGCGCGGCCGCCGAGCAGGCTGCGCAGCAGCTCGCCCTTGGCCGACGCGCTCGCGGCGCGGTCGGTCAGCGCGGACCGCAGCCCGGTGTTCGAGGCGACGATCCGGCCGAACCGGAACAGCTCGTCCTCGACGTCGTCGAGCGTGCCCGACGTCTGCGCGGCGGTGAGGTCGGCCAGGGCGGCCAGCTCCTCCAGCGCGTCCACCAGGTCGCGCGACTGCGACCAGCGGGAACGCACCAGACCCGCAACCAGGTCGGCGGTCGTCCCGCTGACCTGGCCGCCGAGGATGCGCCCGGCCAGTTCGGCCTTGGCCTCGCCGGCCTGCGCCGGGTCGGTGAGGACCCGACGCAGCGACACCTCGCGGTCGAGCAGCGCGGTGACGGCGGCCAGCTCGTCGGCGAGCGCGGCCGCGTCCACGGACGTGGAGTCCGTCAGCGCGTCGAGACGCTCACGTGCGGCTGCCAGGGCCTCGCGGCTCGCTCCGTTCATCGCGTCGCCTCGGCCTTCTCCTCGAGGTCGTCGAGGAAGCGGTCGATGACGCGGCTCTGCCGGGCGTGGTCCTCGAGGGACTCACCGACGAGCTTGCCGGCCAGGTCGGTGGCGAGCTTGCCGACGTCCTGGCGCAGCGCGGAAGCGGCGGCCTTGCGGTCGGCCTCGATCTGCGCGTGACCGGCGGCGACGATCTCCTCACGCTGCCGCTGGCCCTCGGCGCGCATCTCGGCGATGAGCGCGGCGCCCTGCTCCTGCGCCTCCTGGCGCAGTCGCGCGGCCTCGTGCCGGGCCTCGGCGAGCTGAGCCTTGTACTGCTCGAGGACGCTCTGGGCCTCGGTCTGCGCGGCCTCAGCCTTCTCGATACCGCCCTCGATGGCCTCGCGGCGCTCTTCCAGAACCTTGTTGATGTTCGGGAGGAGCTTCTTGGCGAGGAAGCCGAAGACGATGACGAAGGCGATCAGGCCGATGACGAGCTCGGGGATCGGCGGGATGAGGGGGTTTTCGGCCTCCCCACCAGCCGCCAGGTTAACCAGGCTCATATCAGTGCCTTCCGTCTAAAGGGGCGGTCCGACGAACCTGGTCAGGAGGTCGGGTAGACGAACGGCATGACCAGACCGATCAGGGCGAGCGCCTCACAGAAGGCGAAGCCGAGGATCTGGTTGGCGCGGATCAGGCCGGCCGCCTCGGGCTGGCGGGCGAGGGCCTGGGTGCCGTTACCGAAGATGATGCCGACGCCGACGCCCGGGCCGATGGCCGCCAGGCCGTAACCGATGGAGCCAAGGTTGCCCATGATCTGAGTCTCGGCGAGGGTCTGGAGAGCGGACATGCCGGTTCTTCCTTCTCTTTCAATGACCGGTGGGGGTTGGCCACCGGATGTCTGGTGGTGGGTCGGGGCTCTCAGTGGTGCTCGGCGAGAGCGCCCTGGATGAAGCTGCAGGTCAGCAGTACGAAGACGTACGCCTGAACGGCCTGGATGAAGAGCTCGAAGGCGGTCATCACGATCACCATCGTGAAGGACACGGCGGAGTAGGCGATGCCGATGCCGTTGAGCATGTACCAGGTGGCGATCGTGAAGAGCAGCAGCAGCGTGTGGCCGGCGAACATGTTCGCGAACAGACGAACGGCGTGGGTGAAGGGCCGCACGATGAGGTTCGAGAAGAGCTCGATCGTCATCGACAGCGGGAGCACTGCGCCCAGCGACTTGTCGTAGCCGGTGAAGTTCTTGAAGGCACCGACGAAGCCGTGCCGCTTGAAGGTCAGCGAGACCCACAGGATGTAGACGATTCCGGCCAGGGCGACGGGATACGAGATGATCGCGGTGACCGGGAACTGGGCGATCGGGACGATCGACCAGACGTTCATGATCCAGACGAAGAAGAAGAGGGAGACGACGAGCGGAACGTACTTCTCGCCTTCCTTCTTTCCGAGCGTCTCGTAGACGACGCCGCGTCGCACGAAGTCGTAACCCGCTTCGGCCACCATCTGGAGCTTGCCCGGGACGACCTTCGGCTTGGCGAAGGCGGCCCAGAAGAAGCCCACGATGATGATCGAGCCGAGCAGCGCCAGCAGCATCGTCTTGTTGAAGTAGACGGCGTCGTCCTGGTGGCCCATCAAGGGCTCGAAGAGGAACGAGTGCAGGCCCGGAGCGACATCGGCGAAGCCACAGCCGTCGAAAATGTGGCAGTCGGTCTCGAAGGCGAGCACCTGCGTCGGATCAGCACTCACCGCGGGCTCCTTCAGCGTGGCGCATGGGTACGGCAACCTCGTTGTGTCGGCGCGGCGCGCAGCCGCGGGTCGGCACTGGACTGGTGTTACGGATGTGGGGGCGGCTGTGGGGCATCGAGCCTCGCACTAGGGCAGGCGTCAGCTCGATCGCCCGCGCCCGCGATGCCGCAGTTGGCACCGGACGATAGCAGGATCTCCTGCGGTCACTTATCCCGCCCCTACCCCTCACGACGAGTGCCCCGATTTTTCGGGCTTGTTGCCCGTGGAGGAATCGGGTTCGACGTAGAGGACCTTGGCCTTCATGTGCGCGCGCGTCTGTGCGCCGATCCACACGAGGGTGGTGGCGACCAGCGTGAACGCGAAGGCGCGGGGGTGGAAGAGCGTGGTGTTCTTGAACGCGGCCAGGAAGATGAACAGCAGCAGAATTTGTGCCGCGTAGAGCATCAGGCCCATCGCCTGGAACAGGTGAGGAAGCGATTTGGCAGTGCGCTGCAGAACGTAGAGCCCGATTCCCATGAAGAGGATCGTGATCACCGCGGCGACAATGGCGCCGACCGCCCCCTTGCCCCCGACGACCACACCGCTGATGACGGCGGCGATCGCGCCGGCGGCAGCTGTGGGCACGGCGGCCTGAAGGAGGATCCGGGCGTCATTGGACGGCATGGCGGCAACTCCGCTTACTAAGGGGGCAGGTGTCGTCATGGACGAGCGTAGTCCCCGGGGGCGAGCGGAATTCTCACGCCGCTGGACCGTCGCACTGCGGTCCTTCGGCTCCATCCGGGGTTCTCGTGAACCGTATCACAAACTATTTGATGAGGTCTTTACCTGAATGGTGTGCACGGCGTCACACATGAGAGTGAACCCGCCCGTCTGTGCAAAAACAGCGCCGACTTGTCTGGTATAAGGACGGTTTGACCACCCAGGTTCTTGCATGCCATCGGCAAAGGCTTAGTCAGATTCTTACCTTGGCGTCAGCGCGACGTCCCGCCCCTGCGCCTCAAGGCCGAACGGCCGGGGGCCGTGCGCGGCGTACCGCACACGGCCCCCGGCCGCTGGAGTCATCCGGCGAGTGTGGGGTCAGGCCTTCTTGATCTTGCCCTTGAGCTTGCCGTCGATGTAGCCGGCCCAGCTGCGACCCGCCTGGATCCTGAAGCACTGGTTCTTCTTCAGGCTCTTGTCGAAGGTGTAGTACTCGCCCTTCTTCTTCTTGAATTCCTTCCAGCCCGTCAGCGACTTCCAGTCGCTGCCGCAGGTGATGAGGCGGATGCCGATGCCGTGGTCGTAGGTCTTCTTCGTGATCGTGAACTGGACCTTGCCGGCCGCCGTCGTCTTGAACTTGGCGTCGTCCTCGACCTTCTGCACCTCATTGGTGTTGAAGTTGAACGGCAGGACCTTGGTGGCCGGAGCGGCCGATGCCTGCGTCGCCGTCAGGCCGAGCGAGCCGCCGAGCGCCATGACGACGAGCGTGGTGGCGATGGACTTGCGCATGCGTCCCCCATGAATGGTCGGGTCACGGGGGCGTCCCGTCCGCGCGGCCATGTCTCCGGCGGACAGCCCCCGCTGTCGGGCCACGACCTTTCCAGGGAGGCGCGGAGTGCTCAATTGACCTTAGGTGAGCTGTACTTGGGGGCGCTGCCCCATGAGGAGGGGCCCCGCCCGCCCGAAGGCGTCACCGCCGCGCGCCCGCCGGGCTGGGCTCCTCGTCCTTGGTCCGGCCGCCGACCGCGGTGGCGCCGTTGAGGGACGGGGTCCAGTCCGGGGAGGGGCCGAGGGCCGGCTCCGGGGCCACGGCACGGCGACGGCGGTAGCGGGGCGGGACGAACGCCTCGGCCCAGCGGGGGGCACGGGGCGTGAAGCGGGGCAGGAGCAGGAGGAAGAGCCCGACCGCGCTGAACACGGCGAGGGCGAGGACGATCCACATGGACGCCGAGTTCACCGTGTAGGCGAGGGTGCCGAAGGCGATCACCGCGGACCAGAAGTACATGATCAACACGGCCCGGCTGTGGGAGTGGCCGATCTCCAGCAGCCGGTGGTGCAGATGGCCCCGGTCGGCGGCGAACGGCGACTGGCCGCGCCATGTGCGGCGCACGATGGCGAGGATCAGGTCGGCCGCCGGGATCGCGATGATGGTCAGCGGCATCAGCAGCGGGATGTAGACCGGCACCATCTTGTAGACCGTGCTGCGCTCCGAGCCGTACAGGCCCATCACGTCCGGGTCGACCTGCCCGGTGACCGAGATCGCGCCGGCCGCCAGCACCAGGCCGATCAGCATCGACCCGGAGTCACCCATGAAGATCCGCGCCGGGTGCATGTTGTGCGGCAGGAAGCCCAGGCACATGCCCATCAGGACGGCCGCGAAGAGCGTGGCGGGGGCGGCGGCCTCGATGCCGTAGCTGTACCAGAGGCGGTAGGCGTACATGAAGAACGCGCCGGAGGCGATGCACACCATGCCGGCCGCCAGACCGTCGAGGCCGTCGACGAAGTTGACCGCGTTGATGGTGATGACGACCAGGGCGACGGTGAGCAGGGTGCCCTGCCACTGGGTCAGCGCGACGATGCCGACGCCCGGCACGGGCAACCACAGGATCGTCAGACCCTGCATGACCATCACGCCCGCGGCGATCATCTGCCCGCCGAGCTTGATCAGCGCGTCGATCTCGAACTTGTCGTCCAGCACGCCGATCAGCCAGATCAGCGCGGCCCCGGACAGCAGCGCCCGCGGTTCGTTGGAGTCGGCGAAGACCTCGCTGAGGTTGGTCAGGTGGTCGGCGACCAGCAGACCGGCGCACAGCCCGAAGAACATCGCGATGCCGCCGAGGCGGGGCGTCGGCTCACGGTGGACGTCGCGCGCACGGATCTCCGGCATGGCTCCGGCCACGATCGCGAACTTCCGCACCGGCCCTGTCAGCAGGTACGTCACCGCGGCCGTGATGCAGAGCGTCAGGAGGTATTCACGCACGGGCTTCCCCACAGGTCTCGCTGGCCATCTCAGCCCCACACCCTAGCGATGCATGCATATGGTTGGGGACTTCCGGGTAGCGACGATGGTTGCACGTGATGCTGTGTGCAGTGGTGCGTCTACCCCACCTCAGCGCGGATACGGCGGAAATCTTCCGGCCAGGTCCCGTACTTCTTCACGCGTGCGCCGGCCGTCGCCGGCCTCCCGCAGCACCCGCGCGAAGAGCCCCGCGAGGTACGTCATCTCCGCCTCCCCCATGCCCTGCGTGGTCAGCGCCGCCGTGCCGAGCCGCAGGCCACGGGCGTCGCCGTGCGGCAGCGCACAGCAGTCCAGCACGATCCCGGCCGCCGCGAGCCGGCCGCGGGCGATGCGGCCGTCGACCCCGAGCGGCGCGGGATCGACGACGAGGAGATGGGTGTCCGTGCCGCCGGTGACCACGACGAGCCCCTCGCGGGAGAGTCCCTCGGCCAGGACGCGGGCGTTGGCGACCACCTGATGGGCGTACCCGGTGTACGCCGGTGTTGCCGCCTCCCCGAAGGCGACGGCCTTCGCGGCGACGGTGTGCATCTGCGCGCCGCCCTGGGTGAAGGGGAACACCGCCCGGTCCACCCGTTCGGCCAGCTCGCTCCCGCACAGCAGCATCCCGCCGCGCGGCCCCCGCAGCACCTTGTGCGTGGTGGCGCAGACGATGTCCGCGTACGGCACCGGACTGGGCGCCGCTCCCCCGGCCACCAGCCCGATGGGGTGGGCCGCGTCGGCGATCAGGAAGGCCCCGACCTCGTCGGCGACCTCGCGGAAGAACGCGTAGTCCAGATGGCGGGGGTAGGAGATCGAGCCGCACACGATGGCCTTGGGGCGGCGGGTACGGGCGAGGGTGCGCACCTGCTCGTGGTCGATGAGCCCCGACTCGGCGTCGACGCCGTAGCCGACGAAGTCGAACCACCGGCCGGAGAAGTTCGCCGGCGACCCATGGGTGAGGTGACCGCCGAAGTGCAGGCCCATCGCCAGCACGGTGTCACCGGGGCGCAGGAGGGCCGCGTAGGCGGCCAGGACGGCCGAGGAACCCGAATGGGCCTGCACGTTGGCGTGTTCGGCTCCGAAGAGGGCCTTGGCCCGTTCCACGGCGAGCCGCTCGGCGACGTCGACCATCTCGCAGCCGCCGTGGTACCGGGTGCCGGGATAGCCCTCCGCGTACTTGTTGGCCAGCGGTGACCCGAGGGCCGCCAGTACCGCGGGCGAGGTGAAGTTCTCGGCGGCGACGAGCTGCAGCGTCGTCGACTGGCGGTCGAGCTCACCGAGGAGGATGTCGGCCAGTTCGGGGTCCTGCCGTCGCAGGACGTCGGCCTCTAGGACAGGGGTGACCGGCATGGTGGGCTCCGGGCGTCGACGGTGACGTACGACCAATGTAGGCCCGTGTGTCCGGGGACGCCCGGTGTCGTCCCGTCCTTACGCCCGAGCGGGCACCCCCGTCAGCGCGGTCACCACCGGATCCAGCGCCTGGTGTATCTCGTCGCCCACCGACCGGAAGAACGGCAGCGGGGCCCCGTACGGGTCGTGGACCTCGTCCGCCTCGGCCGTGGGGGCGAGGAGCCACCCGCGTAGAGCGGCGGCGGCACGCACCAGCGCACGGGCCCGGACGACCATGCCCTCCTCCAGCGGCGGCAGGGTCGCCGGGTCTATCGCCCGGACGAGGCGGGTGAACTCCTTCAGGGTGAAGGTGCGCAGGCCCGCCGAGTGGCCCATCGAGATGACCTGGGCCCGGTGGTCGCGGGTGGCGGTCAGCACGAGGTCGGCCATGATCACGTGCTCGTCCAGCAGTTCCCGCCCGGTGAAGCCGGAGGCGTCCGCGCCGAAGTCGGCGAGGACGGCCTCCGCGTTGGCCTCCATGGGCGCGCCCTCGTGTCCCCAGGTCCCGGCGCTCTCGACGATCAGTCCGCCGCCCAGCGGGTCCCCGAGCCGGTCCGCCAGGGCATGCCGGGTCAGCCGCTCGGTGATCGGCGAGCGGCACACGTTGCCGGTGCTGACGTGGAGGATGCGGAAGGTGTCACGCGGCAGACCCGTGAAGGTCCGCGTCTCTTCCCCGTCCCATATGCCACGCCCCGCGTCAGGGGCCGTCAATTCGCCACCTCGAGGTCGGGTACGACCTTGCGCAGCTCCTCCGCCGACAGGGCGCCCGCACGCAGCAGCACCGGCACCTTGCCCGTGACGTCGACGATGGACGACGGCACGTTCCCGGGGGTGGGGCCGCCGTCGAGGTAGACGGAGACGGAGTCGCCCAGCATCGCCTCGGCGGCGTCGCAGTTCTCCGGCGCCGGGTGGCCGGTCAGGTTCGCCGAGGAGACGGCCATGGGGCCGACCTCGGTGAGCAGCTCGATCGCGACGGGGTGCAGCGGCATCCGGACGGCGACCGTGCCGCGGGTGTCGCCGAGGTCCCACTGGAGCGACGGCTGGTGCTTGGCGACGAGGGTGAGCGCGCCCGGCCAGAAGGCGTCGACGAGTTCCCAGGCCATCTCGGAGAAGTCGGTGACGAGGCCGTGCAGGGTGTTCGGGGAGCCGATGAGGACGGGCGTGGGCATGTTGCGGCCCCGGCCCTTGGCCTCCAGCAGGTCGGCGACGGCCTCCGAGGTGAAGGCGTCGGCGCCGATGCCGTAGACGGTGTCCGTGGGGAGCACCACGAGCTCGCCCCGGCGGACGGCGGACGCGGCCTCGCGCAGACCGGTGGCGCGGTCGGTCGCGTCGTTGGTGTCGTATCGCCGTGCCATCTAGCGGGCCTCCTCGTACACGTGATGCTGGGGGGTGGTGGCGGGCGCGCTCATCAGGGCAGCGCCTTGCGGGCGGTCGCGAACCGCGGCCGGTTGTTGAGGTCCGGGTGGTCGGCCGCGTCGGCCCAGCCCCGCTCCTCGGTGAAGATCCACGGCACCTGGCCGCCCTGGGTGTCGGCGTGCTCGACGACGACGACACCGCCGGGGCGCAGCAGCCGGTGCGCGGTGCGTTCGAGGCCGCGGATCAGATCCAGTCCGTCCTCGCCCGAGAACAGGGCGAGTTCGGGATCGTAGTCGCGGGCCTCCGGTGCCACGTACTCCCACTCCGTGAGCGGGATGTAGGGCGGGTTGGAGATGACCAGGTCGACCTGGCCGTCGAGGTCGCGGAAGGCGTCGAGGGCGTTGCCCTGGCGCAGGTCGACCCTGGAGCCGGCCACGTTCTTGCGGGTCCACACCAGGGCGTCCTCGGACAGCTCCACGGCGTGCACGCGGGAGCGCGGCACCTCCTGGGCGAGGGCGAGCGCGATGGCGCCGGAGCCGGTGCACAGGTCGACGATGCAGGGCTCGACCACGTCCATGGCCCGTACGGCGTCTATGGCCCAGCCGACCACGGACTCGGTCTCCGGACGGGGCACGAACACCCCCGGGCCCACCTGCAGTTCGAGGTAGCGGAAGTAGGCGCGCCCGGTGATGTGCTGGAGCGGCTCGCGCTGCTCGCGCCGCGCGATGACCTCCCAGTAGCGGGCGTCGAAGTCGGAGTCCTTCACGGAGTGCAGCTCGCCCCGCTTCACGCCGTGCACGAACGCGGCGAGCTCCTCCGCGTCGTTGCGCGGCGAGGGCACGCCGGCGTCGGCCAGCCGCTGGGTGGCCTGGGCCACCTCTGCGAGCAGCAGGTTCACGCAAGTCCTCCGTGTCGTACTCGGTCGAGCGTAGGTACCTCTTACGCGGCTGCCAGCTTCGCCGCCGAGTCCGCGTCGACGCATGCCTGGATCACCGCGTCGAGGTCGCCGTCCAGGACCTGGTCCAGGTTGTACGCCTTGAAGCCGACGCGGTGGTCCGAGATGCGGTTCTCCGGGAAGTTGTACGTGCGGATCTTCTCGGAGCGGTCGACGGTACGGACCTGGCTGCGGCGGGCGTCGGCGGCCTCCTTCTCCGCTTCCTCCTGCGCCGCGGCGAGCAGCCTGGAGCGCAGGATACGCATCGCCTGCTCCTTGTTCTGCAGCTGGCTCTTCTCGTTCTGGCAGGAGGCGACGACTCCGGTGGGGATGTGCGTGATGCGCACGGCGGAGTCGGTGGTGTTGACGGACTGCCCGCCGGGCCCGGAGGACCGGTAGACGTCGATGCGGAGGTCGTTGGGGTTGATCTCGACGTCGATCTCCTCGGCCTCCGGGGTCACGAGGACACCGGCGGCGGAGGTGTGGATGCGGCCCTGGGACTCGGTGGCGGGGACGCGCTGGACGCGGTGCACACCGCCCTCGTACTTCAGCCGGGCCCAGACGCCCTGGCCGGGCTCGGTGGCGCCCTGGCCGCCCTTGGTCTTCACGGCGACCTGGACGTCCTTGTAGCCGCCCAGCTCGGACTCGGTGGCGTCGATGATCTCGGTCTTCCAGCCGACGCGCTCGGCGTAGCGCAGGTACATGCGCAGGAGGTCACCGGCGAACAGGGCGGACTCGTCGCCGCCGGCGCCGGCCTTGATCTCCAGGATGACGTCCTTGTCGTCGCTGGGGTCGCGCGGGACGAGCAGGAGGCGCAGCTTCTCCGTCAGCTCCTCGCGCTGCTTCTCCAGCTCCTTGACCTCGGCGGCGAAGTCCGGGTCGTCGGCGGCCAGTTCGCGGGCCGTCTCGATGTCGTCACCGGTCTGCTTCCAGGAACGGTACGTGCCGACGATCGGGGTCAGCTCCGCGTAGCGCTTGTTCAGCTTGCGCGCGTTCGCCTGGTCGGCGTGGACCGACGGGTCGGCGAGTTTCTTCTCCAGGTCGGCGTGTTCCCCGACCAGTTCCTGGACCGCCTCGAACATCTCCGGCTCCCTGTACGACGTGATAAGTGGGCTGCACCGCAAAGCGCCGGTCCCGAAGCCCCCGGGACGGGGGCACCGAGGACCGGCGCTGTGGGCTCGCTACTTCTTGGCAGCGGCAGCCTTGCCGAAGCGGGCCTCGAAGCGGGCCACGCGGCCACCGGTGTCGAGGATCTTCTGCTTGCCCGTGTAGAACGGGTGGCACTCGGAGCAGACCTCGGCACGGATGGTGCCGCTCTCGATCGTGCTACGGGTGGTGAACGACGCGCCACAGGTGCAGCTGACCTGCGTCTCGACGTACTGGGGGTGGATGTCGCGCTTCAAGGTGTCTCCTAGTTTCGGGAGGGCGCCGGGTCGCTGCCGCGGGATGCGAGAGCGTGAACCGGAGCCGACGTACCAGTCTGCCAGGACTGGCCGCATCTCCCAAAACCAGGGGGTGCCGCCATGTATTCCCCGGGGTCATTCTGTGAGGGAGAGTGCGCCCGAGGGGGTGCCTCGGGATCGGCCCTGGACGGCTGCGGGGCCGTGCGGGCCGGTCGCGCGGTTCCCCGCGCCCCTTCAGTTCCCGGCGGTGACGACGTCCCCGGCCGTTCCCGTCGCCGTGCCCTTCGTCGCCGATTTCGGGATGGCCTTGTCGGCCTTCAGGGCCGCCCACACCCGCTTCGACTTCGCCTTGTCGACCAGGACGCGGTTGGGGTCGGCGGGGTCGTACTGGACCGGCATGGTGACCATGGTCATGTTCTTGGCGCCGATGCCCTTGAGGCCGCTCGCGAAGGAGGCGAGGTCCTTGACCGTGTCGAGGTCGGAGTCGGTGGTGACGGCGTCCGTGGCGGTGTCGGCGAGGTCGTAGAGCTTCTTCGGGCTGCTGAGGATGCCGACCTCCTTGACCTGCTCCAGGAGCGCCTTGACGAACGCCTGCTGGAGCTGGATGCGGCCGAGGTCGGAGCCGTCGCCGACGCCGTGCCGGGTGCGGACCAGCCCGAGTGCCTGCTTGCCGGTGAGGGTGTGCTCGCCGGCCTTGAGGTTCAGATGGCTGTCGGGGTCCTTGATGTCCTTGGCCGTGGTGATGTCGACTCCGCCGAGGACGTTGATCAGCTTCTCGAAGCCCGCGAAGTCGACCTCGATGTAGTGGTCCATGCGGATGCCGGTCATGGACTCGACGGTCTTCACCGCGCACGCGGCGCCACCGGTGGAGTACGCGGAGTTGAACATCGCCAGGCGGGCCGCCGGGTGCGTCTTGCCGTGCGTGTCCGTGCACTCGGGCCGCTCGACCAGGGTGTCCCTGGGTATGGAGACCACGCTGGCCTTCTTGTGACCCTCGTAGACGTGCACGATCATCGCCGTGTCGGAGCGGGCGCTGCCGTCGTCGACGCCGCCGCCGAGCTTCTTGTTGCTGCCCGAGCGGGTGTCGGAGCCGAGGACGAGGATGTCCTGCGAGCCGTTGTCGACGTCGAGGGGCCGGTCGGTGCCGAGGGCCTGGTTGATGTCGACGCTCTTGAGGTTGCCGTTGAGCTTGAAGTACAGGTAACCGACTCCGGTGCCGCCCAGCACCAGGACGCCGGCGGCGGTCCAGAGGACGGCGAGCGCCGCTCTGCTGTGCCCGTCGCGTGGCTTGCGGCGGCTGCCCTTGGGCGCGCGGTGACGGCCGGCGGTGCCGGACGGGTCCTGTGTGGCGGGTTCCAGTGTGCTCTCGGCGGACATGTGCTCCTCGTCCTCTTTCCCGGTCGGTTACCCCCTGCGTTCAGGCCCAGGCCTGCTTGGTCGGATGTGGCCGTACCGCTCATGGTCACTCCGATCGGTCAGACGGAGTAATCCGGGAAAGGGTTGCACAACGAACGGTGCCCATCGCGCAAAGAGCGATGGGCACCGGGTGTGCCGGATGAGCCCGGTGGGACCGGGCTCACCTGGTGTTTCAGCCGAGCAGGTCGTACTGGGCGTAGCTGGTTCCGACCGAGACCCGTGTGCCGAAGATCTCGCTCGTGGCCTTCGAGGTGCCCTTGTAGAGGTACAGCGTGCCGCCGCTGGTGCGGGCCAGCAGGTCCGCGCGGCCGTCGCCGCTCACGTCACCGGGAGTGATGAGCGTGTTGTACGAGCTCCAGTCGGAGCGGACCTTGATCTTGGTGGCGAAGGCGCCCGTACCGGCCTTGCCGGTGCCCTTGTACAGGTAGATGTTCGAGCCGGTCTTGGTGCGCGCGATCAGGTCGGCCTTGCCGTCGCCGGTGAAGTCGCCGTGGCCGAGCACCGCGTTGTACGAGTTCCAGCCCGTGCTCACCTGGACACGCGTGCCGAAGGTGCCGTTGCCCTTGCCCGGGTAGATCCACAGGGCGCCCGCCGAGTCGACCGAGAGCAGGTCGGGCAGGGCGTCGCCGGTGACGTCGCCGGGGGTGATGATCCGGGTGCGGGTCGCCCAGTTGTCGAAGATCTGCGTGGTCGTCCAGGTGCTCGACGACGCCGTGCGCCGCCGCCAGAAGACGTCGCCGTCGGAGGCGCGGCGCAGGACGTAGTCCTGGTAGCCGTCCCGGTTGAGGTCGGTCTGCTGGACGAGGTTGTAGCCCGTCCAGCTGCCCTCGGCGGTCAGTGCCTTGCGGTCGGCGAGCGCGGAGCCCGTGGAGGCGCGGACGTAGCCCGTGCCGGTCTCCTTGTTGCGCAGGAAGACGTCGGCCTTGCCGTCCCGGCTGATGTCGGTGTCGTCGACGCGCGGGTAGGCGACGCCGACGTACTTGCTGACCTTCGCGAAGACCGGGTACGCGCCCTTCTGCACGCAGTCCACGACGCTCCACGAGACCACGCCGATGACCTTGCCGCCCACGACGAGCGGGCCGCCGGAGTCGCCGTTGCAGATGGCGGTGGTGGTGGCGTCGGTGCCGCCGGCGGGCTTGCCCGCGCAGAACATGTTGCCCTTGACGAAGTAGCTTCCCCAGGTGTTCCCGCAGGTCGTGTCGCTGACGACGGGCAGCGTCGCCGTCTTCAGCGTCTCCGAGATGTCGTCGCTGGTGGAACTGGTACGGCCCCAGCCGTAGACCTTCGCGCTGGTGCCCGCGGCGTAGGAGGACGTGTCGGTCGACGTCGTCATCCTGATCGGCGTGGCGGTGACCGGCTTGGCCAGCGTGAGGACGGCGACGTCGTTGTTGATCGTGTCCTCGTTGTACGAGGAGTGGTTCCACTGGCGGGACACCTTCGTGGGCTCGCCGCCGTGGTAGTCCATGTCCACCACGTTGCCGTCGCTGTCGTAGACGGCCGTGGGCAGCCTGTCGGTGCCCGTGACGACGGAACCGTAGGAGGCCCAGTCGTACTGGCTCTTGTCGACGCAGTGGGCCGCGGTGAGGATCTTGGTCGGCGAGACGACCGAGCCGCCGCAGAAGAAGCCGAGGTCCTGGGTCGGGTCGTAGTACCAGAGCTGCGCCATCCAGGGCGCCGCGCCGATGGTGGTCTCGGAACCACCGATGATCTTGGCGTCCGGCTTCAGGCCGTCCGCGTCGGTGCTCTCCGACGACTCGTTCGTCGACGGCGACGGCTGCGCCGCGCTCTCACCGACGGTGTCGTCCGCCGCCATCGCGTTCGCGATCCGCACGTCCAGCTCGTCGCTCCCCGACGAGCCGGCTCCGTTGGCCGCACCGGCCGACGACAGGAGCAGCGCCCCGGCTATCGCGGCGGCGACAGCTCCGGACAAAGGTCTGGCCACTCAAGTCCCCCCTGAGAACTCAAGAATCAAAACAAGACAGAAGAAGAACCGTGATCGTACACGTGTCCCATACAGAAAACTGGGGCCACCCTCACAAAGAGGGTGGCCCCAGTTCTTCGGCGCTTCTGACGTGCCGAGACCAGCCGCGACGACCGGTCGGACTAGTCGCCGTTGCCCGGCGTCGGCGTCGTCTTCTGAATCTGCATCAGGAACTCGACGTTCGACTTCGTCTGCTTCATCTTGTCCAGCAGCAGCTCGATCGCCTGCTGCTGGTCCAGCGCGTGCAGCACCCGGCGCAGCTTCCAGACGACCGCCAGCTCCTCGTTGCCGAGCAGGATCTCTTCCTTGCGGGTACCGGACGCGTCCACGTCCACCGCCGGGAAGATGCGCTTGTCGGCGAGCTTGCGGTCGAGCTTGAGCTCCATGTTGCCGGTGCCCTTGAACTCCTCGAAGATCACCTCGTCCATGCGGGACCCGGTGTCCACCAGGGCGGTGGCGAGGATGGTGAGCGAGCCGCCGTCCTCGATGTTGCGGGCCGCACCGAAGAAGCGCTTCGGCGGGTACAGGGCGGTCGAGTCGACACCACCGGACAGGATGCGGCCGGAGGCCGGCGCCGCCAGGTTGTACGCACGGCCCAGACGCGTGATCGAGTCGAGCAGCACGACGACGTCGTGACCCAGCTCCACCAGGCGCTTGGCACGCTCGATGGCCAGCTCCGCGACCGTGGTGTGGTCCTCGGCCGGACGGTCGAAGGTCGAGGAGATGACCTCGCCCTTGACCGACCGCTGCATGTCGGTGACCTCTTCCGGACGCTCGTCGACGAGGACGACCATCAGGTGGCACTCGGGGTTGTTGTGCGTGATCGCGTTGGCGATCGCCTGCATGATCATGGTCTTACCGGTCTTCGGCGGGGCCACGATCAGACCGCGCTGGCCCTTACCGATGGGCGAGACCAGGTCGATGATGCGGGTGGTGAGCACGCCCGGGTCCGTCTCCAGACGGAGGCGGTCCTGCGGGTAGAGCGGGGTGAGCTTGTTGAACTCCGGGCGGCCGCGGCCGTGTTCGGGCGCCATGCCGTTGACGGAGTCCAGGCGCACCAGCGCGTTGAACTTCTCGCGGCGCTCGCCCTCCTTGGGCTGACGGACCGCACCCGTGATGTGGTCGCCCTTGCGCAGGCCGTTCTTGCGGACCTGGGCGAGGGAGACGTACACGTCGTTCGGGCCGGGCAGGTAGCCGGAGGTGCGAATGAACGCGTAGTTGTCGAGGATGTCCAGGATGCCCGCGACGGGGATCAGGACGTCGTCCTCGGCGAGTTGCGGCTCGGCCGCACCCATGTCGTCACGGCCACGACGGCCACGACGGTCGCGGTAGCGGCCGCGACGGCCACGGCGGCCGCCCTCGAAGTCGTCGTCGTCCTGGGGACCGTTGTCCCGCTGGCGGTCCTGACGGCCCCCGCCCTGCTGCTGACCCTGCTGCTGGCCGCGGTCGCGCTGCTGCTGACCGCCGCCGCCCTGCTGCTCGTCGCCCTTGCCCCGGCGGTCGCCGCGGTCACGGTCGCGGCCGCGCTCACGGCGGTCGCGGCGGCCCTGACGGCCGTCGGCGTCGGCGTCGCCCTTGGCCTCGCCCTGCGGCTGGGCCTGCGCGGGCGTCTCGGCCTTGGGCTCGGACTTCGCCTCGGCGGTGACCGTCTCGGGGCTGCCCGCGTCGGCGGTCGCCCGACGACGACGGCGCTCGGTGGGCGCCTCGTCGCCGCCGGCCGGCTGGCCGGGGATCTCGATCTGCTGCTGGGCGACGGCCTTCTCGGTCTTGTCGACCTTCTCGACGGGCGCCTCGGCCTTCTTGGCGGCCTTCTCGGCCGGGGCGGCGTCCTCGCCGGTGCGCGCCTTCGAGGTGGCGCGGCGCTTCGGCTTGGTCTCGGTGGCGGCCTCGGCCTTGGGAGCCGCGGCACCCCCTCCCGCCTGCGCCTCCTTGATGACCTCGATCAGCTGGCTCTTGCGCATCCGCGCGGTGCCCCTGATGCCGAGGCCGGATGCGACCTGCTGCAGCTCGGCCAGCACCATGCCCTCAAGGCCGGTGCCACGGCGCCGCCGGGAGCCGGCACCGCTGGCAGGCGCGGCGTCCGTGGCGGGCGCGGCAGCGGTCTCCTCGACACGTGCGCCCATCAGATCGGTGGTGTCGCTCACGAAGGGTCCTTCCCTGGAGCGGACGTCGGCCTTCTGGCTCGGCGACCGGTTGTGCTGTCCGGCTTCGGCCCTGTTCGGGTGGACCGTGCCGGGGCGGTGGTCCGCCAAAGCGGCGGAGGAAAATTTGCTGGTGATTCGGCGCTTGCGGGGCCGTGGCACTCGGTGTCTGTGTCACGCGGCTCGGTCACGCCGGTTCCGGAGCCTGCTCGGCAGACCGCTCAGTGCCTGCGTACGGCGTACAGCTTGACGTACGAAGCACAGTGCGGCTTGGGAGACTCCCGGAAGAATGGTTGTCCCGGACGGGGACGATAAGCACCATGCCATGGCTGGGGCAGGTGCAGACTTGAGGTTAACACTACCGGATCCAACAAACATTCCCCCTCTCGAAATCCGGCAACCGTACGCCCCTATGCGTCGCCGCTGTCGGCGCCGCTCTCGGCGACGGTGGTGGTGAGCGGCAGGACGCACGCCCCTCGGGCGTCGAGGTCCAGCCGGTTGGCGGCCCATTCCGCGCCCGCGAGGTGGGCCACCTTGTCGGCGCTGGCCTCGTCGGCCAGGGCCAGGACCGTGGGTCCGGCGCCGGAGATGACCGCCGGGACGCCGTCGGCCCGCAGTCGCTCGACCAGGGCCGCGCTCTCCGGCATGGCGGGCGCCCGGTACTCCTGGTGCAGCCGGTCCTCGGTGGCGGGCAGCAGCAGTTCGGGACGCCTGGTCAGGGCCTCCACGAGCAGGGCCGCGCGGCCGGCGTTGGTGGCGGCGTCGACGTGCGGGACGGTGCGCGGAAGCAGTCCGCGCGCCGTCTCGGTGAGCACGGGCTTTCCGGGGACGAAAACCACCGGAACGATGGAATCGGCGGGATCCATCCTGATGGCCCGGGCGGAGCCGCCCTCCATCCAGGAGAGCGTGAAGCCGCCGAGGAGGCAGGCCGCGACGTTGTCGGGGTGGCCCTCGATCTCGGTGGCGAGTTCCAGCAGGGCGGCGTCGTCGAGCCGGTTCTCGCCGCCTATGGTCACGGCACGGGCGGCGACGATGCCGGCGCAGATGGCGGCCGAGGAGGAGCCGAGGCCGCGGCCGTGCGGAATGCGGTTGGCGCAGACGATCTCCAGGCCCCGCGGCTGGCCGCCCAGCAGGTCGAAGGCGGTGCGCAGGGAGCGGACGAGCAGATGCCGCTCGTCGCGCGGGAGCGTCCCGCTGCCCTCCCCCGCGATGTCGACGTGCAGGCCGGAGTCGGCCACCCGGACGACCACGTCGTCGTAGAGCCCCAGCGACAGACCGAGGGCGTCGAAGCCCGGGCCGAGGTTGGCGCTGGTGGCGGGGACGCGCACCCGTACGGCGGCGGCGCGGAACGCTGGACCGGCCATCGCTCGATGACTCTCCTTGAGCTGCGTGATTGACGATTGTCGAATGACATTCGATGACGTACGCGGGAACCCGGCGGCCGTCTGAGGACGGCGCGGCGCCGCGCCCTTGCGGGGCATATGCGGCAGGCGGGTTCGGTACAGCCTATCGAAGGTGGGTTCTGTGGCGACATAGGGCGCACAGGAGGCGCACGATGCGTGTCGTAAGCCCCCTGTGCACCCCCTGTCGGGTCCTGCCAGGGTTATCCCCCGGGAAACGGCGTCTACGCGCGACTTACTGGCCGTTTCCCGCCATGCTCCGCGCCCGCTAGACGAGACCGAGGCGCTCGGCCGCCGTCGCGGCGTCGACGGGGACGGTGACCGGCTGCGGGGCGCCCGCGACGGCCCAGTCGGGGTCCTTCAGACCGTTGCCCGTGACGGTGCAGACGATGGTCTGGCCCGGGTCGACCCTGCCGTTCTCGGCGGCCTTGAGCAGACCGGCCACGGACGCGGCGGAGGCGGGCTCCACGAACACGCCCTCCTGCGCGGCCAACAGCCGGTAGGCGCGCAGGATCTCACGGTCCGTCACCTCGTCGATGGCACCGCCCGACTCGTCCCTCGCGGCGAGGGCGTACTGCCAGGACGCGGGGTTGCCGATACGGATCGCGGTGGCGATGGTCGACGGGTCCTTGACGACCTCGCCGCGCACGATCGGCGCGGAGCCGGACGCCTGGAAACCCCACATGCGGGGCGTCTTCGCGGCGATGCCGTCGGCGGCGTACTCCTTGTAGCCCTTCCAGTAGGCCGTGATGTTGCCCGCGTTGCCCACCGGCAGGACATGGATGTCCGGGGCGTCGCCGAGCATGTCCACGATCTCGAAGGCGGCCGTCTTCTGGCCCTCGATACGCACCGGATTGACGGAATTCACCAGCGCCACGGGGTAGTTGTCGCTCAGTTCACGCGCGAGGGTGAGGCAGTCGTCGAAGTTGCCGTCGACCTGGAGGATCTTCGCGCCGTGCACCAGGGCCTGGCCCATCTTGCCGAGCGCGATCTTGCCCTGGGGCACCAGCACGGCCGAGACCATGCCCGCGCGGACGGCGTAGGCGGCCGCGGAGGCGGAGGTGTTGCCCGTGGAGGCACAGATGACGGCCTTGGCGCCCTCCTCCTTCGCCCGGGTGATCGCCATGGTCATACCGCGGTCCTTGAAGGACCCGGTGGGGTTGGCGCCCTCCACCTTGAGGTGGACCTCGCAGCCCGTGCGCTCGGAGAGCACCTGCGCGGGGACGAGGGGCGTGCCGCCCTCGCGGAGCGTCACGACCGGCGTGCTGTCGGAGACGGGCAGCCGGTCCCGGTACTCCTCGATGATTCCGCGCCACTGGTGGGTCATTGCTGGTTACTCTCCTTCAACCCGCATGATGCTGGCGACACCCCGCACGGTGTCGAGGTTCCGCAGCGCCTCGACGGTCCCGTTGAGGGAGGCGTCCGAGGCACGATGGGTGACGACGACGAGGGACGCCTCGCCGTCCTTGCCCTGCTGGCGAACGGTATCGATCGACACCCCGTGTTCGGCGAACACGGTCGCGACCTGGGCGAGAACGCCCGGTTTGTCCGCCACGTCGAGGCTGATGTGATAGCGCGTGACGACCTCGCCCATGGGCGAGACCCGCAGGGCGGCGTACGCGGACTCGCCGGGCCCGGTGGCGCCCGCGAGCCGGTTGCGGCAGACGGCCACGAGGTCGCCGAGGACCGCGGAGGCCGTGGGCGAGCCGCCCGCTCCCGGGCCGTAGAACATCAGCTGGCCCGCGGCGTCCGACTCCACGAACACGGCGTTGTACGCGCCGCGTACGGAGGCCAGCGGGTGGGTCAGCGGGATCATCGCGGGGTGCACGCGCGCCGTGACGGAGCCACCGTCCGCGGCCCGCTCGCAGATGGCGAGCAGTTTGATGGTGCAGCCCATGTTCTTGGCGGAGGCGAAGTCGGCGGCGGTGACCTCGGTCATGCCCTCGCGGTAGACGTCGTCGAGCCGTACCCGCGAGTGGAAGGCGATCCCGGCGAGGATCGCGGCCTTGGCGGCGGCGTCGAAGCCCTCGACGTCGGCGGTCGGGTCGGCCTCGGCGTAACCGAGCGCGGTGGCCTCGTCCAGGGCCTCCTGATATCCGGCGCCCGTGGAATCCATCTTGTCGAGGATGAAATTGGTGGTGCCGTTGACGATGCCCATCACCCGGTTGATCTTGTCCCCGGCGAGGGACTCGCGCAGCGGGCGGATCAGCGGAATGGCGCCGGCGACGGCGGCCTCGTAGTAGAGGTCCTTGCCCGCCTCCTCGGCGACCGCGTGCAGGGCGGCGCCGTCCTGGGCGAGCAGCGCCTTGTTGGCGGAGACGACGGAGGCGCCGTGCTCGAACGCGGTGGTGATGAGCGAGCGGGCGGGCTCGATACCGCCGATGACCTCGACGACGACGTCGATGTCCCCGCGTTTGACGAGGGCGGTGGCGTCGGTGGTGACGAGGGCCGGGTCGATGCCCTCACGGACCCTGGAGGGCCGGCGGACGGCCACGCCCGCGAGTTCGACGGGAGCGCCGATCCGGGCGGCGAGGTCGTCGGCGTGCGTCGTCATGATGCGCGCCACCTCTGAGCCGACAACCCCACAGCCCAGCAGCGCCACCTTCAGCGGACGCGTACGCATCATCCGACCTCGTTTCCTCACATACCGAATACGGTGGAACCAGTCTCACTCACCGGACGGGAGTTTCTATCCCTCGTCCGGATCGTGAGACATCTATTTCATTTTCGCGGGGCCGTAAGACGGAGATCTTTCGGCCCCGCAATTCCCCGGCACGCATTATCCGCCCCGTCGCGGCCCGCCCCTTCGCGGAGGCGGCAGCGGCGGCAGCAGCAGACAGCCGCAGCAGCGACTGCGACTGCGACTGCGACTGCGATGCGACCGGGATCGCGTCACCCGACGTCGAGACGCAGGAGATCCTCCTCCGTCTCCCGCCGGACGATCACACGGGCCTCCCCGTCCGTGACCGCGACGACGGGCGGGCGCAGCACATGGTTGTAGTTGCTCGCCATGGAACGGCAGTACGCGCCGGTCGCCGGCACCGCGATCAGGTCACCCGGTGCCAGGTCGGCCGGCAGGAACGCGTCCTTCACCACGATGTCACCGCTCTCGCAGTGCTTGCCGACCACCCGCGCGAGCATCGGTTCGGCGTCGGACGTACGGGACACCAGCGCGACGCTGTACTCGGCGTCGTACAGAGCGGTCCGAATATTGTCCGACATGCCTCCGTCGACCGAGACATAGGTCCGCAGTCCGTCCAGCGGCTTGATGGTGCCGACCTCGTAGAGCGTGAAGGCGGTCGGCCCGACGATGGCGCGCCCCGGCTCGACGGAGATCCGCGGCGTACGCAGCCGGGCGCCCTCGCACTCCCGCGTGACGATCTCGGTGAGCGCCTTGGCGATCTCGTGCGGCTCGCGCGGGTCGTCGGCGCTGGTGTACGCGATGCCGAGGCCGCCGCCGAGGTCGATCTCGGGCAGTTCGACGCCGTGCTCGTCGCGGATGTCCTTGAGCAGCCCGACGACGCGGTGGGCGGCGACCTCGAAGCCGGAGGTGTCGAAGATCTGGGACCCGATGTGGGAGTGGATCCCGATGAGCTCCAGACCGTCGAGCTTCAGCGCCCGTCGCACGGCCTCGGCGGCCTGCCCCCCGGCGAGCGGGATGCCGAACTTCTGGTCCTCGTGCGCGGTGGCGATGAACTCGTGGGTGTGCGCCTCGACGCCGACGGTCACCCGGATCTGCACGCGCTGGCGCTTGCCGAGCTCCTGGGCGATGTGCGCGACCCGCACGATCTCCTGGAAGGAGTCGAGGACGATACGGCCGACGCCGGCCTCGACCGCCCGGTGGATCTCCTCCGTGGACTTGTTGTTGCCGTGGAAGGCGATGCGGTCGGCGGGCATTCCGGCGGACAGGGCGGTGGCGAGCTCGCCGCCGGAGCAGACGTCGAGGTTGAGCCCCTCCTCGTGCAGCCAGCGCACCACGGCGCGCGAGAGGAACGCCTTGCCGGCGTAGAACACGTCGGCGTCCTGGCCGAACGCGGTGCGCCAGGCGCGGGCGCGGGCGCGGAAGTCGGCCTCGTCGAGGAAGTAGGCGGGGGTGCCGAACTCTTCGGCGAGCGTCTTGACGTCGACGCCGCCGACGCGGACGACTCCGTCGTCCCCGCGGTCGACGGTCTGCGCCCACACCTTCGGGTCGAGCGTGTTCAGGTCGGCGGGCGGGGCGCTGTAATGCCCCTCGGGGAGCACATCGGCGTGACGGGGCCCGGCGGGGTGTGCGGAACGGCTCATGACTGGGTCTGACTCTCTCTGCCTATCGGGACTCTGTGCAAGCGGGGCCTGGGGCGGGGCTTGGGCTTCGGCTTCCGGCTTCGGCTCGGGGCTTCGGCTTGGGCTTGGGCTTCGGGCTTGGGCTGCGGCTTGGGCATTGGGCTTTGGGCTGCGGCTTGGGCTCTTGGCTTAGGGCTTCGGCTCGTGGCCTTGGGCTTCAGCGTTGGCTTCGGCGTTTGCTTCGGCTCTTGGCCTTGGGCTTCGGCGTTTGCTTCGGCTCTTGGCCCTGGCCATGGCCTGGGCCGATGGCTTGGGCCGATGGCTTGGGCCGATGGCTTGGGCCGATGGCTTGGGCCGATGGCTTGGGCCTGGGGCCGAGGGCTTTGGGCCTTGCACTTGGCCTGGGCTTGGGCTGGGGCTTTGGCTTCGGGCTGGGGGCCGGTGGGCTCGCTCAGAGGTATTCGGGTGCGTCGATGCCGAGCAGGGACAGGCCGCCGGCCAGCACCGTCCCGGCGGCTTCGGCAAGCGCCAGCCGGGCCCGGTGGGCGGCCGAGGGTTTCTCGTCGCCGCGCGGCAGCACCGTGTGCTGGAAGGCCAGCAGGGCGTCGGCGGTGACGACCAGGTGCCGGGCGAGGCGGTCGGGCGTTCGGTGGGTCGCGGCGCGAAGGAGGACGTGGGGGTACTCGGAGATCGCGGTGAGGAGGGGGGTGGGGTCGGAAGCGGGGGCGAGGGCGGGGGTGGCGCCCGGGACCGTGAAGGGTGTGGCGCCCGACGCGGTGCCGAGTACGGGGGCCGGGTCCTGGGCCACGGCCGCGGCGGGGGCGGGGCGGAGGGCCGCGAACGGGGCCGAGTTCTGAGCGGTGAAGGGTGCGGCGATGACCCCGTGATCGTCACCGGGGGCGACGGCACCGGTGGTGGCGGCAGCGTCTGCGCCGGCCGACGTGGTGGCGTCTAGGTGGCCCGGGGTGCCGGTGAAACCGAGGGTGGCGGCGTTGCGGCTGAGTGCGCGGGCTCGGGCGTGGGCGTAGCGGACGCGGAAGAGGGGGTTGCTGGCCCGCTGTACGAGGAGGTCCGCGGTGATACGGGGCCGGTCGTGGGCGGCGGGGTGCAGCAGGGCCCAACGAAGGGCGTCGGGGCCGAGGGGCGTGGGGTCCTCGGGGGCGGGGACGGGCCGGAGGTCGATGGGCTGGGCGGAGCGGTCCGACTCCTCCGACACTGCGGAGAACTCAAAGCCTTCCGAGCCTGCTGGACCTACCGAGCCTGCTGGACCTTCCGAACCTGCTGGACCTTTCGAACCTGCTGGACCTTCCGGACCTAGTGGGCCTTCCGAACCTGCTGGACCCTCCGACTTCTCTGGACTATCTGCCCCCTGGGCTGACCCCTCTGCCTCCTCCGTGAGACGGGACCCCGGCCCAGGCCGCACCGCCGGCCTGACGTGGTGGACCTCCACCCGGCCGCCCTGGCTGGCGACGATCCGCCCGACCGCGTCGGCGACAACCTCGGCGCGAATGTCGTACGGGATGCGCAGCCGGACGACCTGCCCGGCGAGGGAGTCGCTGTGCCCGTACGGAGGGCCGCCGGCCCGCCGGTCGAGCACCTCACGCACGAGGGAGGCGACGGCGTTGCGATCGAGGTGGATGTTGAGGAAGCCGGGCCCGGTGATCTCGACAGCGGCGACGCCCTCGGTCCGGCTGAGGTGGGGCCGCAGAATCTCGGCGACCTGCCGGGGCGGCCGCCCAGCGGGCCGGGCCAGCTGCAAGGCGATGTTGGTGGCGTAGTCCCCAGTGCCACCGGGCCCTGGCGGGGTGACCACCGCCCGTGCGGGCACGGCCACGCTCAGCTCCCCTTGATCCACAGCACGGCGCACCGCGTGCAACACGGTGCGGGAGAGCTCGACGGGGGTCACGGGGACAAGCGTATGGGAGGAGGGGGGTGGGTATGCGAGCAGGTTTCCCGCGTGGTCCGGGATGTGGACAGCCGGGACTCGGATGCGGGGGCGGCGCGACGGCGCGGGCAGGGCTGGAGGGAGCGGACGGGAAGGACGTCAACGGGACGTCAACGGGACGTCAACGGGACCTGCGACAGCACCGGACCGGCGCCGGGACCGCAGAGCGGACGGAAGCCCGGCCACTTCAGCGGGGGCCGAGCGAGGGAAACGGACCGGACCTCGAGTAATGGGGGGAACCGAGAGTCAGCTACCGGAACGCCCGGCCCACTCGGCCCCCTCGCCTCCGCCCCCATGCCCCATACCGCCCGCAGACGCAGCGGAACCGGCACCGGCACTGGCACTGGCCCCGGCACTGGTGTTGCCCCCCGAACTGGCACCGGCACTGATCCCAGCCTGCGCGGCGGGGTCGGACTCGCCCCGCTCGACCAACTGCCTCACGAGGGCGACGAGTTCGTCGGGCTCGAAGGGCTTGGCGAGGAAGGCGTCGACGCCGACGTCGAGCCCGGCCTCGACCTCGTACTGGGTACAGGCGCTGACGATGGCGAGGGGCAACCGCTGGGTACGGGAGTCACCGCGGAGGCGGGCGGCGGTACGGAGGCCGTCGAGCCGGGGCATGACCACGTCGAGGGTGATCACATCGGGGCGAACCTGATGAACGACGTCCAGACACTCGGCACCATCGGCCGCGGTCACCACCTCGAAGCCCTCCAGCTCGAGGTTGACCCTGATCAGCTGCCGGATGACCTTGTTGTCGTCCACAACAAGCACCCGACCGGACACGCCTGGCACAACTCGAGAGTAGGTCGAGCCCCACCGCCGCGTCCGGGTTTTCCCCACTTCCGCCCCCTGCGGGCGACCTCCCCCAGCTCAACCCCACCCCCACACCCCGTAAACCGTTCATGACCTGCCCCACGGAGCTGGTAGGGTTTTACCCGTCGCCGCCAAACAAGGCGCCCGACACGCCCCCGTAGCTCAGGGGATAGAGCAACGGCCTCCGGAGCCGTGTGCGCAGGTTCGAATCCTGCCGGGGGCACCTTGCATGAGGTGCCCAAAGACCCCGTCACCAGCGGAAACGCTGAGGCCGGGGTCTTCATGTTTGCAGCCGTATCCCGCTCGGAGCGGCCGTATGTCGGGGTCCTGCGGACGAGGCGTAGACGGGATCTTGGAGCATCACCCCAGGTAAACGTGATTGCGGTTCCGCCCTAGTCGGCGGTGACTCCCCAATAGCCGACTTGCGCAGGCCTACCGTCGCGGTAGAGCACTGTGCAGTTCCCCTGGGCGCGGCCCGGGAAGTCCAACCGCTCGGAATCGAGAGCGGCATCCCACTCCTCATAGGTCGGCCGGCCGTGGGGAGCCCACGCACGCACCTCACCCTCGGTCAGGGGTCGCATGAACGGGCCGTCGTCCATGTCCGCGGCCTCGATCATGAGAGGGAAGTCCAGCACGGTGCCCGTGCCTCCGGTGAAGATGTACTCCTGCCATTCCGGGTCGCGCCACAGTTCCTCGACGGACAGTCCTTCGAAACCGTGGTTGTCCCGCGCCAGCTCGTCCGCCTGGGCCTGTCGGAACGCAGCCACCAGATCGCGCTGATACGGGCCCGTGTGGTTCCATCCGTTGCCGCCCATCCGCGTCACCCCTCCATTCGCACTGCTTGTTCAAGAGCGGAGCGTAAGAGACGGCACTGACAGGCCACCCCGGCAATCGTCAAACCCTGGAGGCCACCCACAGCTCCCGCGAGGATCCGGCACCTCCTGAGAACACCGGCTCAGGCCCGACCCCAGGCCTGGCGATGGCGAGCGACGCCATACACCTGCTCGACCTGCTCAGCCGTAAGCACCCCGGAAAGCGGTGCCAGCGCCGCCACCTGACACTCCCTGTACACGCGCACGCCGAGCTGCGTGGCGACCACTTTCAGACCAGTCGCTCCGACGAAGACCAACAGTGGTTCCACCGGGACAGGAAGGCCGCGGTAGTGCTCAAGCACTCGAATGAACCGCTTGACCGTCGCCCGGCTCTTGGGCGCATAGGCGGCCGCATGCAAGTGATTGACGTCCACGTTGTGGGCCAGGGGGTTTGAATGCAGGACGCTCCATCCGGGAAGCGCCAAACGGTCCAGCTCCGCTCCTGCTCGTCTCTCCCCCGCCAGGCCCTGACGCCACGAGGCCACTCCGAGGGACGCCGCAGAAGCCGTGAGACGACTCGCTCGAACAGACCTGGGCCGGATGTGGCGAGCAGGTCACGGAGTGATTCTCCGGGGCGGTTGGTGGCCAGGTCGTCTGCCGGCGTCAGAGGCGGCAGCGTCGGGCGTCCTTCAGCTTCAGATGCCTCCTGCGGCAAGATTAGCCTGGGGTTGTCCCGTAAGTGGTGTGTCAGCACGGCGATCACGTCGTCGCGATGCTCGCCGCCTAAGACGGTGATGCCCCCGTCCTTACGTCCGCCCAACCGACCGCGGTTTCGTCAGGCACATTCGCATACAGGCGATCATGTCCGTATCGCTTCCAGCACGCGATCTTCAGCTCCACTAGCCCCCTCGTCTGCTCTCGGCTTGAAGCATCGCAGCAGGTGATGCCTTAAACGAGAGAGGCTCCGGACAAGATGCCCGGAGCCCCAATGGGATGCAGGGTGTCTGACTCGTATTCGCGAAGGAGGTCCTCGATACGCCGGTTGGCGACGTCCTGCCTTCCGTCGAGGCACTTCGCGTAGTGGGTGAGCAGGACTTCAACGCTATTGCTGGCGCGTTCCGCCACCTCGGTCCGGTCCACCCCCGCGTGCGAGGTGTGCGGGCCGAGCGCGTCGACGGCGGCGGTCATCATTGCGGACCCCCAAGGTGACCGCGCCGCAGACCGAAGTTCGCGACGAGTTGCTCGGCGCGTGGGACAGTCGGTCCCAATGGACCCTCACCTACACGTCCCCGGACAAGGGCACCTTGTTCAAGGACGGCAACCAGCAACGCGTCTTTTCGACCGTCGCGATGGACCTGAGCGTCAGCGCCCCCAACGCCGCCCCCTACAACGACGGTGGCAGCGTCTACACCTCAAGCGTCCGCTACGACAGCGCCGGCCCAGCCGCGGGCAAGCACAAAGGCACCGTCTTCACTCAAGCCCGTGTGGAACTCGTGATGAGTCAGGAGGACCCGGCAGTCAACGAAAGCGCTCTGCACATCTACGACGCCCTGAACCGCCCCGAGCGCACCTTCCCCTCGTGGGTCGGCAGGAGCGTCCCGGGAGCGAAGGAACCCCTGCACCGGTTGGTCGACAGGGAGAAGCAAGGGAAGAACCGCAAGCGCTTGATCGCGGAATACAGGAAGGTGTGGGGCGACTATTCGGGACCCGACCTTCAGCGCGACGAGTACCCCTTCGCCTCCACACAGGAAGATTCCACCAAGGGCGACAACCGGTTTTCCGTCCGGCTGATCGACGGCGACGACAGTGAGACGGGAGGCCGCAAGCTGGACGAGATGTACACCCTCAGCCGGATCCTCGACGGCGACGCCTTCTACATGAAGATCACCAACTAGAAGAAGGGCAGCGGCAATATGGCGCTCCTGGTCGAATACAGCTGCAAGGCCACACCGGCCCGCCGCGTCGTCGAGGTCTACGACTCCGACGCTTACCTCAGCGACGACGGCGCCATGGCCGCTGCCCGCAGGCAGGTGGTGGCCGGCAATGGTTACCACCTGTACATCCGCAGCCTCCAACCCGACATCGACGTCGAGGTCGCCATCCGCGTCTGGGACACCCCGCCGGGCCCGCCCGCCGATGCGGAAGGCCATGTCCCTGTGAGTATCGAGTCCGAAACCGGCGTCCTAGTCGTCAACCAACTCGAATACGGCCCGGCAGGAGAAATGACTCTGCCCCGCCCCGGCCTCTACGAAGGTCACGCCTGGTGGGTCGGACGCCAGGCGACCGCTGACTACTACGAGGAAAGCCTCGACCACCCTACGGACGACACCTTCGAAGACCAGCTCGCCCAGGCCTGGAACAACTGCCCCGTCATCGAACGCTACGTCCTCGACCTCGCCTACAGCCGCGAACCTGAAGTCCTCGATGAGGACGACTTCTGAGACCGTGTTCTATGCGATGAGGCGGACTATTCGCTTGTAGCAGCAGAGAGCGGCTGCGAGTTGGAGGATGGCCAGGTGGTTGCGGGGATGGCGCTCGTAGCGAGGGCTCAGGCGTCAGTAGCCAGGGAGCCAGGACATTGTCCGCTCGATGTCCCAACGGTGGCGCCCTAATCGTTCGCTGCATTCGACGCCTTTGCGGGCGATGCGGACGCCGATTCGCGTCCATCGGAGCCGTCTGCGCAGGTCCGGCGCGGTCGTCGGCTTTGTCTGCATGGAGGTGCTGGGGCGTGAAGTACCGGCCGCGGCGGGGGTCGGGTCTCGTTCGGGTGACCCCCGATCATGGGCTTCAGCCCTTCACTGTCGTGGGTGTAGCCGGCCGAGATACGAGAAGGGGCAGTTCGTTCGCGTCCGACAGGACGTGCACAGGAGGCGCTACTCGATGTTGAGCCGGTACCTCACACGAACAAAGGTGCGCAGGTTTCGACATGGGATTACCGGAAGAGCGGCCGCGTAACGCGACAACTGACCATTCAACAAAAGAGAGTTGGTGCACGGGTCAAAATGCGCACGGGTGGCCTAGGGCGTAGCCTGGAAAGCAGAGGGGGTGTTGGCGGGCTGAGTTACAGCCGCATGGACCCATTTTGATGGAGGGAACCCCATGAAGGCAAATCGCTCCGTAGTCTGGCGGGCGCTCGTTATTCCCGCCGCTGCAGCCATTGCGGTCCCCGCTCTAGCGACAGACGCCCAGGCCAATCATCAGAAGACGGTGACCGGAAACGTCAGCATGCGGATCATGGATTGGGAGAACTTCGGCCCAAATACCGTCTGCAACCGGGGTTTTTCGCTTACCCCAGTCACGCTCACAAAGGGTAGCGGTTCCACGAAAGTCCGCGCATGGTCCAAGTGCGGCGGAGAGATCAGGGTCGAGGTTCACTACAGGCTTGCCGCCGATTCGAATGGAGTCGTTCGCGTGACCGAAGGTCTCGTCGAGTTCTATGAGGGCGACACCGAGAACAACGGCGACTTGGACGGCGCGTCAGCCTTCGCGCACAGGATCCTGTTTCCTGGGGCGAGCACCTCCTGGAACATACATGTGCAGAATTGGAATGAGGGGGAGCCCGACGACAAGGCTGACGTGACGCTCACCCTGCGCAACTAATCAACCGAACTGACCTGAGTGGAGGGCGCCTTCCACAGGCGGATCGAGAGGAACCCGGCCGCGCCCTCCCCGTGTGGGTGGCGGGCCGGATGTCGTCAGTCGCGCTCACGCACCGTCCTTCCGCTCGCAAGCCAACGCTCGTATGTGGACCGTCTGATCCGCATCTGTGTCGGTCGGCCTGTCACGGGAGGTCTGGGGCTTTCAGCGCCTGGTGCACGTCGATCGGGAGGGGTGCGGGTACACGGGGCGGCATGAGTGACGTGTTGATGGCTGGGTTCTGGGGGCTCGTCGCGGGGGCCGCGTTGTTGGTGGGGGCCCTGGTCGGGTTCGCGGTGCGTGTGCCGCAGAAGGTGATCGCGGCCGTGATGGCCTTCGGGGCCGGGGTGTTGATCTCGGCCGTCTCCTTCGAGTTGATGGGCGAGGCTTACGAGGAGGCCGGGCTTGCTCCTGCCGCCGTGGGGGCGCTGGTGGGGGCGTTGGCCTATACCGGGGGGAACGTGTGGCTCGCCCGTCGTGGGGCCCGGCATCGTAAGCGGTCCGGGTATCAGCGGGCGCGGGCGCAGCCGTCCGAGGACGAGCAGGGTGGGTCCGGGATGGCGTTGGCCCTGGGGGCGCTGTTGGACGGGGTGCCCGAGTCCGCGGTGATCGGGGTGAGCCTGCTGGACGGCGGTGCCGTCAGTCTTGTGACCGTTGCCGCTGTGTTCATCAGCAACGTTCCCGAGGGGCTGTCCAGCTCTGCGGGGATGAAGAAGGCCGGCCGTGGTCGTGGCTATGTGTTCGGGGTGTGGGGGGCGATCGCCGGCGCCAGCATGATCTCGGCCGTGCTGGGCTACACCGTGGTCGGTTCCTTCTCGCCCGCCGTCATCGCCGGCGTGACCGCGGTGGCCGCCGGGGCGATCCTCGCGATGGTGGCCGACACCATGATTCCCGAGGCGTTCGAGGACGCCCACCTGGCTATCGGGCTGATCACTGTGAGTGGGTTTCTCGTTTCCTTCGGTCTCTCCCACGTCTGAGTTCGGGGGTGGGTGGTGCGGGCGCTTTGTGCAGCGGCGACGGGCACCGTCATGTTCCGGGCCGCCTGTGACCGCCCTGCGCTCGGGCCGCCGCGACCACGCCGGGGATGCCTGGTGAGCGCACATGCCAGGTATGTAGGCGTGCCGTCTCGCTTGTGCGATGTCACCACGCCTCTTCAGCTTGTAAGTGCGCCAGAATGGGTTCCTGCTTGAGTGAGAGGAGTGGGGCGTGGTGGCTCGTTCTTTCGGGGCGGGGTGGCTGGGGCGGCGGAAGCGGCTCGGGCGGTGGGGGGCCCTCGTCGGTGGGGTTGTGCTGGTGGGGGTCACTGGGTGTTCGGCCGGGGAGGGCTCCGGTGGGGGTGGGGAGGCGGCGGCCTCGGGTGACGTTTCCGGGGAGGTGACCGTCTTCGCCGCCGCTTCGTTGAAGGAGAGCTTCACGGAGTTGGGGACGCGGTTCGAGAAGGCGCATCCCGGGGTCGAGGTGACCTTCAACTTCGGCGGCAGTGACGCCCTGGCCGCGAGCATCACCGGGGGCGCGCCGGCGGATGTGTTCGCGTCGGCCAGTCCCAAGACGATGAAGATCGTGACGGACGCGGGGGACGCCGTCGGGGCGCCCGCGACGTTCGTGCGGAATGAGCTGGAGATCGCCACCCTGTCAGGGAATCCCGACGGGATCGACTCTCTGAAGGACCTCACCAGGAGCGGGCTGAAGGTCGTGCTGTGCGACAAGGAGGTGCCCTGTGGCGCCGCCGCGCAGAAGGCGCTCGATGCCAGTGGGCTCCGGCTCACTCCCGTCTCCTACGAGCAGGACGTCAAGGCCGCCCTCACCAAGGTCGAGCTGAAGGAGGCCGACGCCGCGGTGGTCTACAAGACCGATGTGCTCGCCGCGGGTGACAAGGTGGAGGGCGTGGAGTTTCCCGAAGCGGCGGACGCCGTCAACGACTATCCGATCGCCCTCCTCAAGGAGGCACGCAGCGCGAAGGCCGCCAAGGCGTTCATCGCGCTCGTGCGGTCCTCCGAGGGGCAGGGGGTCCTGAGCGACGCCGGGTTCCTGAAGCCGTGACCGTGGGTTCGGTCGACGGTTCGGGTGCCGGGTCCGGCTCGGCTGGCGGGTCCGGTTCGGGTGCCGGGTCCGGCTCGGCTGGCGGGTCCGGTTCGGGTGCCGGGTCCGGCTCGGCTGGCGGGTCCGGTTCGGGTGCCGGGTCCGGCTC